>JAYEJO010000096.1:0-37829 GCA_034660595.1 Candidatus Caldatribacteriota bacterium
CCCATAGACAGGATGTAAATTGAGCCAGCCCTTAATTTTCTCTTCTACCTCCCAGGGCAGTAAGGTAAAAGATAGTCTACTTTATGTTACACCCATAAAGGTCTCGTAGACACAAGACCAGTACAGACGTGCAGCCTATTTAGGCTGCAAATGCTAATTGTTCGTTTCTAGCAGTTAATGTTTTTCCACGGTTTTACGAGGACATGGAACCTCGACCCGCTGTTCTTACCTCTCTTATCCCTGTCGAAACCTATCGCCCCCATTCTTTATTCTTTAATTCTCTTTCTACTTCTCTTTGGGCATCTTTTTCGACCAATGCTTGTCGTTTATCGTATAATCTTTTTCCTTTAGCCACAGCTAATTCAATCTTGGCATGACCTTTTTTAAAATAAATTCGCAAAGGCACCAGGGTTAAGCCTTTCTCCTCAATCTGCCCTCTTAGACGGTTAATTTCTCGCCTGTGCATAAGTAATTTACGTTTCCTTCTGGGATCAACATTGAATATGTTACCAAAGGCGTAAGGAGAAATATGCATATTCATTATATAAAGTTCGTTATTTTCAAATTGAGCAAAACTTTCCCGCAGGCTAACCTTGCCTTCCCTTAGGGATTTTACCTCTGTCCCTTTTAGGACCAGTCCGACTTCATAAGAGTCTAATATATGGTAATCATGTCTTGCTTTTCTGTTTACGGCTACATTTTTTACTTCATCTTTATTGGTAAAACTCATATTCTTTCCCTCATCTAGCAATTAAATTATAGCATAAATGGTGGGAATTCTCAATAAAAACAGTATCGAGTATCGAGTATATAGTATTTAGTTAAAAAAGAGAAGAAAAGATACAAATCAGGAGTCAGGAGCCTTATCCGTATCTCGTATGGATTAGTTATCCAGTTACCCGGTTAGCCAGTTTACCGGTTAAGGATTAGTTAATCAGTCATTAGCAAAATAAGTGTATGCAATTTACTCCTGCCCACTGAAAACCTGTATTTAATCTAACGACTATTCACTATCGATTAATTAATTGGTGAATCGCTGAATTGGTTAATTGGCAAATTTTCTAATATTCTATATGCTTTCTTTTAATTTACTGGCTTTTTGAAATTCTTCTGTTAGACTGCTTGGGTCATTTTTGAGTTTATCTTCTATTACTCCAAGGTAATTTCTGAATTCCTGAATCATTTCCAAAATGTTTTCTTGATTGGTTTCGCAGATATCTTCCCATATCTTATAAGGACTGGAGGCGATTCGGGTCATATCTTTAAATCCTTCTCCGATAGCCTTAAAATAATTATTGTTATTTCTCTGAAGAGCCATTTCACCTGTTATGTTAATCAGGGAAACCGCGATAATCTGAGGTAGATGGCTTACTGCGCCGACAATTCTGTCATGTTCGAGAGGGTCTAGTATCAATCTATTTACATCTATAATCTTTATTAATGAAAATATCTTATCTATTGCTATTAAATTGCTTTTTTCAGTAGGAGTTAAGATATAGGTTTTGTTATGAAAGAGATGGGGATTTGCTTCCTCTATACCACATTTTTCTGAACCCGCCATGGGATGACCGCCAACAAAGAAGACATCTTTAGATAATACTTGGTTAGCCCTTTCTACTATTTGCCCTTTGGTACTGCCAGTATCAGTTACCAGGCATCCTTTTTTAAGGAAGGGATTAATTTTAGGCAATAAATCTAAAATTGTTTTTACAGGTGTGGCAATAATTACTATATCAGCTTCTTTTATTCCTTCTTCGAGATTAACTGTTCCTTCATCAATAGCACCTCGAAGAATGGCTTTTTCGATTATTTCCTGTTTGTCTATTCCTACAATCTTAAAATTCGGGTTCTTTTTTTTTAAAGCCAATCCCAGTGAGCCGCCGATTAAACCTACGCCGATAATGCTTATCTTGTTAAAACTAAAATCGCTTTCCTCTTTCATTTTGATTCTCCTTTTTAGCAATTAACCTGCTGGTTAAATTAGTCGTTAGTCGCTAGTGAACAGCCGTTAGCATCAAATACAAGATACAAAACAATACAATTGACCGATAAAAATACGGGTACAAGGTGCGAGTTGCAAAATCCCCCTCACCCTAACCCTCTCCCTCCGAGGGGAGAGGGAAAAACAGGAACAACAGAAATATTCAGGCTGGTTTGATGAATCAAACCTACTTTTTTGGTTTTTTCTTTATCAAATCTTGAAGGGCGCGGATAGCCAGAATATAACTCTGGCAGCCGAAGCCGGCAATCTGTCCTATACAGGCAGGAGCAGTCACTGATTTCTCCCGAAAATCTTCCCGGGAAAATATATTGGAAAGATGAACTTCAACTACCGGAATTGGACAGTCTCTAAGAGCATCGGCAATAGCATAACTGTAATGAGTATAAGCTGCCGGATTGATAATTAAACCATTTAGCTTTGAAGAGTTCTGCTGAATAAATTCAATAATCTCTCCCTCGAAATTAGATTGCTTTATAGTTAGTTCAACATCTTCCTTTTTGGCAAAAGATTTAATTTTGTGATTCATTTCTTCCAGGGTTAAACTACCGTAAATTTTTTTATCCCTTTTCCCCAGCATGTTTAAATTTGGTCCATTGATTATACCTATCTTTAACATAATTTCCACTCCTTTTTAAATTCTTCCAAAGCTTTTATTATTTCTTCTTTATTTATGTCATCAATTAAGGTGGCTTTCCCCAGAACTTCCGGCAGAATGAATGTTATTTTACCCTGAGAGTTTTTTTTGTCCAGAGTTAAGGTTTCCCAAAACTTGTTGTAGTCTATGTTTTTGATGTATTTAGGTATGGATTTAGATTCCCGCTTTCGCGGGAATGACAGAGAAGGAGGCGGGAATGGTAAAGAAAAAGACTGGGATGACTGAGAGGGGGACTGGAATGACTGAGAAGAAGATGCTGCCGATGATAATAACAAAGAAGATGGTAAGAATGATAGAATCTGTTTAATCTGCTCTTCAAATTCTTCTGAACATATTCCTCTATTCCGAGCTATTTTAGTCTCAATTAACATACCTAAAGCTACCGCCTCACCATGACTTAAATCCTGATACCCTGCCTCTACTTCCAGGACATGGCCGATACTATGCCCAAAGTTTAATATTTTGCGCAGGCCTTTTTCCCGGGGATCTTTTAAGACTATGTCCACCTTTAAAGAAACAGCTTCTTTAACAGCTTCAGATAGCAGGCCTCTATCTTTTTTTAATAATTGATTAATATTTTTTTCTAACCATTTAAAGAAAGCCGGAGATTTAATAACTGCTATCTTTATAGCCTCTACCATTCCATTCTTTATATCTTTATCTGATAAAGTCTGTAATGCTTCAGGGTCGGTGTAAACTGCCCTTGGCTGATAAAAGCTCCCTATTATATTTTTAGCTAAAGGATGGTCAACTGCCACCTTCCCTCCGATACTGCTATCTACCTGGGCTAAAAGAGTAGTGGGAACATGCACCAAAGGCAGGCCTCTCATATAGGTAGCGGCCACAAACCCGGTTAAATCTCCTATAACTCCTCCTCCCAAAGCAATAAGGGTAGTGGTTCGGTCTGCTTTCCTTTTTAATAATTCATCGTAGAGATATTTTGCCGTGGATAGAGATTTATATTTCTCGCCATCGGGTATTTCAATTAAATCAGGATTAAATCCACCCTTTTTAAGAACAGATAATAGCTTAACTCCATATAGACTGTGTACTAAAGGATTAGTAATTATAATGACCCTTTTGCTCTTCGTCACCTTAGATAAATGTTCACTTAATTTATCCAGAATGCCTATTCCAATGCAAACCTTATATTCCTTATCTTCCGTAATTTTTACTTTTATTTCTTTCATTTATTTAACCTTCGCTCTTTAAAAGAGCTATTATTCTATCCGTAACTTCCTGAATGCTCAGATTAGTAGTATCAATTTTTATAGTAAAATTATTATATACTTTCTTTCTTTCTTCTAAAAGGTGGTTAATCTTACTTAAAACATTTTCTCCTTTTAAGAGGGGTCGACTATTCCTTCTTTTTACCCGGTTATAGATAGTCTGGGAATCAGCATAAAGGGATACGATCTCCCCTGTCTGTCCCAACATTCTGGCATTATCCGAAGAAAGCAGAGTTCCCCCGCCGGTAGCAATCACCTTATTTTCTTCTTTGGATAATTCTTTTACTAATTTATTCTCTTGTTCTCGAAAATACTTTTCTCCGTATCTGGCAAAGATATCCACTATACTCGTTCCCTGACGTTCTTCTATAATCCGGTCCATATCTATAAATTCCATTTTTAATTTTCGGGCCAATTCTTTTGCCACCACACTCTTGCCGGCCCCCATAAATCCGGTAATAATAATATTTTTTCTCATATCTTCCGGAGTGACTCCTTGTAATTTTCGTAATTTTCTTTAATTTCAACCAATGAATCTCCGCCAAACTTTTCCAAAAAAACAGCTGTTATCTCCCAGGCAGCTGCCGCCTCTCCCACTACGCTGGCTGCCGGAACAACACATATATCGGATCTTTGATAAATTGCTTTAGTCTCTTTTTTGGTGGCAAAGTCAATAGAACGAAGGGGATTAATCAAAGTAGGTATGGGTTTAAGATAAGCTCTAATTACCACTTCTTCCCCATTAGTTATTCCTCCTTCTATACCGCCGGCGCGATCGGTTTTTCGGCAATACCGAAAGGAATCTTTTCCCAATTCTTCTTTAGTGAAGATTTCATCATGAACAATTGAACCTTTCTTCTTTGAGGCCTCTATTCCCTCACCTATCTCTATTGCCTTTACACCCGGAATACTCATTAAGGCTAAAGCCAGGCGAGCATCCAAACGCCTATCACACTGGACATAGCTTCCCAAACCAATGGGCATACCGGTAATTATCACCTCAAATACCCCGCCTAAAGTATCCCCTTTCTCGCGGGCTCGATCAATCTCTCTGCACATTCCAATTGATGCTATTCCGTCTACGCAATATACGGGGGATCTATTAATTTCCTCTTTAACTTCTCGATTAAAAGAAGTAATCCTCTTCGCTTTAACCTGACCAATCCTTGATACATAACTGTAAATTTCTATATTGAATTCTTCTAAAAGTGAGCTGGCAACCGAGCCGATAGCTACTCTCATGGCGGTCTGTCGGGCACTGGCTCTTTCCAGGACTTTCCTTATATCTTTAAATCCATATTTTATGGCTCCGGCAAAATCCGCATGTCCTGGTCGGGGAATAGTCAAAGGAGGATATTCCTTTTCCTGCCAATTTTCCCAATCTTTATTTTTTATCATTAAGCCAAGGGGGCTTCCTATGGTCTTTCCTTCTACCAGTCCGGATAATATCTCTACTTTATCCTGTTCAATCTTCATCCTATTACCTCTGCCATATCCTCCTTGGCGTCTAGTCAGGTCAAGATTGATTTTTTCTTCGCTTAAGGAAAGATCCGCCGGCAATCCTTCTATTATTCCCAGCAAACATTTTCCGTGAGATTCTCCCGCATCAAGAAATCTTAGCATTTTTCCTCTTTCTCCTTTTTTTCGGTTTCTAAGCAATTTAAACGCTCTGCTTAATCATTTCTAATATCTCTTCCTCTTCCGGTTTAAGGCCAGTCCAAAGATAGAAGCTTTCCATGCCCTGATAAACTAACATCGGTAAACCATTAATTATCTTTGCTCCTGCCCTCTCAGCCTGTCTCAGAAAAAGAGTCCTGGCCGGGTGATAGATAAGGTCATAGACCAAGAGATTGGGGTGAAACAATTTTTCATCAGGTAAAGGAGTTTTATCAACCCGAGGTGGCATTCCCAAAGAAGTGGCATTAACTAAAAGATGAGACTCCTTTATTTTATCTTTTAACCTTTTCTCCTCTAAAGAAAATACACTAATACAGCTTTTTGGGGAAAAGGGTGAAAGAGCCTGTTTAATCTTCTCAGCCTTTTTTAAAGTCCGATTAAAAATACTTATTTCTTCTATCCCTTCCTCTAAAAGGGCATAAACGACTGCCCGGGCAGCCCCGCCTGCTCCCAAAATAACTGCTTTTTTCCCTTTTATAGTAAATTTTCCATCTTCCTGCAGGCTTCTCTTAAAGCCAATTACATCGGTATTGTAACCGGTGAGAATTCCTTTATTATTAACAACGGTATTTACCGCTCCAATCCTTCGGGCAGATTCTTCCACTTCATCTAAAAATTTAATTACTTTCTCTTTGTAAGGAAAAGTAATATTTACTCCTCTTATATTTAAGGCTCTTATACCTTGAATGGCTTCGCCTAAATCAGTTTCTGCTACCTTGAAGGGTAAATAGCAAAAGTTTAAAGAATGTTTGAGTATTATTTGATTATGGAAAAGCGGGGAAAGACTATTTTCTATGTTTTTACCGATTACCCCGGTTATTTTGGTCTTTCCGTTTATTTCTTTTTTCATTTTATCCTTCCTTTAAATCAACTTTTGTAAAATTTTTTCAAATCCGGGAAAAGATATATCTATACATTCTGAATTTTTTATAATTGTTTTTCCTTCGGCTAATAGACCGGCAATTGACAGAGACATGGCAATTCGGTGGTCATTGTAACTTTCACAGATTGCTCCTCTCAATTTAGAAGGTCCTTCCACTATAAATCCATCTTCTTTTTCTTTAATATCTGCTCCCATCTTTTTCAATTCTCTGACTATGGCTTTTATTCTGTCGGTTTCCTTTACTCTTAATTCCCTTGCCCCGCTTACTACTGTTTTACCCTGCGCCTGACTTGCCGCCACCGCAATAAGGGGCAATTCATCGATTAATAAAGGTATGCTTTCTTTCTTAATCTCTGCGGCCTTTAGTTTTGAATATTCTATCATTAAATCAGCTTGAGGTTCATTTGATTTTACCCGGTAATTTAAAGTTTCAATCTTTGTCCCCATTTTTTTTAATATTTCAATTATTCCGGTCCTGGTAGGATTAACCCCTACCTGTTTAATTGTAATTTGAGAACCTTCCAATATACTGGCAGCTGCTATAAAATAAGCAGCAGAAGAAATATCACCGGGTATAAAAATATCCGTACCCCTTAATTCCTTTCCGCCCATCACTTTAATTTCGGGAGGAGCTATTTTTAAATCTGCCTGCATAATTTCTAACATCCTCTCAGTATGGTCTCTGGTCGGCAGCGGCTCTTTGATAATCATTTCCCCGGTAGTATAAAGACCGGCGAGCAAGAGAGCAGTTTTTACCTGAGCACTGGCTACCGGTAAAGTATAGTGAAGAGGCTTGAGCTTATTCCCCTTAGCGCTTAAAGGAGCAAACTGGCCATCTTCTCTTCCCCATATATCTGCCCCCATTAATCTAAGGGGTTCGACAACTCTTTTCATGGGTCTCTTTCTGATGGAATCATCTCCGCTCAAAACAGAATAAAAATTCTGTCCGCTAAGCAAACCGGTCAAGAGACGGATAGTCGTCCCTGAATTTCCCACATCAAGTATATCTTTCGGTTCTTGTAAACCGTATAATCCTTTACCTTTTATTTTAACAGAATTATTTTTGTCTAGCTCTATTTCTGCTCCTAAACCCTGCATACACTCTAATGTTTTAAGACAATCCAGGGAATTTAAAAAATTATATATTCGAGTTTCTCCCTGGGCAATAGACCCTAAAATAAGAGAGCGGTGAGATATTGATTTATCTCCCGGGACAAATATATTTCCTTTTAATTTATTAACTTTCTTTAAAACAAGTTCCACTAATTTTTCATCCTCCCTAAATCAAATTCAGCAGATGTACCTAATTTCCGGCCTACCGCCTGAGCTATAAGGCTTAATTCTTTCATTAGTTGGCTAAAAGTATCGATTCTTAAAGTCTGTACTCCATCGCTGAGCGAACTCCTGGGGTCGGGGTGAACTTCGATAAGTAAGCCATCTGCTCCAACAGCTATGGCAGCCTTGGCCATCGGACTTACCAACCTCCATCTTCCGGTAGCATGGCTGGGATCTACGATTACCGGTAAGTGACTCAACCTCTTTAGGGCAGGAACAGCGCTTAAATCCAAAGTATTACGGGTATAATTTTCAAAAGTGCGTATTCCCCGTTCACATAATATTACTTCATAATTTCCTTGAGATAAAATATATTCTGCTGATAATAATAATTCCTCTATGGAAGCTGACATTCCTCTTTTAAGCAGTACGGGCTTTTTAAGTTTACCTAATTCTTTTAATAATACAAAATTTTGCATATTGCGGGCGCCCACTTGAAATATATCGGTATATTTACCTACCAGTTCTATCTGGTTAACCGACATCACTTCAGTTACTATTGCTAAACCTGTCTCTTCCCCGGCTTTAGCCAATAACTTTAAACCTTCTTCCCCTAATCCCTGAAAGCTGTAAGGAGAAGTCCGGGGCTTGAAAGCTCCTCCCCTTAATATCTTTGCTCCGGCAGCTTTCACTTGTTTGGCTGTTTCAAATATCTGTTTCTCGTTTTCTACCACACAGGGTCCGGCCATTACTACCACCTCTTTGCCGCCGATAACTACATCCTTTACTTTAATGATAGTATCAAAATTCTTAAATTCCCTACTGGCTAATTTATAAGGCTTTACAATACGGATAATTTCTTCCACGCCATTAAAAGCATAAAAGGGAACAGAAGCTAAATTTTCCACATCTCCGATTACTCCTATAATAATCCGACTTTCTCCCCGGGAGATGTGTACTTTGTGTCCCATTTCGCGTAATTTCTGTATTACCTTTTCCACATCAGCATCATCAGTTTTACCGTTCATTACGATAATCATTTGGATTCACTCTCCTTTAAATTTAAGCTATCTTTAACTAAATCTTTTCTTAATATTTCTGCCCCTCTTAAATAGCAATGCTTTATTTCTGTTTGGCTTTTTTGGCAATTTATCTGGATCAATATTCTAATGCATCCGGGCAGGCTCCCCGGAACTTCAATTTCCTGCATATCAAAAAGGGGAACTCTATCCCAGCCTAATTCCCGTGCTGCTTGAGCGGGAAAGGCAGTGTTTAAATCAGGGGTGGCACTAAAAAAAACACTTACTATATCTTCAATTTTAAAATCATTCTCTTTCTGTAAAGTAATCAGCAACTCTTTGGTGAATTTTATAATCTCTTCTTTGGTATTATTATTTACAGTTATCGCTCCTCTTATTCCTCGAACCAGCATATAATTCCTCTTTTCGCAAATGAATAGGCTAAAAACAAAAAAGGTCATAGGAATTTAAAAAACCTATGACCTTTATACGTAAAAATATGTAAAAACATCATAGGCACAAAACCGATGTCCATGCCTATGATATCTTATTTTAAACTTCTAAGATGTTAAGGCATAAACATCGGTGGTATAATAGTAGTAATAAAAATTAAAGGAACTTATTGGTTTAGTAAATTCTCTATTTATAGCCACCCTACTTACTCCTTAACATTTTTTAAAATATTAGCACAACCTTCTACTTCTGTCAAATATTTAAGACAGTATCGAGTATCGAGTATTGAGTATATAGTTAAGAAAGAAAAGAAATACAAGGAAAAAGAATGGAAGAGTAAAGGAAAGCATCAAGTTAAGAAAGGGAAAGAAAAGATAAAAAAGTTTACACTAACACATTTATTTAGGGGCAGCGGCTTTTCTTAATCTCTCCATTATTGCCAAGCCCAAATCATGTTCTTCTAACCCTTCAGCAATAATAATCTCAAATCCTTCTTCATCAAAACTCCTTAAAATAGAGAAGAGATTTGCCGCACATATCTCTAATTCAGTACCTTTGCCGATAACTTTAACTTCAAATTTATCATATTTATTCTGATTTTCTTCTTTGGCCATTATTCCTACTTTAAGACCCTGTGCCATATATTTAGAAGCTAACCGACGGACTTCTTCTACTTGTACATCGCCCTTCTTTTCTACTAGAATCAATTTTGCTTGGGGAGAATAATGACTGTTTAACATTCCCGGAGAACGGAAACCCTCTTCTAGCTCCTTACTTATTTTTACCTGGCCGATTACTTCTTTTAATTTTTCTACTGATATCCCCCCTGCCCTCAGTACCCGGGCAGGTTCAACAGTTACGTCCAACACAGTAGATTCTACCCCTACTTCTGTCTTACCTCCATCAATAATCATCTCAATTTTCCCGCTTAAATCATCGGCTACGTGCTGGGCGGTAGTGGGGCTTGTCCTTCCAAAAAGATTGGCACTGGGGGCCACTATGGGAGTTTGAGCTTCTCTAATTAAGCTTAAGGCAATATTATCAGCAGGCATCCTTACGGCAACTGTATCTAAGCCTGCAGTTATAATATCTGAAACTAACTCGGATTTTTTCAGGACTAAAGTAAGGGGACCCGGCCAAAATGCTTTAGCTAATTTTAAAGCTACCGGGGGAACTTGCCGGGATAATTTATATAATTCTTTTGTATCGGCAATATGAGTAATTAAAGGATCATTAAATGGCCTTCCTTTGGTTTGAAATATTTTCTTAACCGCTTTCTTATTGAGGGCATCTGCACCCAATCCATAGACTGTCTCAGTTGGAAAAGCTACCAGGTTACCTTTTTTTATTTCTTCAGCAGCTATTTTTATCTTAGCAAAATCTATTCTTTTGGGATTTATTTCTAATATTTTGGTTTTCATTATAATATTTTTAATATTTTATATCTTAATATACCGATAGGAACTTCAATCTCTACCTCTTCTCCTTCCTGATGACCCAAAAAAGCCTGTCCCAAGGGAGAATTTAGGGATATTTTATTCCGTGTAAAATCTATTTGATCCTCCGGGACAAAGATATATTCGATTTCTTCCCCGGAATCTAAATTTTTCAGCTTTAGAGTTGTGCCAATACCAATCCCCTCTGAAGGGTAATTTTCTTCTACTAATTTAGCTCGGCTTAACTTTTGCTTTAGTCTAACAATATTTATTTCGTTCATACGTTGAGCTTCCTGAGCAATATTATATTCTGCATTTTCAGTTATATCTCCAAACTCTAAAGCCCGGGTAATATCTTCTTGTATTTCTTTTCTTTTTTCTCTCTCTAAATACTTTATCTCTTCTTTTAGATTTTCCAAACCTTCTACGGTTAAAAATACTTCGTTATTGTTCACTTTTATCCCTCTTTTATCTTATCAATTTTACCGGTCAAATAATATTCTATATTATAAAAAAAGCAGGTAGCTCCTGCTCAGTTTAAATTATATTTTATTTTATAAAAAATTGGTGGCGCAAGGGGGAATTGAACCCCCGTTTGCTGATTGAGAGCCAGCTGAATTAACCACTATTCGATTGCGCCGCAATTAATTGACCGATTCAGTAAGTTATCCTTTATTTGCTTCTTGTATTTCTTTTCTTCACTATATATCCGATACTGTTCTCTTAACCAGTTAACCAAGTAACCAGCTAACTAAGTAACCAATAAAAATGGCTGAGGGAGGTGGGCTCGAACCACCGCTCCCAGATCCAGAGTCTGGTGTCCTACCACTAGACGATCCCTCAACTCTATAATTATTTTCTTTTTTTTATTTTATACTAAATCGTGTTATTTGAAAAGCCTAATTACTTATTTTTTTCGCTTCTTCTATTTTTTCTATAGCTTCTTTTAAGCGTTTAACAGTCTTGTCCTGACCCAACACTACCATTAATTCAAACAAACCGGGACCTACTTTTTTACCACTCAGCACAACCCGGGTAGGATGGATTATTTGGCCGCCTTTTATTTGTAAAGAAGAGGCAACCTCTCTTACTGCATTTTCAATACTTTCTTCATCCCAATATTTAAGAGCAGAAAGCTTTTCCTTTAAAGCCTGCAAAATACCTGGTACACCTTCTTTGTTTAATACGCTGTCAAAGGCCTGGGGGTCAATATCTATTTTATCCACAAAAAAATAATCGGCATAGTCGATAAATTGAGAAAAATTTTTAATCCTTCCCTGCAGCAATTTTACTACTTCTTTTATGTACTCATTTTTTTTTGGAGAAAGACTTTCTTCATTTTCAATATAATTAGCTTCTTTAAGAAAAGGAAGAAGCATTTTGGTTAAGGAATCGATAGACATCTTCTTTAAATATTCACTATTAAACCAATTTAGTTTTTCCATACTGAAAACAGCGGCATGTTTGGAAATTTTATCCAAACTAAATTCTTTAATTAATTCTTCTTTTGTGAATATCTCCCTTTCATCGCCAGGAGACCAACCTAAATGTGCAATATAGTTTACCATTGCCTCCGGGATATAGCCCATCTTTTTATATTCCATAACTGAAGTAGCTCCATGACGTTTACTCAGCCTGGTGTGGTCTTGCCCCATAATCATGGGGATATGGGCAAATTTTGGCACATCAAATCCCAGGGCATCATATATTACTATCTGTTTGGGAGTATTAGAAATATGGTCATCTCCCCTCATAACGTCAGTAATCTTCATTAAGACATCATCAACAACTACCGCATAATTATAAGTGGGAATTCCGTCTGATTTCACTATTACAAAATCACTTAACAGCCCGCCGTCAAAAGTTACTTTACCTCTTAATAAATCATTAAAGACAATTTCCCTGGCAGGAATTTTAAGTCTTATTACCGGCTTTCTACCTTCTGCTTCATATCTCTTCTTATCCTCTTCGCTAAGATTCAAACAATGTCTATCGTACTTAAGAGACTTATTTTCTCTTGACTGTTTTTCTCTGCTCTCAGCCAACTCTTCTCTGGTACAATAACAATAGTAGGCTTTTTTGTCTTTCAGTAATTGCTCAGCATATTTCTGATAAAGATGCAATCTCTGCATCTGATAATAAGGACCATATTCTCCGCCCTTTCCGGGGCCTTCATCCCAGTCTAAACCCAGCCATTTCATGCCTTCCAATATTACATTTACTGCTTCTTCAGTAGACCTTACTTGATCGGTATCTTCAATACGTAAAACAAAAGTCCCATTATAATGTCTGGCATAGAGCCAATTAAATAAAGCCGTTCGGGCTCCTCCGATGTGCAACATACCTGTAGGGCTGGGGGCAAACCTAACCCGTATTTTTTTGTCTTCCATTCTTCTTCCATCCTTAATTAGTCGTTAGTGAATAGTCGTTAGCATATAGTATAGCGGGTAGCGGGTAGCGGGTAGCGTTTAGTTTTGAATTAAAAAAGTTTATAGTAATTAAGTGAGAAACGAAAAGCGAAAAACTATAATTTAAAATTCAAACTTTTTTTTGATGTTAGTTAACTAATTTAATATTAATTTATTAGCTAGCTAACCAAGTAACCAGCTAACCGCTCAGTTACACACGCGATACGCACTACAATATATAAGATACACTACTTTTATTAAAAAACAATAATATTATAATATAAAAATTATGATAACACAATCTTTTATTACAGTATCGCGTATTGCGTATCGCGTATTGCGTTAGGAAAGAGAAAGAAAAGATAGGAAAAAGAATGGAAGGAAAAGAAAGGTTGGTTAGTAAAGATTCAGAATTTTTAACAGGAGGTTATTTAACTAATTCTGACACCGGGACTATTTCTATGCCCGCTCTAATTAATTCAGGAATCATTCTCTTCAATACATAATAGGTATTTATGCGGCTATGGCCAATAGCAATAACCTCCCCTTCTCTCAAGGCAGTCTCTTGAACTTCCAGCATCTGTCCCTTAATATATTCCATATCGTTCTCATTATCTAAAAAGACTGACCTTACTGCAGACTTAATTTCCATCTCTTGGGCTGCTTCATAGGCGATAGAATGCTTAGTAGTCATACTATCTATGAAAAATAAATTATATCCTTTAATCTCTTCCAAAACTATTTCCATTATTTCTCTATCTTCGGTAATCTTTGAGCCCATATGATTATTAACCCCTATAATATAAGGGAAATTTAAAATACAATCTCTGACAGCCTGTCTGATTTCTTCTTCCGACATATCTGATTTAATGGCGCCGGGTCCGGGGTCTGCACCAGAATTGTTGGCCTCCATCGGTAGATGCAGCATAATTTCCTGATTATTTTTTCTGCCTTCTTCGGCAATGGATTCAGAATACTGGAGAAAAGGTAATATAGATAGTGCCACAGGAAATTCCAATTCTATCATTTTTTTCGCCACTTCTGTTTCATATCCTAAATCATCTATTATAAAAGCTGCTTTAGGTGAAAAGTTTATCTCTCCCTCTGAAGAGGCCAAATCATCAATTATTAAATCTGTATATTGTTCGCTGTCATAAGTGGTTTCTTCAGATTCCTTTATTTCTAACTCTGTTTCATTGGTGGCAGCTGGATTAACATTTTGGGCATTACGAAGGTTATTTTCTTCCTTAATAGAATTATTGAATAAATTAGAAATATTAAAAGCTACAATCAAAATAATTACTAAAGCAATAATATTTATAATTTCTCTTTGGTTCTTCTTCAAAATAAAAATCCTTTCACCTTAGTTAGTTGGTTAGCTGGTTAATTAGTTAGTTGGTTTAAGATTGATTCGTTAACTAATTAATTATGAACTAACTAGGTAACTAACAAACCAACAAACTAATTCTTTACTTGTACTATCTTGAATCTTTCTTTTCTTTGACTCGATACTGTCTTTACTCGATACTAATTTATTTCCTCTTCCAAATACTGTATCGCCCTATTTAATTGCATATCCTGTTCGCTATCTTCTATCAGTTCTACTAATATATCCGGTTCAATTCCGATATGATTTATAGAACGCTCGCTCGGGGTAAAATATTCAGAAGTGGTAATAGCAATTCCTGAACCATCATAAAGATTAAAGACTTGCTGAACTACTCCCTTGCCAAATGTTTTTTCCCCCAGCAGCTTCCCCCTTCCAGAATCCTGAACCGCTCCGGCCACAATTTCCGAAGCACTTGCACTGCCCTCGTTAATCAACACAAATAAAGGCCAATCAGGATATTTGTTTCCTCTGGATTCTATAGTAGCTACTATCCCATCTCTATCTTTGATATGGACAACCGGTCCTTCTTTTATAAATTGACTGGCTACCTCTATGGCGCTATCCAATAACCCTCCCGGATTATTACGTAAATCGAGGATAATCCCCTGAATATTACTATCTTTTTTAAACTCATTTAATACTTCTTTTAGTTCGGGTTCGGTATTCGCATTAAAAGTAGTAATTCGGATATACCCAAGGTTATTATTCCTGCCCATTACTTCCTTTTTTACTGCTTTGACTTCGATTATATCTCGAATTATAGTAATTTCCAAAATTTCCTCAACATTTTCTCTCTTAATTCCTAAAGTAACTTCGGTTCCTTTCTCTCCCCTTAAAATATCAACTGCATCATTTAACTCAATTCCTTCTGTTGATTTTCCATCAATCTCTACTATCTTATCTCCTGCTTTTATTCCAGCTCGAAAAGCCGGGGTATCTTCAATAGGAGAGATTATAGTTAATTGCTCATCTTTTATAGTGATAATTATCCCTAACCCTCCAAAGCGGCCTAAAAACATATCTTCCTGTTCCCTTTTAAGTGCCTGGGGGTCCATATAACGAGTATAGGGGTCATCAAGGGCTTTAAGCATACCTCTTATGGCACCCTGAATAACTATTTCTAAATCTATATCCTTCTCTATATATTCAAACCTTACCAAATTTAAAGCTTCAAAAAAAGGCTCCAGGTTATTAAATAACGTCTCTTCATTGGTCGTACCGTTTGCTCTAACATTATAAAATAAAAATCCGCTTATTATAGAAACCAACACAAAAATCGAAATTAAAGTAATTATTTTATTTCTTTTTATCTTTATCATATTTTTCACCGCCAAATTTTTAGAATGTTCATATTTATAGCCAGTTCATAGGGTCAGTAGGTTTGCCTTCTACTCTAACTTCAAAATGCAGCCTGGTAGAAGAAACGCCGCCGCTGTCGCCCACTTGACCTATGGTTTGTTCTTTTTTTACTTTGTCCCCAATATCTATTAAAATTTTAGAAAGATGAGCATATAAAGTAGTAACCCTTCCACCGTGATCAATAATTATTATCTGCCCATACCCCTTTATGTTGCCGGTATAAATTACCTCTCCCGAACCGGCTGCATGAACTACCTGCCCAAGGGGAGCACTAATATCTATTCCCGAATTAAAGGTATAGGTATTAAATTCGGTATTTTTTTGTCTTCCATACCCGGAAATTAATTTACCCTGAACAGGTAGGGCCAAAATCCCCTTTTTGGGTTTTAGGGTAACCCCTGGGACTTCCTTCTTCTGGGAAGTCTTCTTAGAATCCTCTTCTCGCTGCTTATAAATTCTTTCTATTATATTCTTTATTTCTTGAGAAGATTGCTCTAACTCTTTTAAAGATTTTAGATATGCTTCTTTTTGAGAATCTATCTTATTAATTATAGATTTTTTAGCTTTTATAGAAAACTCGATATTTTCTTTTTCTTTCTCTACCTCTTTTTTTAATAAACTCAATATCTCTTCTCTGTTCTCCAGGTTTATTTTATTATTCTCTATCTTTTTCATCTGCTGGCGAATATCATTAATTACTTCAGCATCTAAAGACAAAATATTTTTTATATATCTGAAACGAGTAAGAAAATCAGAAAAGCTTTCACTGTTGAATAAAACTTCCAAGTAGCTGGTTAAACGGTGTTTATATATCTGCCTTAATCTGGTTTCTAATAGTTTAGTCTTTTCCTTTAGTTTTTCTTTTTCAATAACAACTTCATATTCTGCTGTTTTTATCTCTTTTTGAGCAAATTCTAAATCTTTTTCGATAGCTTGCAATTCTTTCTCTGTATCCTGTAAAAGTTTTTCTATTTTATGAAGTGTTTCTAAATAACCACTTTTTTTCTTCTGCAAATTATTAATTTCATCTTTAACGCTTTTAATCTGCTGCTCTATCTTTTTTAATCTCTGGTTTTCCTCATTTATCTTTTTACTGTAGTCCCCCCCACTACTATCACCATAGCTAAATAAAACAACAAATAAGATGAAAGTTAAAGCCAATATTAAACAAGAAAATATTTTCTTATTTATTAAAACTACCCTCTTTTTATACATTTAAATATTTTCCTACTGAAAACATACTCCCTAAAATTCCCACAAAACTACCTAACAACACAATTGCTATACCCATAGGTAACAAATCTAAATTGTCCACCACTAATGGCAAAAAAGGAATAGCTTGATGTACTTTATTTATGGCAAAAAAATAAAGATTATACAAAATTATTATGGAAAAAAGGCTCGAGATAAAGCCCTGCAAAAAACCTTCAATTATAAAGGGCCACTTAACAAACCAGGAAGTAGCTCCAACCAGGCTCATTATCTCAATTTCATTTCTTCTGCTATATACAGTGATTTTTATTATATTTGATATAATCAAAATAGAAGCAAAAACCAGAAGGGCTAATACCAACATTCCTGCTATTCTAAATATATAAGTAAAATTTAACAATCTTTCTGCTGTTTCCCGGCCATACTCAACTTCTTCTACTTTTTTAAATTCAACTATCTGATTAGCAATTTGCTCAATTACCTTGGGATCTTTTACCTGTATCTCAAAAGAAGCAGGAAGGGGATTTACCTCAATAGCGCTGAGTATGTCTTTCTGTTCTCCTAAATCTTTTGATAAACGCTGGTAGGCCTCCTCTTTAGATACAAATTTCGCTTCTTTTATTCCATCTATAGAATCGAAGTTGTTTTTTAAACTGTTTAACTCGGCCTTGGAAATATTGTCTTCTAAATAAACTACAATCTCTAACTGAGATTCTAAATTTTCTAAAAAAAGATTTAAATTTACAGATATTAATAAAAAGACACCAACAATAAGTAAAATTGTAGTGGTGCTTAATATTGCTGCTATACTCATTAAAGCACTTCGTCTAAAACTAAGTAAAGCCTCTCTAAAATAAAATCCCATATTCTCAAAAATCATCTTAATATATCCCTCTTTGAGTATCTTCTATTATTCGTCCTCGCTCCACCCTCACTACTCGCTTCTTGGCTCTATCTACCATAAGTTTATCATGAGATGCCATCACAATAGTAGTTCCCCGTATGTTTATATGAAATAGAAGTTTCATAATCTCCCAGGAAGTGTAAGGATCTAAATTGCCAGTTGGTTCATCGGTAAGTAATATTAATGGTTCGTTAGCAATAGCCCGGGCAATACATAATTTCTGCTGTTCTCCCCCGGATAATAAATGTGGTTTTATTTTCTTTTTATGTTCCAGCCCTACTAGATTAAGGACCTTCTTAACTTGCTGTCTTATCTCATAATTAGTTGCTCCAATCGCTTTTAAACCAAAGGAAATATTTTCATATACCGTTCTATCATATAGTAATTTAAAATCTTGAAAGACAATACCTATGTTCCGTCTTAGATAAGGTATGTACCCGGGTTTAAGCCGGGCTATGTTTATACCGTCGACGATTACCTGTCCTTTGGTAGGAATAATCCCCCGGTAAATCAATTTTAAAAAAGTACTCTTCCCTGCCCCGGTAGGACCTACCAAAAAAACAAATTCACCCTTTTTTATATGGATATTGATATCCCGTAAGGCCTGAATTTTATTGGGATAATTTTTATATACGTGAAACATTCTAATCATATTAAATAGTAACCTCAATGGTTATGGATTTAAAAACTTATAAACCAATTCATTATTAGCAAGGGCTTTTTCTTCTAAATTATTCACTTTTTCGAGTAAAACATCTTTTATTTTATCATTATTTTCTCTAACATATTCTATCTTTTTATGAATATTTTTTAAAGAGAAATCTTCATCTGTTTCTATCAGCAATTCAGATAACCCCAAATCTTCTACAAAATATTTAACTTTAGGGTCATAGTTAAAAGCTATAAAAGGAATATTAGCCATGCTGGAAAATATAATTGAATGAAGCCTCACCCCAATCACCAAAGATAATCGGGATAGAACAGAAAGTAATTCTTCGGATTCAAGTTTTATTTTTAATACCTCTGCCTTATTCTTCATTAAAGATAATATCTCTTCACTAATATGTACATCTTCATCAAATTTAAAGGGAAGAAAAATAATTTTTGCCTGGTAATTTTCAATTAAATAATCAGCTGCTTGGGCAAATATTCTTTTTAAATCTGATCCGTTGTTTTTATATTCTCTGACCGAAACCCCAATTAAGGGACGATTATCTGAATGAATCAATTCCCGGACGCAAGGATAACTATCTACAGTTTGGTTAATATTTTTTTTCTTCAATAAAAAGGCGGGATCAGAATTCACATATATTAGTGGTTTCACAACTCCTAAATTTCCCAATAATTCTTTAGAATAGTTATCTCTTACGGTAATTAAATCAATCTTATTTAAAATACACTTCATTAATTTTTTGTTAATCTGTTTGTTTACCGGACCAATACCCTGGGCATAAATCATAACCGGCACTTTGGCTATTTTTGCTATCAATATCAATCCCAGGTAATATAATATGCTCCAGCCTTTTCCGGTTGAATCCTGGAGTAATCCTCCGCCCCCGCTAATAAAAAGATTAACATTTCGCAAACAACATATAATTCTAATTAGGTGTAGCCGGTTTATGGCCTTTACCTGATAAGTTTGGGAGGTCTGCAAAGGATTATGGGAAAGAACTGTTATCTTTATTTGAGGTATCTTTTCTTTAAAGGCTCTAACCATAGATTTAAGAATGGCTTCATCCCCGGTATTATTAAAACCATAATAACCGGAAATCATTATCTTTGTTCTGGTTTTAGACTTTTCCATAATCAATTTTTTCCCTAAATATTTTTACCAGATAATAAAATATGGTAACCGCTATTAATCCTAATGCTAAACCTAACCATACCCCGTTAAAAGTTCGCAGCATTGAAAATAAAAAGGGAGTGTGAATATGACAGAAGGTATTAATTAAAGTAACCGGACCTATGGCTCCGATAATAATTATGGGAATCTTAAATTCTTTTATCTTTAAGTAATTCATACTCATCGCCAGTAATAGAGCGGGATAACCGATTAAAAACTCTTTGTTTCTGGGCCGGGCAATTAAAGTCTTTTCCAGGAAGATTCTTATCTTCTCCTCAATATCCAAAACGGGAATAAAAGAGAAATTCCCTGAACGGGAGACATAAATTACCAAAAATACCGCAAAGAATATCATTATAATTACATGTTCAATCAGGATAGGTTTCTTGATATTTTCTAAAATCATTAATTTGCCCTTATTCACCTTTAACCATATTATTACCAGGACCAAAAGAAGCGGGACCAGATAAGAAATCTTTATCCCGCTAAATTGTTCTATCCCCAACATAAATTCATTATTACTTAATAAAGCTGCTATTAACAGGGCGCCGGATAATGTAATTAAAATTATTCTGAAAAATCCGGTTAAAATTTGTTTTATCATCAGAATAAAACTGGGATTATTTTTAGGAATATTTTGAGTGTCTTTTAATTTAGAGTTATTGTTTCCTAAAAAATACCTTTGGTTATTAATTATAGCCAAAGTGGGGAATATTAGAGCTACCAGTAAAGCCATCAGCTTTATTAAAAATATTTCTCGATTTAAAAAGAGGAGGATTAGGGAAAATAAGATTCCCAATAATAACAGAGAATATTCTTGATATTTTTTAAAGTTGAAGACATTTTTTAGGAGAATTAATCCCCCGGAAATAACTCCCAGAATTAATAAAAGAATAAATATTTTTGGTTCCTGGTAGGTAGTAGAAAGAATACTGGCTTTTCCTGCTTTAAAACCACTCGCTTCTAACTCTTTTTTTATAGTTTTAATATAAGCTAAATTTTCCTCGATAAGATTTGAGTCAGATTTCATAAAAGGTTTGATATAAAAAATCCTCACCTTTCTTTCCTTTGCTGCTCTAACCCATCTTTCTACGGCTTTCTGTTTAGAAATAATTTCCATTTCTTCTTTGGTAATACTATGAACTCTTACTGCTAATTCGCTTGATTGATGAGCGACTGTTTCAATCCCTTTTTGACCGGCAAATTCTATAATTCCGAAGGGATATTCTTTTATTTTTAGGAGTTCTGCGGTATGAATTAAGTTTTCTTTTGAAGGATAACCTAAAACTGTTTCCCCCTCAAAAATTATTCCCGAAATCTTTCCGGCTTTATTACTTTCTTTAAATTTGAACTCTATATCTTCCTTATTTATTTGAGGGAAGTTTTTGAAACGTAAAATGACCTGAAAGCCTAAATTTCTCACCAACCCAATATCTTCTTCTGAAAATCCTAAACCTAAATCAGCAAGTTTTTCTTCATTCCCTTTCACTTTTAAACCTATATAAGGAATAAAACCAAGATCTCTTACTAAATCTTCGCCCAATTGTCTTTGTAAATTTTCCTTTACGCGAAGATAGTCATTTTTATCATTGAATATAATATAGGCTTCTCCTGGTGCAGGTTGAAATTTTTTGAAGGGGTCGATTGATTTTAAGAAGAAATTTAACTTATTAAGTTCTTTATCGGAAAAATAGAGTATCTTTCCGGACAAAGCAAGGCTTTCCAGGGTATCTTCATGAACAGCTATTGAATTAATCCCGGAGTTTTTTATTTTAGCCAACAGTTCAATTTCATTATAACCTTCCTGATAAGATAATTCTCTCAATTCATTCAGGCTCATTACCAATTCTACCTGCTTGAAATTGCTCTCCAGGCTGGAACGATGAAAAATAATAATCCCGGCAACTACCAAAGAAACAATAATAAAAAAAATCAGAATCGAATAAGATTTTTTAGGCACAACAATGCTTCCTTTTCCTTCACTTAATATCTGATAAACTGAAAATATTTTAGCATATTTAGAATAAGAAGTAAAAAATCAATTGGTAAATTTTTAAATTTACCAATTGATTAATTCTCCGATTCACCAATTCACCGATTCACCGATTAAATCAGTCGATAGTGAAATAATTCGTAGGGGCAGATCTTATGTCTACCCTCTGTAGGACGGGTGAAACACCATACACTCCTCCGTAGGACAGGCGTCTCGCCTGTCTATAGGAATTATGAAGGGAGGGCACAATTCATTGTGCCCCTACAAAAATTTAAAAGAAACGCATAGCATCATGGCGTTACCGCGATGAGTAATAAATTATAATATAAAATACAAATTAGAAAAGGGGCGGATTCATTCGCCTCGAATCATTCGGACTCGATGAATCGAGCCCTACACCATTAAAACCAAAAACCATTTTCGTATATCGTATTGGGTATCGCATTGAAACTTCTTAATTAGAAAAATAATATATAGAAACTGTTTACATTTTTTATTATGATATTTCCTAAATCCTTTATTTTCCGTTTTTATAGTCTTGTCGTAATAGACCATACTCGATTCTATTATATTCTGGATTCTGGCTACTGACTCCTGTCTTCTTTTTATCCTATTTTCTTAACCAGCTAACCGGGTAACCAACTAACTAGCTAACTAAATGTATACGCGATACGAATTTTATTGCAACAAAGTCAGCATTACTCCGGCAGCAACTGCAGTCCCTATTACTCCGGCTACATTAGGCCCCATGGCGTGCATCAATAAAAAGTTGCTGGGATTTGCTTCCTGTCCTACTTTCTGGGCCACTCTGGCGGCCATAGGCACAGCAGACACCCCGGCAGCACCAATTAGAGGATTAATCTTTCCTCCGGTAATCTTATTTAATAGCTTGGCAAACAAAACTCCCCCGGCAGTTCCAAAACCAAAGGCAATCAAACCCAATACTATTATTTTAATAGTATTAAAGGTTAAAAAATATTCAGCTCGCATGGTTGCGCCAACAGAAACAGACAAGAATATGGTAACGATATTAATTAGTTCATTTTGTGCCGTATTAGACAATCTATCCACTACCGTACTTTCTTTAAACAAATTCCCCAGCATCAACATCCCGATAATGGGAACCGAGGCCGGTAGTAGAAGACCGATTAGGACAGTCGAAATAATAGGAAAGAGTATTCTCTCTGACCGGGATACCGGCCTGAGCTGTTTCATAACTATTTTTCTTTCCTCGACTGTAGTCAGTAATTTCATTATGGGAGGCTGAATTATAGGAACCAATGACATATAGGAATAGGCCGCTACTGCTATTGCTCCTAACAACTGGGGAGCCATTTTAACAGCAAGATAGATTGCGGTCGGCCCATCTGCCCCTCCAATAATCCCTATTGAACCTGCCTCCTGAATAGTAAATCCCAAAAGTACGGATCCGATCAAAGCTACAAATACACCTACTTGAGCAGCTGCTCCTAAAAGAAAGGTTATAGGATTGGCTAATAAGGGACCAAAATCAGTCATTGCCCCAATCCCCATAAAGATTAAACAGGGGTATACTTCATGTTGTATCCCCCAAGAAACAAAATATAAAAGTCCTCCTTCTTCCATTATCCCGGTCAGAGGTAGATTTACCAGTATCGCTCCAAAACTGATAGGTAAAAGGAGCAAAGGTTCACACTTCTTTACTATGGCAAAATACATTAATACACCTGCAGCAATAAGCATTGCAATATTACCTATAGTAAGTCCGGCAAATCCCGAAAGACTAAACAAAGGAAGGATTTTCGTTAAAATATCCATTTAAATTCTCCTTTCTATAACTAACCTATCACTAATAAGACATCACCGGTATCTACCATATCATTTGCAGTTACATTTATCTTTTTTATGTTTCCTGAGGCATTGGCTATAATTTCATTTTCCATCTTCATCGCTTCTAAAATCAATAAAGTATCTCCATCTTTTACGCTATCTCCTTCGGATACCTTTAACTGAAGTACTTTGCCGGGCATAGGTGCTACCACTTCCTCTCCGGCCACCGCTGCAGCCGGTGCTTTAGCAGGAGCTGGGACAGATGAGGGTTTAGCAGCTGCTTTTTGACTTACCGGCTCTTCTTTTACTTTAGCTGCAACCGGTTGAGGAGCAGAAACAGTTCCCACTGATGATTCATTTCCTCCTACTTCTTCTACTTCTACTTCGTATACTTTACCGTCTACTTTAATTTGAAATTTTCTCATTTTATTTACTCTTCTCCTTTTTCTTCAATATTAATATTTATTGTTTTCTTCCTGACATTAATTCTTGTCTCCCCATAGCAGACCAGGGAGCAATCAAAGATGTTTGATATTTTTTAATACTTAGTATTTTAAATTTACTTTTTGGTTTTTCTAAATATGAAGCCACAGCAGCAGTAATTACAGCTACTAATTTACCATCAACTTCTTCTTTTTCTTTTATTGAAGTAATGCTTGATGCCGGTGGCGTGATTTTAACTTCTTTAGATATTTTTTTTCCTTCTTTAACCCCTACAACATTCTTTAAGGATACTATAATTAAAGCTAATCCACCCAGAACTGCAAATACTAAAATTATATCTATAATTGCTACCTGTATAGCTCCATTGATTCCTTCAAACATATTTATTCATTCCTCCTTATTTAACAATCGTTAGTTGGTTAGTTAGTTAACTAGTTAGTTGGTTAAATTAACATCTATCAATAAACTAGCTAACTATGTAACCAGGTAACCAAGTAACTATTTACTAATTACACTGGGAAATTACCGTGTTTCTTCGCCGGTCTGGTTTCTCTCTTTGTAGATAGCATCTCAAAGGTTGTTATAAGACGAGGCCTGGTTTCCCGGGGGTCAATGACCATATCTACATAACCTCGTTTAGCTGCTTCATAGGGATTAGAAAACTTTAATTGAAATTCATCTATCTTCTCTTGACGTACCTTTTCAGGTTTATCTGCTTTGGCTATTTCTTTTCTAAAGATAATGTTTGCTGCCCCTTGAGAGCCCATTACGGCAATTTCCGCTGTAGGCCAGGCAATTACCTGATCTGCTCCTAAATCCCTGCTGCACATTGCCAGATAAGCCCCTCCATAAGATTTACGAACAATCAAAGTTATTTTGGGAACAGTTGCTTCAGAATAAGCATATAGCAATTTTGCTCCATGTCGGATAATTCCTCCATATTCCTGAGCGCTCCCCGGTAAAAACCCCGGAACATCTACAAAGGTTAGAATAGGAATA
This sequence comes from Candidatus Caldatribacteriota bacterium, assembly GCA_034660595.1. Taxonomy (GTDB): domain Bacteria; phylum Atribacterota; class Phoenicimicrobiia; order Phoenicimicrobiales; family Phoenicimicrobiaceae; genus Sediminicultor. The sequence goes on from JAYEJO010000096.1 coordinate 24,991, forward strand.
TTAAAGGCATCACAAAATCTGATAAAACGAGCAGATTTATCGGAAGCATCAATATCTAAACAGCCCGCCAAGACTTTTGGCTGGTTAGCAATTATACCTATGGATTGGCCATTTAATCTGGCAAATCCGGTAAGCATGTTAGTTGCAAAATAATGATGGGATTCAAAAAAATCTCCATCATCTACAATGTATCTTATTACATCTTTCATTTCATAAGGTTTATTTGGATCTGTAGGGACAATGTTTAAAAGGGCCTCTTCCGTTCGATTAGGATCATCCTTGCATTCCACCTGGGGAGTATTTTCCATATTGTTAGAGGGTAAATAGCCCATTAGCTCTCTTACCATCTGATAGACTTCCTCTTCATTCTCTGCAGCAAAATGAGCCACTCCGCTCTTTCTGTTATGAGTCATGGCTCCACCTAATTTCTCGGAAGTAATTACTTCTCCGGTAACTGCTTTAATTACATCTGGTCCTGTAATATGCATTATTCCTACATTTTTTACCATAAATACAAAATCCATTATGGCAGGAGAGTAAACTGCTCCTCCGGCAGCCGGCCCCACAATTATTGATATCTGGGGGATTACTCCGGAAGCAATAGTATTGCGGTAAAATAGCTGACCGTAACCACTCAAGGAATCTACTCCCTCTTGAATACGGGCACCGCCGGAATCGTTTATCCCGATACATGGTGCACCCATTTTCATAGCCATATCCAACACCTTAGATATCTTCTTGGCGTGCATTTCTCCCAGCGAACCGCCAATAACGGTAAAATCCTGAGCAAAAACATAAATCAGTCTTCCGTCAATAGTTCCATAACCGGTTACAACTCCCTCTCCGGGTGCCTCCACTTTATCCATACCAAAATTGCTGCATCTGTGCTCAACTAACATATCAAGCTCTACAAAGCTATCTTTATCCAAAAGAAGGTCAATCCTTTCCCGAGCAGTAAGTTTGCCTTTTTCATGTTGAGCTTTTACTCTCTTCTCTCCTCCGCCTGCTTTTACTTTTTCTTCTCTTTCTCTTAAATTTTTCATTAATTCATCAATTGATAATTTCATTAATTTACCTTACCGCCTTTCTTCAGTATTTTTATAAATCTCAACTAATTTTTTGTTTTTTATGTTGTATTAAGCTATAAACTTTATGCTATATGCTCTATGATTTTGGACTTTTTTTGTAGAGCTAAAAACTTAAAGCGAAAAGCGAAAAACCATAATTCAAAATTCAAAACCTTTTGCTCGCATACCATATCGCGTTTAGATATATTTGATTAAGCTTCTTAATCTTTGGTGCCTGAATTCTAAATTCTATTTTCTTCGCGAGATACGATTCACGAGATACGAGATACGAATTAGACTTCCATTTTATTTACTTATTTCTCTCGCATAATTCAATGAGAATGCCGTTAGTATCCTTGGGATGTAAAAAGGCTATCCTGGCTCCACCTGCTCCATACCTCGGCTTTTCGTCTATTAACCTAACTCCTTCCTTTTTTAATTTTTCTAATATTTCTTCAATATTATCAACTTTAAAGGCAATATGTTGAATCCCCTCACCTTTCTTCTCGATGAATCTGGCAATAGGGCCCTCCGGTGAAGTGGATTCCAACAGTTCTAATTCACTATCGCCCAAAGGTAAAAAAGCAACTTTAACTTTCTGTTCTTCTACAATCTCTTCACCAGCAACTTTTAATCCCAGTATATTGTTTAAAAGCTCACTGGTTTCTTTAATACTTCTTACTGCAATTCCAATGTGGTCAATCTTTTCTATCATTTTTTACACCTCCCTGTGTATAAGAATGCGCTAATATATTTGACAATTTATCTACCGCAGTATAAGGATCTTCTTCCCGCTTTACTATTTTAGTTACTATCTTATTTAAAAATCCGTTATCAATAAAAGTTGAAAGTATTTCTTTCCATCGTTCCTGGATAAGGTCAAATATCTCTTTCTTGGCACTCTCCCGGCGTCTTTGTTCTAACTCTCCACTTTCCTTTAGATATTTAATATGTCGGTCAATCTCTTCCAAAAGTTTTTGAATACCGACATTGTCTGTAGCTATAGTCTTTAGAACCGGAGGACGCCATCTCTTGTTTTGGTTTAAATCTAACATCATTTCTATCTCAGCAGCTAAACGTTCACAGCCTTCTTTGTCGGCTTTGTTAATTACAAAAATATCTCCTATTTCCATTATGCCGGCTTTTATGATCTGGACATCATCTCCCATTCCCGGCATGCTTGTCAATACAACTGTATCAGCTACTTTAACTATATCTACTTCCGATTGACCTACACCAACTGTTTCAATAAATATTATGTCCTTACCCAGCGCATCCAATATCTTAACTGTTGCCTGAGTGGCTTGCGAAAGTCCCCCTAGATGCCCTCGGGTACTCATACTTCTTATAAAAACACCTTTGTCCAAGCTCAAATCCTGCATGCGAATTCTATCACCCAATAATGCTCCGCCGGTAAATGGACTGGTAGGATCTATGGCGATGATTCCGACGGTTTTCCCCTGTTCCCGTAAAATTTTGGTAATTTTATCGGTGACAGTGCTTTTCCCTGAACCGGGAGGGCCGGTTATGCCAATTACCAAAGCATTTCCGGTATAATTATAGAGTTTTTTTAAAATCTTCTGAGCCTGGCTAAAGTTATTTTCTACTAAGGTTATTAGCTTAGCAGCTGCTCTTCTGTCACCATTAATTATTTTTTCTACAATCTCCATAAAACACACCTTTTTATTATTATAACGAATAGTATAACACTTTTAAAACTAAAAACTTAAAGCGAAAAGCGAAAAACCATAATTCAAAACTCAAAACTTTTTTCTCAATATTAAATTTTAAGTTCTGTTTTTTATTTCTTTAGTTTTTTATTTTCGCAATATAGCATGCGAGATAAGATAGATGAAACTTAATATACAGATACTATGTATTTAATTTTAAATTTTGAGCTATGGTTTTACGTTTTGCGCTTTTCGTTTTTCGCTATATACTATCCGCTAAACGCTATACGCTCTACGCTATCTTCTATTTTACTTTTTCTTTAATAAACTTAATTATGTCACGAGTATCGGTCCCCGGAGTGAATATTTCTGCTATACCTACCTTTTTTAACTCAGGAATATCTTCTTCGGGGATTACTCCTCCACCCATAACGATAATGTCTTTAATATCATTTTCTTTTAGAAGTTCCATTATTTTGGGAAAAAGATGAGTATGAGCCCCCGATAAAATACTCAATCCAATAACATCTACATCTTCCTGGATGGCAGTTTCCACAATCTGCTCAGGAGTCTGCCGTAATCCGGTATAAATTACTTCCATCCCGGCATCCCTTAGAGCTCTTGCTACAACCTTTGCTCCTCGGTCATGGCCATCAAGTCCGGGCTTGGCTATTAATACTTTGATTTTTTTTTCTTCCATTTTTTCATTCCTCCACTTTTTAAAGCTTTACAGACTCTTTATATTCACCAAAGATGCTTCTTAACACATCGCAAATTTCACCCAAGGTAGCATAAGATTTTACACAATCCAGGATTACAGGCATTAAATTTACATCTGTTTTTGCAGTCTTCTCTAGTAATTTTAAATTTTCTTTTACTTTATGATTGTCTCTTTGCTCTTTTAGCTTTTTAAGTTCCTCAACTTGCCGATGACCCACTTCAGGATTAACTCTCAAAAGGCCTTTAGGTGATCCTTCATTTGTCTTGAATTTATTGACACCCACTACTACCCTTTTACTCTCTTCAATATCTTTCTGGTATTGATAAGCACTATTTTGTATCTCATGCTGGATAAATCCTTTTTCAATAGCTTGAGTAACGCCACCTAATTTATCAATTTTTTCAATATATTCCAAAGCCTGTTTCTCAATTTCATTAGTTAAAGTTTCTACATAGTAGGAACCGGCCAAAGGATCAACTGTTTCAGTTACTCCACTTTCATAAGCCAATACTTGTTGGGTTCTAAGTGCAATCCTTACCGAATCTTCAGCAGGTAGAGCCAGGGCTTCATCTCTTGAATTTGTATGAAGGGATTGGGTTCCTCCCAATACTGCTGCCAAGGCCTGTATAGTAACTCGAGCAATATTATTATCCGATTGCTGAGCAGTTAAAGTACAGCCGGCTGTCTGAGTATGAAATCTAAGCATTAACGATTTTTCATTCTTGGCTCTAAACCTTTCTTTCATAATCCTAGCCCACAACCTTCGAGCTGCTCTAAATTTTGCCACTTCTTCTAATAAATCATTATGAGCATTAAAAAAGAAAGATAATCTTGGTGCAAAATCATCAACTTTCAATCCAATTTTTATTGCAGCATCCACATAAGCTATTCCATCGGCCAAAGTAAAGGCCACTTCTTGAACTGCCGTAGAACCTGCTTCTCTAATATGATAGCCGCTTATACTAATAGTGTTCCATTGAGGCATCTCTTTAAAACAAAATTCAAAGATATTGGTAATTAATCTCATTGAGGGAACCGGGGGAAAGATATAAGTTCCCCGCGCAATGTATTCTTTTAGTACATCGTTTTGAATAGTCCCCTTTAGTTTATCAGGAGCTACTCCTTGTTTTTCTGCTACTGCAATATACATGGCTAAAAGTACAGGCGCAGGAGCGTTTATAGTCATTGAAGTACTTACTTTGTCAAGAGGAATTCCATCAAATAACATCTCCATATCTTTTAAAGAATCTATAGCTACCCCCACTTTTCCTACCTCACCCAATGACATAGTATGATCTGAATCATAGCCAATTTGTGTGGGCAGGTCAAAAGCAACACTTAATCCGGTTTGCCCCTGCTCTAGCAGGTATTTATAACGCTTATTAGATTCTTCTGCTGTACCAAAACCGGCATATTGACGCATAGTCCAAAATCGACCTCTATACATAGTCGGCTGCACCCCGCGGGTATAAGGGTATTGTCCGGGGAAATTCAAATCTTTATTATGGTCAGAATCTTCTAAATTTACAGGAGTATAAAGACGCTCAACCTCTTTCCCTGAACCGGTAACAAATTTATCTTTTCTTTCGGGAAAACGTTTAAGGGTTTTCTGTACAACATTATTTTCCCATTCTTTCTTTAATTGTTTAATTTTTTTCATTTTTTCTTTATCAAACATCTTACACCTCTTTATCGTATTGCGTATCGCGTATTGCGTATCGCGTCCGGATTTACCTTTCTAGTGTATAGCAAATATTTTACCTCGCACTTCCCGCCTACACTTATACGCTATACGCTAAACGCTATCCGCTAGTTTTAGTATTTTAATTTATATACAAAAATATTGATTAAAATGACATTTATGCCGGTTATATATTCTAATTCTCTTTTAAGACTTTTTTGAATTTTTAATCCAACATGGGGAATATTTTCCCCATATCTCAGCACCAAACTAATATTTATCAGAATACCTTCTTCTTTAATGCTGATTTGAGATTTACCTAATTTTACAACTTCTTTGAAATCTTTAAGTGTATAAATAATTATATCTAAAATTGCATTTTCAGAAACATATAATTTCCCAAAATAACTAAAAGGCGGCCTTACTATCGCTCTTTCGCCAATTTTCCTTTTGCTATATCTTCTCTTATAAAATATCTCCAACGATTCTAATATATTTACCGGGAATTTTCTTTGTACTTCAATCCCGGGCAAAGGTATAACATGTTTCCCTTCTTTTAATCTAACGGATTTTGCTTCCTCAATTTCTTTCTCGGTAGAAACATCTTCAATCTTTAAAATTCTTTTAAGAGGCGGTAATTCTAAAGTTTTAATAATTTTATCAATCATCCTGACTGATGTTCCAATAACTAATATTTTAGTTGGTTTAGCTTTTTTTATTACCTCTATTACTTCATGGGCATGAGAAGGATCTTCGAAAATAGCTGTCCTAATAGCTTGAATTCTGTTCTTATCCTTTTTAGCAGAATGTCCGGCTAATATTTTATCTTTCCTTATTAAAAGTCCATCATCAATTACATAATTTATATTGTATTTATGAGCAATTAATAAGGCCTTGTGACTCTTGCCGGTTCCACTCTCTCCTATTAAAGCAAATATTTCCACTTTTAACTACCTTCTCCCAGTATTTTTCGTATATCGTATATCGTATTTCGTATTGCGTCTATAGTAATAGCGTACAGCGTACAGCGTTTAGCGTATAGTATGACAAGTTAAAAACTTAAAGCGAAAAACGAAAAACCATAATTCAAAATTCAAAACCTTTTTGCAATTGATTAAATATTCAGAATTCTGCATTTATCAATTATACTAACACAATATATAGTTATTATGTAGGGGGCGGATTTATCCGCCCCGAGTTATATCTTACAACCTTATCTTTCTTCTTCTTTCTTCACTATCCGCTATACGCTGTACGCTCCACGCTATTCTTCGCTATATACTAATTTTTATTTTTTAGGTTTTACCCAACCTCTTCCTTCTACTGCTTTGGCTACACGTTGAATCGCAATCAAATAAGCAGCATCACGTGTATAGCATTTTTTCTCTACTGCTAAGTCTGCTACTGCATTGAAGGCATTAGTCATAATGCGATCGAGTTTTTCTAAAACCTCATCTTTTGGCCAGTAGTAATTCATATTATTTTGAACTTCTTCAAAATAAGAAACAGTTACCCCGCCTGCATTACAAATGAAGTCAGGAATTATATAGACACCTTTCTCTTTTAACACTTCATCTGCTTCTAAAGTGGTTGGAGTATTGGCTGCTTCTGCATAAATTTTAACTGTATCAAAATTGATATCATTTACATTATCCTGAGTAACTGATTGCCCTAAAGCTGCAGGAATAAGAACATTAACGTTTTTCTTTAACCAGGAGCCTCCGTCTTCTTGTTTCCAGCCAAAAGATTTAGCTTTTTCCGGATCAATAGTCCCGAATTTATCTAAGGTTCCCGGAGCAAGTAAGTTTTTAGGGTCAATCCCTTTTTCGCAGCTGTAAGTATATGCTTTTTTGTCTTTAGGATCCCAGCAGGATATTGCTACTATTTTCCCGCCATATTGAACAAATTTTTCACAGGTATATTGGGCAACATTACCAGCACCTTGAATAGAGGCAACAGCATCTTTAAAATCGATACCCAGCCTCTTTAGTGCTTCTCGAATACAGTAAACCGTACCGTAACCAGTAGCCTCTGTTCTACCCAGTGAACCGCCTACTCCCACTGCCTTACCAGTAACAAAGCCGGGTTTTCTATTTCTATTAATGGTATCATACTCATCCATAATCCAGAGCATATCCTGAGGGTTAGTACCTACATCCGGAGCGGGAACATCTATCTCCGGGCCTACAAAATCATATACCTTCCTGACCCAACCTCGGCATAATCTTTCAGTCTCTCTATCAGATAATTTTCTTGGATCTACGACAACTCCACCTTTACCTCCACCTAAAGGAATATCTACCACTGCACATTTCCAGGCCATCATCATAGCTAATTGTTTTACCATATCAAATGTTTCATCTTCTGCAAAACGAAGACCACCTTTTGCTGGCCCACGGGCAGTAGAATGTTGAGTCCTATAACCCATAAAAGTCTTAGTAGTGCCATTATCCATATCTATCGGAATAGTAAATTGTATAGCCCTTTCCGGTTCTCTTAAAAATTCACGCAATGCTGGATCAAGGTTTAATCTTTCTGCATTATGATCAAATTGAGCTTGTACTAATTTAAAAGGGTTCATTTCTTTAGACATTTTTCAAAGTCCTCCTAAATAATTTTTTAAAATTTTAATTTAACTTAGACATGATTTAAAAAAACTTTAAATTCGCAATTTTCTTTATAACTTATTACCTACCTCCCTTTTTTAAAATAATTTATATTATTTACTTTTCCTCAAGCTTTTACCCGAAGATAAGAATTCATTAATTGCCCGAGCTGCCACCTTACCATCTCCTACTGCCGAGATTACGGTAGCCGAACCTCTGACAATATCTCCTCCGGCAAATATACCTTCTTTGGTAGTAACTTTAGTGTTATCATCTATAACAAAATAACCCCACTGGTTAATCTCGACTCCGGTGGCACTGCGGGCTACAATAGGATTAGCTGAAGTCCCAATGGCATCGATAACCATATCTACTTCGATTAGGAAATTAGAACCGGGGATAGGAATGGGTCTTCTTCTGCCTGAATCATCCGGCTCACCTAATTCCATCTTCAGACATTCCATTCCGATAACGTTACCTTTATCATCACCCAATACTTTAACCGGGAGGGTAAGAAAATTAAAGATAATCCCCTCTTCTTCAGCATGATGGACTTCCTCTGCTCGGGCTGGAACTTCTTTTCGGGACCTGCGATAGATGATATAGGATTTTTCGGCTCCCAATCTTAAGGCCGTACGGGCTGAATCCATAGCTACATTTCCTGCTCCGATAGTAGCTGCCCTTTTACCTATCTTAATGGGGGTATCGTATTCAGGGAAGAGATAGGCTTTCATCAGATTGGCCCGAGTAAGGAATTCATTGGCCGAATAAACATCATTTAAGTTCTCTCCGGGAATATTCATAAAACGGGGAGCTCCCGCCCCATTAGCTAAAAATATGGCATCAAATTCCTGGGTTAATTTATCTACACTTTTGGTAGTCCCTACTACAAAATCGGTCACTACTTTTACTCCTAATTTTTCAATCTCTTTTACTTCGTATTCTACTATCGATTTAGGGAGTCGAAATTCAGGAATACCATAGACCAAGACTCCTCCGGGTTGGTGTAAGGCTTCAAAGATAGTAACTTCATAACCTAATTTAGCTAAATCAGCTGCACAAGTAAGTCCGGCAGGACCGGAACCCACTATGGCTACTTTCTGTTCTTTTTTACTAACCTTTAGTAGCTTTCCGTGAATATTATTTTCTCGAGCCCAATCAGCCACAAATCGTTCTAATCGACCGATAGCGATCGGTTTTCCCTGTTTTTCCAAGATGCAAACTTGCTGACACTGTTCTTCTTGAGGGCATACTCTTCCGGTCACAGCCGGGAGGTCATCGGTTTTTAATATTTCCAGATAAGCACCGGCAAAATCTTCCTCAACAATTTTTTCAATAAATTTAGGGATATTAATTTCCGCCGGGCAGCCCTTCATACATTTAGCATTTTTACACTGCAGGCATCTTTGGGCTTCATAGATGGCCTGTTCCTGGGTATAGCCTAAAGGTACTTCTTTAAAATCATAAATCCTCTCTTTTGGCTCTCGCTCGGGCATGGCAATCTGCTCTCTTTGCATCCTTTCTTTTACTGGTATCATTTCAGCCATTAATTTGTCCTCCTTCCGCAGGTACATAGGTGAGTATGTTCGTGGTAGAGATCCCAGGATTTTTTCTCCGAATCTTTATAGCGGGAAAGACGATTGGAAAATTCTTCCCAGTCTACTAATTGTCCATTAAATTCCGGGCCATCGGTACAGACAAATTTGGTCTCTCCTCCGATGGTAACTCTACAGGAACCACACATTCCGGTACCATCTACCATAATACTATTTAAGCTGACTATGGTCTCTACCGGATAAGGTTTGGTGGTCTCACAGGTCACCTTCATCATGATGGGCGGCCCGATAGTCCATACCTTCTTGATTGATTTATCTTTATCTAAGAGTTCTTTTAAAACTTGAGTGACAAAACCTTTTCGGCCATAACTGCCATCATCGGTAGTAACAATCAGTTCCGAGGAGGCTTTTCTTATTTCCTCTTCCATGATGATTAGTTCTTTGCTTCTGGCTCCGATGATAGAGATGACTTCATTACCGGCCTCTTTTAAGGCACGGGTGATAGGATGGATACAGGCGATACCGGTACCTCCGCCTACGGTTATTACTTTTCCGTAATTTTCAATCTCGGTTTCCTTACCTAATGGTCCGATAAAAGAATATAATTCATCTCCTTCTTCTAAAGTGGAAAGCTCTTCACTGGTTTTACCTACTATCTGAAAGACGATGCGGATCAGTCCCTTTTCCCGGTCAAAATCAGCCACAGTTAAGGGAATTCGTTCTCCCTTTTCCTTAATCATCAGAATGATAAATTGTCCGGGTTGGACCGATTGGGCCACTTCCGGGTCCTCTATCCACATCGAATAGATAATTTCATGTAATCTTTCCTTATTAATTACTTTATACATTTTACCTCCTAAATTTTACCCGATTACTACTATAAATTTGCTGAAATTTCTGCTGTATCTTTAGCAATCATTAACTCTTCATTGGTGGGGATTACCATTACTTTCACTTTCGAATCATCATTGCTTACAATAGCTTCCTTACCACGAACTTTATTTTTTTCCGGGTCAATCTTTACTCCTAAAAATTCCAATCCTTCGCAGGCCTCAGCTCTGGTCTCTTTGGAATTTTCTCCGATTCCGGCTGTAAAAACAATGGCATCAACTCCGCCCATAGCTGCTGCATAAGCTCCGATATATTTTTTTATCCCGTAAGTAAAAACAGAGATAGTTCTTATGGCTCTTTCATCACCCTGGTTTGCTTTCTCCCTTAAATCTCGTTTATCACTTGAAATCCCTTCCGATAGGCCTAACAATCCACTTTCTTTATAGAGAATCCTATTAATTTCTTCCACAGTTAGGTTTTCTTTATCCATTAAAAAAGGAATAACTGCAGGGTCGACATCTCCGCAACGAGTTCCCATAATGATGCCAGCAATTGTTCCAAATCCTAAACTGGTATCAACTGAAACTCCATTTCTAACTGCAGTAATACTAGAACCATTTCCTAAATGACAGGTAATTATTTTAAGCTCTTTAATAGGTTTCTTTAATATTTCTGCAGCCTTTTGAGCTACATAGTTATGAGAAGTCCCATGGAATCCATATCTTCTTATTTTATACTTTTTGTAAAATTTATAAGGAATGCCATAGAGGTAAGCGCATTCCGGAATAGTCTGATGAAAAGCAGTATCAAATACTCCCACTTGGGGTACACCGGGCATTAGTTCTTTACAGACTTCTATCCCTAAAATATTAGGCGGATTGTGTAGAGGAGCAAGTTCGATGCATTCTTTTAAGGCATCCATAACTTCATCGGTAAGTAAAACTGAGCCGGAAAATTTTTCCCCGGCGTGAACTACTCTATGACCTACTGCTACTATTTCTGCCACATCTTTAATCACTCCGTATTCCGGGTGAAGTAAGGCATCCATTGCTAATTTAATTCCTATCTTATGGTTAGGAATATCCTGATGGGTTATAACCGGTTCCTTATCAGAAGGATAATGATTAATAATTGAATCAGAAATTCCAATCCTCTCCACCAAACCTTTAGCCAGTACCGACTCATCAGTCATATCAAATAACTGATATTTTATAGATGAGCTGCCGCTATTTACCACTAAAACTTTCATTTTATCCTTAATCTCCTTTTATACAAATTTTTATTTTTTTATTACTTGCTTTCCTCTTCCTTTGCTTTTAAATCTTTAGCAATATCAAACCCCGAGAGTAATGCTTTTTCGTTTATTTCCTTTGCTTTAACTGGAACCTTAGAACTTACTGCCTTTTGAATAGCTTCCTGGGAAACCACTCCGGTTAAGCCTACAATTATACCTAAAGAAATAATATTGGTAACTAATTTTGTTCCGAATTTTTTTTGAGCTGTTTCGGTAATGGGAAATAAATATATTTTGTTTGAGATATTAGGAACCTCAGTTACTAATGCAGAATCAGCAACCAGGATACCATCTTCATTCAAATTTTTAACATACTTATCACAAGCAGTCTGAGTTAGAGCTAAAAGAATATCAGATTTTATAACTTTGGGATAATCTATAGTGTTATTACTTATGACCACTTCTGATCTACTGGCTCCTCCTCGGGCTTCCGGTCCGTAAGACTGGGTTTGAACAGCTTCTTTTCCATCATATATACCGGCTGCTTCAGCTAAAATTATACCGGCTAAAATTAACCCCTGGCCTCCGGAACCACTTAAGCACATTTCGATTCTTTCTTTCATTGTTTATTACCTCCCATTTCCTGAGCTTTCTTGATGATCTCTTCATATCGTTCAGTATAGTCTGGTCTATCTTTGTTTAAAAACTCTCCTACAGCATATTTTCCCTTTTTTTCATCAGGGGAAAGTCCTTCCCATACTTTTTTGGAAACAGCTATATCTTTTATCCACTTTAGCATATCTACCGGTGATTTCATTTTGTTCATTTTACCGTAAGATACAGGGCAATCAGATATTATTTCTACTACTGAAAATCCCTTTTTATCTAAAGCCTTTTTTATTAAAGAGGTTGACTGCCGGGCATTATAAACTGTTCCTCGGGCTACATAAGTTGCACCTGCTGCAATAGCCAATTCAGCCAAATCAAAAGATTGATCAATATTTCCATAAGGTGCAGTAGAACCAAATTTACCGGTAGGAGTAAGGGGCGAATATTGTCCTCCGGTCATTCCATATATCATATTATTAATAACTATGGCAGTTAAATCGATATTGCGCCGAGCTGCGTGGATAAAATGATTTCCTCCAATAGCTGAACAATCTCCATCGCCCATAACTACAATTACTTTCAAATCAGGATTAGCCATTTTTATCCCAGTAGCGAAAGGCAAAGCTCTCCCGTGAGTGGTATTCATGGTACAAAAATCCACATAACCGGTAATTCTACTGGAACAGCCTATCCCAGAAACCGCTACAATTTTATCTTTATCCCAATTTAAATCATCTATAGCTCGTATTATACCGCCTAATACAATACCATTTCCACATCCCGGACACCATATATTGGGAAACATTTCTTCTCTAATATAATTATTAATTACCGTCTTCATTTCCTTATCTCCTCCCGAATCTT
>JAYEJO010000097.1:0-3162 GCA_034660595.1 Candidatus Caldatribacteriota bacterium
GAGCCCTGTTTTATCAGGGCGCGGCAATCTCATCTCACCCGTAAGACAGGCGTCTCGCCTGTCTATTCTGTCATTGCGAAGGAGTGAAACGACTGTGGCAATCTCAATCTTCTCTGTCATTCCTGCTTCCTTTTATGTCATTCCTGCGAAACCTGTCCTCGACCCCGATCGGGGAGCAGGAATCCATGTCCCTAATTTTACTCTACTAATAATATCTCTTACCTTCCTAATTTACAACCACTTACTTTCTATTTTATATTCTACAAAACTATTCAAAAACCCTCTTTTTTTCTAAAAATAAATTACGAATAAAAAGGGGACAGACTACTTTTTTGTTACAAAAAGTAGTCTGTCCCCTTTTTACCGCTGTTAAATAATGCTTCTCTTTTCTTATTTCAGTACATTTAAAAACTCCTCTATAGTTAGACCAGCTCGGGCAATTAGGGTTCTTAGAGTCCCTCTTGCAACCTCATGGTGGTCAGGAACAAACAATGTAGCAATACATCCTTCCTTCACAAGAATGTGGAACCTTTTACATTAGACTAATACCTCTACTTCGCGCATACTCACAGTAAGAGGCATACCTTTTTCAGAACGAACTTCAAGACACTGTTTTATTGCATCTTTGATATTTACCACTGCTTCCTGCTCAGTCTTACCCTGACTTACACATCCCGGAATAGATGGACATTCTACCACAAACATTCCATCTTCATCTCGTTCAATTGTTACAATAAACTTCATTTCCTATACCTCCTTTGTCATCTTTCTCTTTAGCTTACCCAGCCACCTTCTAAAATCTTTAAATACTTGTTTTGTTAATTCCATGACATTTTGATTTGTAAATTTATTATATCACAAAATTAAAATATAAATAATCTATTTCAAAAATTTTAATCCCCTCTCCCCTCGGAGGGAGAGGGCTAAGGTGAGGGGGAAGATACTGTTGCTGTTGCAGTTAATTTTAAAAAATTAAAAACCCTCTTTTTTACTATTCCGGATTTTCGGAAATCTTAGTCAATAATTTTAGGATAAGCGATTTATTTTCAATAAACATATTGATTGCCTGCCAACGAAAGTTAAGATATCGATGAGCCAATCTATTTCTTTGTATGGCTATTTTAGCCAACGTTTCTTGTTCTTCTTCAGAAAATCCTAATCTCTGAGCACATTTACCTAAAACCTGAGCATAGCTCTCTGCTGAGATACCTTCTTGACTAAGAATAGTGCCACATATTTCAATCAAGGCAGTAAAGATATTTTCTACGGTTCGGTCCATTAGTTTCTGGAGCTTTCGGTCTTTTTTATAATCTTTCCAGCTTTTAAAAATATAATCTTGTTCAAATTCTTTTATCTCGGTAGTAATAAATTGTAAAGAATCGGTAATTCTTCCTTTAGCATAATTAAATTCAGGCATGGGTAATCTCCTTTATAATGTCTTGGGCCACTTTCCTCTGCCAGGTAACACCAAAAATTTGAAAATCCTCCATCTGATAGATTGATTCTAATTTTAACTGTATAAATTTATCCTTATCTTTAATATATAATGGGCTTCCTAAAATTATAGCATTATAATAAAGCATAGGATGAGGAAAATCTTCATAGATAGGAATAATGTTTACTTCTCGGCCTAAATCTTTACTTAATTCATAAGAAATTTGAGTAATTAAATCAAATAGGAATTCTTCGGTTTTGTTCTGAGGGGAGAAAAGTATGGCTAAATCAATATCAGAATCATAACGAGGGTAGCCTCTAGCCCAAGAACCATATAGGAAAACCATTTCCACATGATATCCGGATGCTTTTTGTTTAAAATAATCTTTTAATTTTAAAATAATCTTTTCTTTTTGTATTTTAAGGGATTTTTCCATTTTTTTTATCTCACTCTAAAGCAATATAAGCTTACTGCTTTATTAATTCCAAGACATTTTTGATTTATAAATTTATTATATCACAAAATTAAAATATAGATAATCTATTTCAAAAATACAAACAACGGATTCCCGATAGAAGCAGCAGGGTCATAAAGCAAAAAAGGGGACTGGCTACTTTTTTGTAGTAAAAAGTAGCCAGTCCCCTTTTACCCTCTGGTATATTTTTTGTCATCTATGACAACTTTTATACCTGGCACTTTTTTTCGATTTTACGAATAAGTTAACCAATAATTTTCTTCTGCTTAAGGATAGTAATATAATCTTGGTAAGTTAAGGGACATTTTATCAAATTTTTAAAGTCCTTTGCAGAAAGCTTTAATTGCCCTCTAATCTTGTTTGCGATATTATCGGAGATATCTCTTCCGTGGGAATAATGCATTCGTAATATCTTTTTTCCATCCACTACCAGCCACCCATAATTATGTCCTGTAGTTCGAACCTTTAAATCTAATTTTCTAAAAATTTTCTCTATCTCTCTTTTCTTCATCTCTCTCTAATAACTTCTTCCAGAAATGCTAACCATTTTTGAGGGAGAGGTCCCAGGTTTTCTCTATCATCTTTCAAATCCTTATAGAGATTAACAATCTCTTCACTTAATTTGTTAATTGCTTCATATTCTGTATCTGCATAAGCAAAGGCTTCTATATCATCAAGGGAGGCTATAACTACACCATCCTCTATTTCAAGGGTTATATATAAGGGGTTTTTTAAAATATAATGATCATTCTTTAGAGTATTTAAAGGGGCTATTTTCCGTTTCTCAAAACTCCTAATCAGCTCCTTAGTAAATTCTTTATATTGTTCTTTGGTAAAAACCTCTGTCCGCATTTTGCCCTCCTTTTTTTATCTTCTTAATATTCCAATTTCTAAATTATAAAAGCAATACTATAAATCCTTCATTTATATTTTTTCTTGATAAAATTATATCCATTTATACTCTTGTCTCTAATAGTAGAGCATTCTAAGGACATTTACATTTATATAATATCATAAAATAATAAAAAATAGAACCTTTCTCATGCCTTGTCTGTGTCTTATGAATAACTGAAGGAAGTGCAGCAATCTTTAGAGTTCCTCTTGCAACCTCACGCCCACTTAAAAGTGGAACCTTTTACATTAGACTAATACCTCTACTTCGCGCATACTCACAGTAAGAGGCATACCTTTTTCAGAACGAACTTCAAGACACTGTTTTATTGCATCTTTGATATTTACCACTGCTTCCTGC
>JAYEJO010000098.1:0-13046 GCA_034660595.1 Candidatus Caldatribacteriota bacterium
GATATCTAGTGATTGCTGAAGTTAAGGTTGTTTTACCATGGTCTACATGACCGATAGTACCCACATTAATATGGGGTTTAGTTCTTACAAATTTTTCTTTTGCCATTTGATTTTTCCTCCTTAAATATTCTATACTATTTTTATTATTTTAAACTTAGATTAATATTTCCTTGGTAATATTATCCGGAACTTTTTCGTAATATAAAAACTGCATAGTAGAAGTTGCTCTACCTTGTGAAATTGACCTTAAACTGGTAGTATAACCAAACATTTCTACTAAAGGTACGTAAGCAGTAATAATTTTTACTTTAGCCTTTGTTTCTATCCCTTCTACTTTCGCCCTTCGTGAACTTATATCACTTATCAGACTTCCTAAATATTCTTCCGGGGTTATGATTTCTACTTCCATCATCGGCTCTAAAAGAATTGGTTTGCCCTTTTTCATACATTCTTGAAAAGCCATAGAAGCTGCAATCTTAAAAGCAATCTCCGATGAATCTACCGGATGATAAGAACCGTCTAATAAAGTTACTTTTATATTGGTGACCGGGTAATTAGCCAATACTCCGCTTAACATGGCTTCTTTTATACCCCCTTCTACGGCGGGGATATATTCTTTTGGTATTGCTCCACCAATTATCCGATTAATAAATTTAAAATTATCTTCCTTGCAAGGTTCTACCTCCAGAGTTACATCTCCATATTGCCCCCTGCCTCCTGATTGTCTAATAAATCTTCCTCTGGCCTTAGCAGTTCTCTCGATTGTTTCTTTATAGGCCACCTGTGGCTTCCCTATATTTCCTTCTACTCTAAATTCCCGAAGTAAACGATCTACAATTATTTCTAAATGCAATTCCCCCATGCCTGAGATAATAGTTTGACCGGTTTCAATATTATGTGTACTTCTAAAAGTTGGATCTTCTTCTGATAATTTATCCAAAGCTAAAGCCATTTTATCTTGCTCTGCTTTACTTTTTGGCTCTATGGCGATAGATATCACCGGTTCGGGAAATTTCATCGATTCTAAAACTATAGGATGTTTTACATCACACAAAGTGTCACCGGTAGTAGATTTTTTTAAACCTATTATTGCCCCTAAATTACCTGCAGGTATCTCTGTAACATCCTTCTTGTGATCAGCATGAATCAGAACTAATCTATTTATTCTTTCCTTAAAATCTTTAGTTGAATTATACACATAAGAACCTGATTTTAATACACCTGAATAAACTCTGATAAAACTTAATTTTCCTATATAAGGATCAGTCATAATTTTAAAAACCAAAGAAGATAATGGTTCTTTATCCTCGGGTAACCTGTCTATCCCTTTCTCGCTCTGGGGATCTATGCCTTTGACCGGCGGAACATCTAAAGGAGAAGGCAGATAATCTACTATCGCATTTAAAAGTAACTGAATACCTTTATTTTTTAAAGCTGAGCCACACAAAACCGGTACTACTTTATTTTTAATGGTTAACCGGCGAATTGCAGACTTTATTTCGTTGGAGGTGATTTCTTCACCTTCCAGATATTTCTCCATAATTTTTTCATCAATTTCAGCCAAGCTTTCTATCATTTTATGATGATGCTCATCGGCTAATTCTAGCATATCTTCTGATATAGATACTTCTTTATAATTTACTCCTAAATCATCTATAGAATAAGAATAAGCCTTCATTTTTATTAAGTCGATAATGCCTTTAAAATTTTCTTCACTCCCCCAGGGTAATTGAACAATGATTGGATTAGCCGCTAGTTTATCTTGAATCATCTTTATAACATGGTAAAAATCTGCTCCTGACCTATCCATTTTATTAATAAAGGCAATACGGGGAACACCATATCTTTCTGCCTGATACCAAACGGTTTCCGTCTGGGGTTCAACCCCTCCTACTGCACAAAATACTGCAACAGCGCCATCGAGTACCCTTAAACAGCGCTCAACTTCCATGGTAAAATCTACGTGTCCGGGCGTATCAATAATATTAATACGATTATCTTTCCAGTAAAGGGTTGTTGCCGCAGAAGTTATAGTAATACCCCTCTCTTTTTCTTGAGGCATCCAATCCATAGTTGCAGAACCCTCATGGACCTCGCCCATCCTATGAACTTTTCCCGTATAATAAAGTATCCTCTCGGTAACGGTAGTCTTTCCAGCATCGATATGGGCCATAATACCTATATTTCTTATTTTATCTAAAAGAAATTTCGTTGACATAATTTAAAATCCTAATCTTAATTCGTATCTTGTATCTCGTTAAGAACTAGTTAGTTAGTTAGTTAGTTACTTGGTTATCTGGTTAAGAAAAAGAAATCAGAAGACAGAATACAGAATCCGATTCTCTTTTTCCAAAAACTGAAAACTGATAACTGATAACTTGTATTTAAAGCTAACGACTATTCACTATTCACTAACGACTATTTTATTTACCATCTGTAATGAGCAAATGCTTTATTTGCTTCCGCCATTTTATGAGTATCTTCTTTCTTTTTAACAGCTGTTCCAACACCATTTACCGCATCTGTGAACTCCAAGGATAATTTTTCATGCATCGGTTTACCTGTTCTTTTCCTGGCAAAATTAATTATCCATCTCATACCTAAAGTTATTCTTCTATCCGGACTTACTTCAATCGGGATCTGATAACTTGCTCCTCCAACTCTCCTTGATTTCACTTCTAATACAGGCATAACGTTCTGTAAGGCTTGATTGAATACTTCCAAGGGCTCCTTTTTTGTCTTTTTAGCAGCCATGTCTAAAGCCTGGTAAAAAATTTCTTCTGCTTTGTTTTTTTTACCATCATACATTAGCTTGTTTATAAAAAGCGTTATATTTTTATCATGGTACAAAGGATCTGGTGTTTTTATTCTTTTTACTGCCTTTCTCCTTCTGGACATTGTTTACCACCTCTATCTTTTTAAATCATAATTAATTAAATGGTTAATTGGTTAGCTGGCTTAATTAACTAACAAATCAGTTAACTAAGTAACCAGGTAACCAAATAACTAAATAACTAAATGTTCGTATTACTTGCTTGTCTTCTTTGGTCTTTTAGCGCCATATCTTGAACGCCCCTGCATTCTATTTTCTACCCCGGTAGCATCCATAACTCCTCTGACAATATGATATCTAACTCCTGGTAAATCTTTTACCCTGCCACCTCTTAAGAGTACAATAGAATGTTCCTGAAGGTTATGCCCTATTCCGGGAATATAGGCAGTAACCTCCATATTGTTAGTTAATCTTACTCGAGTAACTTTTCTCAAGGCAGAATTAGGTTTTTTTGGAGTTATAGTCCAAACTCTGGTGCATACCCCTCTTTTTAAAGGGCTACCCTGTAAAGATGGCGTATCAGATTTTTTGAATATCTTTTTTCTACCTTTTCTTACCAATTGATTTATGGTAGGCATATCTTACCTCCCTTTGTTTAAATTTATCAACATATTATAAATAAAAATACTTTTATATTCTAACAGCATCAGTATTTGATGTCAAGCTAAATTAGTATAAAAATCGTATCTAGTATCGCGTTAAGAATTAGTTAGTTGGTTGGTTAGCTACTTGGTTAGCTATTTGATGAAAGACGCAAGTTACAAGATTATTTAGTTATCCAGTTAACCAGTTTACCTGTTGAAAATATAGGTTGCAAGTTATCAGTTTTTATTATGTAGGGGCTTGATTTATCAAGCCCGCAAAACACGGGTCGAATAAATTCGACCCCTACATTAAAACAATACTTTATGCGAAAAAAAGGTTTTGAGTTTTGAATTATGGCTTTAAGTTTTTAGTTTATTGCTTTTATCCTAAACGCTAAACGCTGTACGCTATACGCTAACAACTATTCACTATTCACTAACGACTAATCAAGCTCTGGCTCTTGATCTGTTGTTAGGTCTGATATTTTTTCTTTACTGCCTTCATCTTCCTCTTTAAATATATCTATCTCCTTTTTTTCCTGTTCTCCTTCTGCTTCTTTAAATAATTCTTCCACTTTTTCTTCTTCCTCATGTGAATAATCAACTTCTATTTCTCGGTATTTAGTTAAACCTGTCCCCGCAGGTATTATGTTACCGATAATAACATTTTCCTTTAAACCGTAAAGTTTATCTACCTTCCCTTTAATAGAAGCATTAGTTAAAACATGAGTAGTTCTCTGAAATGATGCAGCAGAAAGAAAACTTTCAGTAGAAAGAGAAGCTTGAGTAATGCCTTGGATTATGGGCATTCCTACTGCTACCAACTTCTTTCTTCTAATAAATCCTGCATTTTCAATTATATTAATGCATGTGATCTTGTTGTTTGCTCTTACTTTTATTAAATCCAAATGTCTATTGCAAATTTCTGTAGCATGGCTCTTGGTTATCTTTTTACCTCCATTTACTATAACTTCACCAGTTTCCGGATCTAAAATGTCTAAAGCAGCAATTTTACCTACCGCTTTATCGTAAAGGAATTCTAAAGTTCTACCTTCTAATGAAAAATATCTTCCATCCTCTAGTGGTAGGTCACTTAATTTATACAATAATATTTTTTTAATTAAATTCTTACTTATTATTTGATCCTTATCTGCAATAATATTTCCGCTTACCGGATCTTTAATATCTTCGCCAAGGGGTTGGCCAATAATTTCATCTTTAATTGATTTAATCAGCCCGTCTCTTATGGATATCTCTTTAGTTTCTTCCCATATCTTTATTTTATCTACCTTAGCTTTTATAATCTCATTCACATCCAAGGAAGTGAGTTGTTTATTCGCGCTCACTAAAACTTGAGAATCTTCCGGATTAACAATATCTTTGGCAGTAATTCTATTTTCTATTTTTTCATAAATATCTGGATTAGCATAACTTATTATTCTAATATCACGATTTACGATATCTGCTGCTATTTCTTTGCTAATAATCTCGTTAAGTTTTATTTTGGAATCACCTAGATTGTTTGTTTCAATATTGGCTTCTTGAATATTATCTTCAATCACATCAATTAAAATATTACCAGTTATTCTTTCTATAAAGGAATTCTCTCCTTTAACGATAGTAAATTGTTTATTTTCTTGATCTTCAACTATCAATGTAGTAAAATCGCTGGTTTCAATTTTAGGTATAAGTTTATTAGTAATAACTTCTCCTTCTTTGATTATTTCCTCTCCTGTCTTAATGTTTACCAATGAGGAAATAGTTTTTTTATTTACCAACAATTCTTTATTCTTCTTGTTAATTTCTTTGTTTTCTTGTACTACTTTTTCATTAGCCTTTTCATAATCTGATATATATACTAATTCCCCGGATAGTAACTCAGAGTCACGTGCTGATCTGACATAAATCATATTTAAACGCGCAATCTGACGAATTATTGTTTCGATATGTTTATCATTGATTTTAACTCCTTGCGATCTATACACTGCTTGTATTTCTTTTAATAAATATTCTTGAACTGCTTTAATTCCCTGAATCTTTAAAATATCATGGGGGTCAATAAATCCGACAGTCAATCTTTCTCCGGCTTTTACCTTTTGCCCTTTTTCTACTGTTAATCTTAATTCTGGGGGAATACTGTAATTTTTTTTCTTTTCCCCATTAGAGTCTTTATTCTCTTTTGAGGTTTCAGGATTAATTACCACCTGCTTCTTGCCATCACTATCAGTAATAATTTCCTCTACTATTCCATTTATTTCACTGATTACTGCCTGTTTTTTCGGTTTTCTTACTTCAAAAAGTTGCTCTACCCGTGGGAGACCTAAAGTAATATCTTCACCGGTTATTTTAATCCCTCCGGTATGAAAAGTTCTTAAAGTTAATTGTGTCCCCGGTTCTCCGATAGATTGCGCTGCAATAACACCTACGGCTTCCCCGATATTCGCTAATTTTCCGCTTGCCATATCTTTACCGTAACATTTAGCACATATTCCATGTTCTGCTCGGCAGGTTAAAACTGACCTAACTTTAACCTCTTTTATCCCTGCTTCCGAAATCTTTTTAGCGCTTTTTTCGTCAATTTCTTCCCCTAACCCAACTAATACTTCACCGGCTTTGGGGTCTATTACCTCTTCTTGAGTTATCCGACCCACCAACCTTTCTTCTAAAGTTTCAATTACAGTGCCATCATCTTGAAATGCTCTGATAATTATTCCATCAGATGTACCGCAGTCTTCTTCTTTGATAATTGCATCTTGAGCTACATCAACCAATCTTCTGGTTAAATATCCTGATTTTGAAGTTCTAAGAGCAGTGTCCGCTAATCCTTTGCGAGCTCCGTGGGTAGAAATAAAATACTCTAGTACTGACAATCCATCTCTAAAATTAGATCTAATAGGAAATTCAATAATTTTTCCCGAAGGATCAGCCATTAAACCCCTCATTCCAGCTAACTGGCCAATTTGGCGTTTACTTCCCCGAGCTCCGGAATCAGCCATAATATATAAAGGATTAAATTTGCTTAAATTCTTTAAAATAGCATCAACTACCTCATCAGCAGCTTTAGTCCAGGCGTTTACAATTTTCTGTTCCCTCTCATCATCCATAATTAATCCGTAATTATATTGTTCCTGAATTTTATCTACTTCTTTTTC
This sequence comes from Candidatus Caldatribacteriota bacterium, assembly GCA_034660595.1. Classification (GTDB taxonomy): domain Bacteria; phylum Atribacterota; class Phoenicimicrobiia; order Phoenicimicrobiales; family Phoenicimicrobiaceae; genus Sediminicultor. Next base: position 6,570 of record JAYEJO010000098.1, read on the forward strand.
AGCTACTTCTAATATCTTATCTTTTTGGGAAGGTATCTCCAAATCTACTATGCCCATAGAAATCCCGGAAGAAGTAGCAAAATTAAAACCTAATTTTTTAATCTCATCTAAAATATCAACAGTTACTTCTTTTCCATACTTCCGGTAAACAAAAGAAATAATTTTTTCTAAGGATTTTTTGGTTATAGTCAAATTGATAAAATCCATATCATCAGGGAATATTTCGTTGAAAATAATTCTACCGGCCGTTGTACTTTTTAAAGAGTTATGTATTCTGTATTTAATTTTAGTATGTAAATCTATAATGTCATCCTCATAAGCCCTTATTGCCTCATTAGGATTACCAAAAATTTTTCCCTCACCTTTTTGTCCGCTTTCCTGCATAGTTAAATAATAACAACCTAAAATAATATCCTGACTAGGTAAAGCTATGGGTAAACCATTGGCCGGGGAAAGTATATTATTCGAAGATAACATTAAAACTTCTGCTTCAGCTTGAGCTTCCGTTGAAAGAGGAACATGAACTGCCATTTGGTCACCGTCAAAATCTGCATTAAAAGCTGCACAAACTAAAGGATGAATCTGGATTGCATTCCCTTCCACTAAAATAGGTCTAAAAGCCTGAACACCTAAACGATGCAATGTTGGCGCTCGGTTTAGCAAAATAGGACGATCCTCTACTATTTCTTTTAACATGCTCCAAACTTCCGGCTTGCCTTTCTCTACTATTTTTTTTGCAGTTTTGATATTATGAGCCAAATCCTGAGCTACTAACTCTCTCATTACATATGGCTTGAACAACTCCAAAGCCATTTTTTTAGGTAATCCGCATTGGTAGAATTTTAAATTCGGACCTACTACAATTACCGATCTTCCTGAATAATCTACTCTTTTACCTAAAAGATTCTGTCTAAATCTACCTTTCTTGCCTTTTAACATATCACTTAAGGACTTAAGCGGCCTATTCCCCGCGCCAAGCACTGCTCGCCCTCTTCTGCCATTGTCTATTAGAGCATCGACCGCTTCCTGCAACATTCGCTTTTCATTTTTAATGATAATTTCCGGTGCTCCCAATTCTAGTAATCTTTTCAACCTATTGTTTCGATTTATAACTCTCCTATATAGGTCATTTAAATCTGAAGTGGCAAAACGTCCTCCCTCTAACTGCACCATAGGCCTTAAATCCGGAGGGATAACTGGAATTGTTTCTAATATCATCCACTCAGGTTTACAATTAGATTTACGAAATGCTTCCACTATTTGTAATCTTTTAATAATCTTTTTCGTTTTTTGACCACTGGTTTTTTTTAATTCTTCACGAAGTTCCAGGGTTATTTTATCTAAAGTCAACTCCTTCAATAAATCCTTAATTGCTTCCGCTCCTATGCCGGCTTTAAATTCAGGATCATAGTTACTTAAAATAAGTTTTTCTACTTCTAAAATTATTTCTCCTCGTTTATAAGAAGTATCACCGGGGTGTATCACAATATAACAAGATTCTTCAATGTTTTGAGTAGCTAATTTTGCCTGCAAGGATAAGTTTTTTTCTTTCTCTAATCTTTTTAGGTTAGTCTCAGAAATTAAGCCATCAATTTTAGTAATTCGATATTGAGTTTCTTTATTATCTATTACTTCTCTTTTGGCTTCTTCCTGAGCTTTTTTAATCTCTTCTTTTTCTTCTTCTTTTTCAGATTTTTCCTCTTCATATTCGGGGAATAATAATTCTTTTTGATAGAATATTTTACCGAATGTTTTCTGCAGATTCTGATCTTCTTCCTCTGAAATCACATCACCTACCTTATGAGAAAACATTTTTACTTTACTAATATTATAAACTGGCTCGCTTTCTATTTTTTCATTATACTTCTTGTGAATACGGTACTCTGCCTCTAAAATTATATCTCCTTTTTCTAAACCTGCCTGGTCACTCTCAATAACTTCGAATAACTGTTCCCTTCTTCGGTCTGGAGCGAAGTATAAGATCTTTTCTAAACTACGAGGCGGTATATCTAAAAGTAGAGATAAAGGGCTGGGTATAGCTTTAAAATACCAAACATGGGAAACAGGAGAAGCTAATTTAATATGCCCCATTCTTTCCCTTCGGGTAATAGATTTAGTGACCTCAACTCCACACCTATCGCAAATTACACCTTTATATCTTATTCTTTTGTATTTTCCACAACTACATTCCCAATCTTTAATTGGTCCAAATATTTTTTCACAGAACAAACCATCTTTCTCTGGTTTTAAAGTTCTATAATTGATAGTTTCTGGTTTTTTAACTTCGCCATGAGACCATTTTTTTACATGCTCCGGTGAAGCCAATCCGATTTTGATCGAGTTAAAACTCCTCGAAATTGTCAATATAATTACCCCCTATTATAAATCGTTAGCATTAAATACAGGTTTTCAGTTATCGGTTTACAGTTTTTAGATAAAGAGAACCGGATTCTTTATTCTGTCTTCTGACTTCTTTATTCTTAACCAGCTAACCAGGTAACCGACTAACCAACTAACTAATTCTTAACGAGATACGAATTTAGTTTTTAAGTTATTTCTTTCATTAAATTTTCACTAATTTCATCTTTTGAATCGATATCTTCTTTAATATCTACTTCTTTACCCTGAGAATCTAAAATTTGTACATCTAAACTCAAACTACGTAATTCTTTAATTAAAACTTTAAATGATTCTGGCATGCCGGGTATAGGGATAGTTTCACCCTTAACAATAGCTTCGTAAGTTTTAATTCTTCCCAGTACATCATCTGATTTTATAGTTAAGAGTTCCTGAAGATTGTAAGCTGCTCCGTATCCTTCTAAAGCCCAAACTTCCATTTCACCAAATCTTTGACCTCCAAATTGTGCTTTTCCCCCTAAAGGTTGTTGAGTAACCAAAGAGTACGGACCGGTAGAACGAGCATGGATTTTATCATCTACTAAATGCGCTAATTTTAAAATATAGCTATAACCTACGGTCACTTTTTGGTCAAATGGCCTGCCTGTTCTGCCATCATAAAGAATTGCTTTACCATCTTTGGGCAGGCCTGCCCCTATTAAAGCTTCTTCAATTTCTTCTTCTTTTGCTCCGTTAAAAACAGGAGTTATAACTCTAAGGCCTAAGGTTTTAGCTACCCAGCCTAAATGTACTTCTAAAACTTGCCCCACATTCATCCGAGAGGGTACTCCTAAAGGATTTAATACTATTTCAATTGGCGTACCGTCTGACATAAAAGGCATATCAGCTTCAGGTAGAATTTTAGCGATAACTCCTTTATTTCCATGTCTTCCCGAAATCTTATCTCCTTCTGATATCTTTTTTGTTTGTGCAATAAAAACTTTTACTAACTGGTTTACTCCCGGTGGAAGTTCATCATTATTTTCCCTGGAAAATACTTTTACATCTATAACTTTACCTTTTTCACCATGGGGAACTCTAAGAGAAGTATCTCTTATTTCACGAGCTTTTTCTCCAAAAATTGCTCTTAATAATCTTTCCTCTGGTCCTAAATCAGTTTCACCTTTTGGAGTTACTTTTCCTACTAAAATATCACCTGATTTTACTTCTGCTCCAACGCGGATTACCCCGCTTTCGAGTAAATTAGATAGGCTGTCTTCCCCGATGTTAGGGATATCACAAGTTATTTCTTCTGGCCCTAATTTAGTGTCTCGTGCTTCACACTCCTGTTCGGAAATATGAATAGAGGTAAAAGCATCTTCTCTAACTAATTTTTCACTAATTAAAATAGCGTCCTCAAAATTATAGCCTTCCCAGGGCATATAAGCTACTAGAATATTCCTGCCTAAAGAAAGACGACCTTCAGAAGTTAAGGGACCATCAGCAAGCACATCTCCTTTCTTTACTATCATTCCTTCTTCCACTAAAGGTATCTGATTTATACAAGTTCCCTGATTAGAACGAACAAATTTTTTCAAAATATATTCTTCTTGGATATTATTAGTATTTTTAATAACTATTTTGTCTGCGCTTACTTCTTTCACTAATCCATCGTCTTGGGAAACAAGGACTGCACCTGAGTCAACGGCAACTTTATTTTCCATTCCCGTTCCCACTAAAGGAACTTCGGGTTTTATTAAAGGTACAGATTGTCTCTGCATGTTAGTACCCATTAAGGCTCTATTTGCATCATCGTGCTCTAAAAAGGGTATTAAACTAGCTGAAATGCTGGCAATCTGTTTGGGAGATACATCGATAAAATCTATTTCACCTGGAAGACATTCAATAATATCCCCTCTGAATCGACAGGGTACATCGTCTTGTGAAATTTTATTATTTTTATCTATTTTTATATTTATTTGAGCAATTCTATATTTATCTTCTTCGTCGGCAGATAGGTAAATGATCTCATCAGTTACCTTACCATCTACCACCCTAAAATATGGTGTTTCAATAAATCCTAATTCATTCACTCTTGCATAAATACAAAGTGACCCAATTAATCCAATATTGGGACCTTCGGGAGTCTCAATGGGACATATTCTGCCATAATGAGTATGGTGAACATCTCTTACTTCAAAACCCGCTCTTTCTCTGGTTAAGCCCCCCGGGCCTAAGGCAGAAAGCCTTCTTTTGTGAGTAATTTCAGATAAAGGATTGGTCTGATCCATAAACTGAGAAAGCTGACTACTCCCAAAAAACTGTCTAATAGTGGCTAATAGTGGCCGTGCATTTATTAAAGCTTGGGGAGTAATAGCAGAAACATCGGGTTGGATAGTCATTCTCTCCCGAATCACTCTTTCCATCCTGCTTAATCCAATGTAAAATTGATCCTGAAGCAGCTCGCCAACTGTCTTTATCCTTCTATTTCCCAAATGATCAATATCGTCTATATACCCGATTCCTCTGTATAAATTGATTAAATATCTTAAAGAAGCTACGATGTCCTCTCTGGTTAATGAAGGACCTTTTTTTATTTTTATCTTTTCTTTAAACTCTTTTATTTTGTATAACAAGCTATTGGTTAATTTACTTCCTGTACTACAAATTACTTCACCTGTTTTTGGATTAATTATATCCTCAACAACAATCGCATCTATAAAAATGTCCTCATTGATTTCTTCACTCAATTTATCAACAATAGGCACAAAAGCTTCGTCTTTCTCATTAAAAACAGTTACAGCTTCATTTTCGAAATTTAGTACCTTTACCTTTTCAATTCCTAAATTTATTATTGCAGAAATTATTTTTCGATTTATTTTCTCTTCTGCTTTTAAGATTTTTTTATTACTCTTAGGTTCAACTATGTCTTCGGCAGCGATCTTATCTAATATCCGATCTGGAAAGTTTAATTTCCTATTTATTTTATATCTTCCCACATTTGCCAAATCATACCTTTTCGGATCAAGAAGCAATCTATAAACTAATTGACGAGTATTCCTTTCGGTTGGGGGTTCGCTGGGTCTCAATCTTCTAAATATTTCTATCAGGGCTTCTTTTTCATTAGTTGTATTATCTTTTTCTAAAGTTGTTTTTACAATCTCTTCATAATCAAAAAGTTCCATTATTTCTTCATCATTTTCAAATCCTAATGCTCTCAATAGGGTAGTTGCTGGAATCTTCCTTTTTTTATCAATCCGGACATAAATCATGTCGGAAGAATCAAATCCAAATTCTAGCCAGGATCCACGATTGGGTATAATTTTAAATTTATATAGTGTTTTATTATTATCATTTTTTTCTTCATCAAAATAAATACCGGGAGATCTTATTAATTGATTTACTATCACTCTTTCTGCTCCATTAATAACGAAGCCACCGTTTTCTGTCATAAGCGGTAACTCGCCCATGAAGACGTCCTGTTCTTTAATTTCGCCTGTCTTCTTGCTGATTAAATTTATCTTAACTTCCAAAGGAGCAGAATAGGTTCCGCCTTTCTCCCAACATCCGTAGGCAGAATCTTTACATTCACCCAGCGAATAACTAATAAAATCTAAAATTAGATTACCAGTAAAGTCTTGAATGGGGAAAATATTTGTAAAAACTTCCTGCAATCCTTGTTTTTTCCTTTCATCGGGCGGAACATATCTCTGTAAAAATTTTGCAAAAGAAGTTTTTTGTATATCCAATAAATTGGGGATTGGACATAATTCAGCTATTTTGGAATAATCTTTTATTTGATTATATTTATTATGCAATGCAAAACACCAACCTTTATATATTTATTAAAATATTAAATTAGTTTTAGTATATAATGAAAAACGAAAAGCCATAGCTCAAAGTTTAAAATTTAAACATATTGTTTTAGCTTGTACACTAAACACTGTACACTCTACGCTATATATTTCCGCAAATTATAATTTTATCATTTATTATTCAAAAATGCAAGAAGAAGTCTTATCCAATGCAAGATGAGCCTGAAAGTAAGAGTCATGCTGCTAGTATTTTATCAAATAATTTATCCCTTTCCAACTGTACTTTTTTAGCCATCTCATTATCGGTGTATCTTCTTGCTATTTT
>JAYEJO010000099.1:0-3148 GCA_034660595.1 Candidatus Caldatribacteriota bacterium
TATTCTAATTTTACCCAATTTCTTAAGATTTGGCTTTGGAAGAACAGTTTTATTACTGAATATGAGGATTTTGAGGAATTATCTTATCAGGTTCTAAAGGGCCTTAGTCAGCAAAACGTAAAATATGTTGAGGCCTTTTACTCTCCGCGGGATTTTACCTTTAGAAATAAAAAATTATCTGCTTGCGGAATAACCGAAAGTTTGATTAAGGGCAAGGAAAAAGCTTTTGATGATTTTGGAATTCAGAGTGAATTGATTGTAGATTTAGTAAGAAATTATGGTCCCCGAATGGCTATGAATTTATTAAAAGAATTAACTGATTATTTAGGTCGGGGGCTTGTAGGCATTGGTCTGGGAGGAAGTGAAAAATTATTTCCGGCAGGCCTTTTTACTAAAGTTTATCAGGAAGCCAGAGAACAGGGTTTTCGGCTTACTGCCCATGCTGGCGAGGCAGCTGGAGCTAAATCTATTTGGGCAGCCCTTAATGAACTTGGGGCAGAGCGAATAGGTCACGGATTAAGGGCTTATGAAGACCCTCGATTGATTAATTATCTTCGAGAAAAACAAATCCCTTTAGAGATGTGCGTAGTTAGCAATATCAAGACCCAGGTTTGTAAATCTTTTAAGGAACATCCGGTTAGAAATTATTTTAAAGAAGGATTAATGGTAACAATTAATTCTGACGACCCTTCTATGTTTGATACCTCAATTTCCAATGAATATTTAGTTCTAATTCAAAAGTTTGGATTTAGTTTAGAAGAGATAAAGAAGGTTAATTTTAATTCGATTAAAGCTTCCTTTATGACCGATGAAGAGAAAAATACGATGAAGGGAACTTTTAATAAAGAATGGGAAAGATTAACCTCTAAATATTTTAAGAAATAGAAATGAGAGAATAAAAAGAAAAAGAGAAAGAAAAGAGGAAAAAATTTGAATGAGAGATAAGACAAAGAAAGAATCCTCAAAAAAAGAGAAGATATTTTTAACCCAATCTTATCTTAAATATCCTTTGCCCGAAGAGATGTTAAAGGAATTATCCGAAGAGCTGAAGGATATTAACCGCTATCCTTCAGGGGGAGAATATGCTAAATTACGACAGGTATTAGCTGAATATGTAGGTGTAAAGATGGAGAATATCCTGCCTACCAATGGTTCAGATGAACTTATCGAGATAATTACCAGAACCTATAAGGGAGAAATTTTAATTCCCATTCCTACTTTTTCTCAATATGAGATGAGCGCAGATAGAAGTCGATTGTCTAAAGTTTTAGTTAATTGCTTACATGATAGAGAATATAATATTAATTATTCTACTGAACAGTTAGAGAAAGCTTCATTGGTATGGCTCTGCAATCCTAATAATCCTACCGGGACAATAATCCCCAGAGAAAAAATTATTGATATTCTACAAAGAGCAAAAGGTATGGTAGTAGTTGATGAGTGTAATTACGAATATTTGGGAGAGACGGTAGTGGACTTGATAGGCAAGTATGAAAATTTAATTATCTCCAGAAGCTTTTCCAAAAATTTTGGGATAGCAGGATTGCGTTTGGGTTTTGCCATTTCTAATCCTCGAAACATAAAGAAATTAGCTGCTTTCGGTCAATATTTTAGAGTAAACAGAATGGCAGAAAAAGCTGCGGGAAAAGTCCTAAAATATCTAGACTATTACCAAGAAGTTTGGGGAAAAATGAAAAAAGTAAGAGATAAACTCGTATGGCAGATAAATGAACTGGGATTTTCTGCTTATAATTCCCGGGCAAATTTTGTTTTAGTAGAGTTTCAGAATAAAGAAGAAACAGAAAGAGTTTGGGAGTATTTAAAGGAAAATGGTATTTATACTTTAGCTGGCTGGGAGAATGAATTTTCCGGTTTAGGCGACCAATTTATCAGGTTTACTATCGGAGTCGAATGGGAAATGGATAAGGTAGTAGAAGTGTTATCTGATTATGTAAAGAAAAGTTAGAAACTTAATCCGTATCGCGTTAGGATACAGTAATGAGTGATAAGTGATGAGTAATGGGTAACAAGAAAAGAGTTAGCTGGTTGGTTAGTTACCTGGTTAGCTAGTTAAGATAATAGGAGACAGAATCCAGAAATCAGAATTCAAAATATAATAAATCAAAAACTGAAAAACCGATTTTTCTTATCTAATAACCAAAAACTAATAACTAAAAACTGTTTTTTTCTTGTATTTAATACTAACGACTATTCACTAACGACTAACGACTAATAAAGAGGTGCCGAAGGGGGGATTTGAACCCCCACAGGCATACACCTACTACGCCCTGAACGTAGCGCGTCTACCAGTTCCGCCACTTCGGCTTAATCCCATTAATACTTAATATATAAGAATAAGTTATTTACTACCAAATAGCATAAAGAAAATCAGAGATATTGTCAAGTTTTGGTAGTGACTAATGTAGGAACGAAAGTTTATTGGTTTTTTAATAATTTCCCTTGACAACACCTATTTAATATATTAGTATTAAAATACTTAATAAAGTCATTGGAAAAAGAAAGTTTATAAATAAAGGGATAATTAAATGCAGAGGACCGGGGATCAAAAATTAATTCAAGAATTAAATAGATCTATTATTCTTAAAACGATACGCCATTATGGTCCCATTTCCCGCAGTGAAATCGCTAAAAGAAATAAAATAAGCCCTACAACGGTGACTGCCGCAGTAAGAAAATTACTTCAACAGGGGTTAGTGTGTGAATCTAGTATAGGGGAGTCCAGTGGTGGCAGAAAACCCGTTCTCATTCAATTTTCTCCGGAAAGTAGATTTATTATCGGGGTTGCCATTGCTAATTCCTCCATTAAAATTGCTGAAATGAATTTAGAAGCAAAATCTCGCAAACAAAAAGTATTTCCTATCTATAATTTAACGGGTGAATTATTGATTGATTATTTTTTGAAATCAATTGGGCAGTTTTTGGAAGAATATTCTGATTTAACAAAATGCATCGGGATTTCGGTTGTATTACCCGGAATTATTGATGTAGACAAGGGAATAATTTATGAAAACACGAAATTGAAATTAAAAGATATTCCTCTGAAAGAAATGGTGGAAAAAAGATTTAAATTAAAAACCTGGTTAGAAAATGATGCCAATGCAATTGCCTTGGCTGAAAAACAATTTGG
>JAYEJO010000100.1:0-3069 GCA_034660595.1 Candidatus Caldatribacteriota bacterium
ATTATTTAATAAAAACTTTTCTCCCTTTAATAACCAATCTTCCCTGGGAAAATAATTGAATTGCCTGGGGATAAATCTTATGTTCCTCTTTTAAAATTCTTTCCGCCAATGATTCTTCAGTATCATCATCCTTTACCTCTACCGCCTTCTGTAAAATGATAGGGCCAGAATCTACTCCCTCCTCAACAAAGTGAACTGTACAGCCAGAAATCTTCACTCCATATTCTATAGCTTGTCTCTGGGCATGTAAACCTGGAAAAGAAGGAAGTAATGCAGGATGAATATTCATTATTTTATTTTTGTACATTTTAATAAAATAGGGACTTAAAATCCTCATGTAACCGGCCAGAACTACCAGGTCAATCTTTTTCTCTTCCAGAATTTTGATTATCTCTTTATCATAATCTTCCCTATCTTTAAATTCCTTAAAATTAATATATTGAGTGTCAATATTATGTTGTTTTGCTCTTTTAAGGGCATAAGCATCAGGATTATCACTGATTACAATACTAATTCTTCCCTCAATTTTACCTTCTTTGATAGCCTCAATTATGGCCTGCAAATTAGTTCCTCTTCCTGAGGCCAACACTCCGATATTAATCATTAATTTGTTTCCTTTTTTACTACTCGACCAATAAGATAAGAAGGGAAATCCATCTGATTAAGTTCATTAATTATTTGATCAGTTTTATTTTGCCTAATAATTAGCGCCATCCCGATTCCCATATTAAAAGTCCTGTACATTTCTTCATCAGAAATTTCTCCTTCTTTTTGAATAAAAGAAAAAATAGGAGGTTTAGGCCAACTTTCCCGATCTATCTTGACAGAAACTCCTTCAGGTAAAATACGAGGAATATTTTCTACTATCCCTCCACCGGTAATATGAGCTATTCCCAATATTTTATATTTTTCTAATAAATGTAAAACCGCGTGAATATAAATTTTAGTAGGACTAAGCAATTCTTCTCCTAAAGTTTTTTTTAAAGAAGGAATGGTTTTTTTTAAGTTATATTTCTTATCTTCTAATAAAACTTTTCTAACCAAAGAAAAACCGTTGCTGTGCAACCCATTAGAAGCAATGCCTATAACCGAATCTCCTTCTCTAATGTCTCTGCCGTCAATTATTTTACTTTTTTCTACAATCCCTACTGCAAAACCGGCTAAATCATATTCACCTTCCGGATAAAATCCGGGCATCTCGGCAGTTTCTCCGCCCAATAAAGCACAGTCTGCCATTTTACACCCTTCAGTAATTCCTTTTATTAGTTCAACAACTACTTTTTTTGACAGTTTACTAATAGAAATATAATCCAGAAAAAATAAAGGTTTCGCCCCACAGGTAATGATATCATTCACCGACATTGCCACCAAATCTATTCCCACAGTGTCGTGTTTATTTAAGGCAAAGGCAATTTTTAATTTCGTCCCCACACCGTCAGTTCCGGAAACCAATACCGGTTCTTTGTAATTTTGTTCTGCTAAGGAAAATAATCCACCAAATCCACCAATACCACTTAGTACTCCGGGGATAAATGTTTTACTGATTAATGGTTTTATTTCTTTAACTATCTGATTGGCCAAGTCGATATTCACGCCAGCTTCTTTATAGGATTTTGTCATTTAATTAGTTCCTTTTCTTTTTTAGTCTACCGGTCAATTTAGTCGTTAGTATAACACCCCCACCTTAATCCTCCCCCCTCAAGGGGGAGGAAATTAAGGGGCAAGGATATTCCCCATTAAAACAAGCTAAACAAAAATTATCAGCAGGGATTTTATCAAAAACACTACACAACCCTTCTATACTTATATGCCCTAAACTATCCGCTCCCAACCATTTTCTGGTTTCTTCCAAGTCATGATTGGCAGCCCATAAATCTTCTTTACTGGGAGTATCAATTCCATAAAAACAGGGCCACATAACCGGTGGTGAACTTATCCGTAAATGAACTTCCCGAGCCCCTGCTTCTTTTAGCAATTTAATAAGTTTTTTACCGGTAGTTCCCCGAACAATCGAATCATCAACTAATACCACTCTCTGCCCCTTTAAAATCTTCTTAACCGGGGAAAGTTTTATTTTGACCGAACCTTCTCTTATTGATTGTATGGGTTGAATGAAAGTCCTCCCGATATAATGATTTCTTAATAACCCTTCTCCGTAAGGAATCCTAGATTGATAAGCATAACCTATAGCAGCATATCTTCCCGAATCAGGAACCGGAATTACCAAATCTGCTTCCACAGGGTGTTCTTGAGCTAATTTTCCTCCCATCTTTTGTCTGCTTAAAGCAACGTTTTCACCGTAAATATCACTATCCGGACGAGCAAGATATACAAATTCAAAAATACAAAATGCTGCTTTTTTAACAGGCAATGTCCGAGAAGATTTTAAGCCATCTTTGCTAATTACAACCATTTCACCCGGTTCTACTTCTCTTACAAATTCTGCACCGATAAGGTTAAAGGCGGAGGTTTCAGAGGCAAAAAGATAAGAACCTTTCAATTTTCCTAAAGAAAGGGGGCGAAACCCGCAACAATCACGAAGGCCAATCAATTTTTCATTGGTCATGATAATTAAGGAAAAGGCACCTTTTAATTGGGCTGCAACTGATTTAATTGCCTCTTCAATATCCTCTTCATTTCTTTCGGCAATTAGACTACCCATTATCTCGGTATTGGTGGTAGAACGAGATAAATTTGTTTCCTGGATTAATTTTGTTTTCAGCTCAGCAGAATTCATTATACTACCATTATGAGCTAAAACAAAAGTCTTCCCTTTGTGTTCGTTTATTAAAGGTTGGCTGCTTTTCCAGAGATCCTTACCTTTAGCTGAATAACGAACATGTCCTACAGCACAATTACCTTGCAAGGTATTCAATTTTTCTTCATCGAATACCTCAGAAACCAGACCTAAATCTTTGTAGATTAAAATCTTTTTACCATCGGATACTGCAATACCCGCACTTTCCTGTCCCCGATGTTGCAAAGCATAAAGACTCAGGTATGATAATTGTGCCACATTTAAATTTTTATTTTCTTTATCGTAAATTCCAAAAACTCCACACTCTTCAC
>JAYEJO010000101.1:0-3057 GCA_034660595.1 Candidatus Caldatribacteriota bacterium
TCAATTCTGTCAGAGTAAGATATTTTTCCTTATCCTCACTTAATGTTTCCTCTATCTGCCGGTGTTTAACCTCCGATTTTTGTAACTCAGTAATTTGCTGGCGCAATTTCGCCATTTCGTCTATTAATTGTTCTTTGGTTTTTTCTTTACCCTTCATTTATTCCTCTTATCCTTTTTAGAACTTAGAGCTTTTGGCCCTTCTCTTCATCCTCATCTAAAATTATATGATCAGCAGATTTTGCTCTTATATAATTTATATTATAATGCTAAAAAATTATATTTGCAATGTAAATTTATTTCTCGGTTTTTTACTCTATTATTTGATAACTGAAAAATTATAGTCAGGGGAGTTTTAACATCTAAAACCTTGACATATCCAACTATTTCAAGTATTTTAAATAAAGGAGCTATAAAAGTTAACAAAATTATGTCTAAATTTAGTGGAAATGGGGAATATATAATATAAAGAATATTTTTTTAGTTTAACAACCATTTTATAAAGTTGAAAAAGGCAAACTATCTGAAAGGGTAGGACGCAAAGTTATGGGTCTTAGGCATTTTAATGCTATGACCGCCAGACTACCAACTTTTTTTATTTTAGAGAAAACATATTTCCCTAAAAAAACTCATAACACTAAATTGATAAAGAACTTGTCAGGGGACGGTCCTTTGACAAACTGGTCAAAACTAAAGCAGGGCGGTACTGAAATATCTTTCTGCCCGGTCAGGTAGTACAGTCACCACCCGGTTTCGCCCATTATCTACATGTAAGGCGGCAAAGACATTAGCTCCCGATGAAGTCCCTACCAGCAGTCCCTCTTCTTTGGAAAGTTGGCGAGTAGTTTCAATAGCTTCCTCATCAGTAACGGTAAATACCATATCCACCATTTTAACATCCAGGACGGCAGGGATAAATCCGTCACCGATTCCCTGAATCTGGTGAAGCCCCGGTTCATGTCCCAATAAGGCAGAACTGTTTTTTGGTTCCACTGCTATAATTTTTACTTTAGGATTTTTTTCTTTGAGAAATTTTCCAATTCCCTGAAGGGTTCCTCCGCTTCCTACCCCAGCTATGAAGACATCTACTTTTCCCTTCATTTCCTTCCAGATTTCAGCAGCAGTTTGCTGATAATGAATCTCGGGATTATGAGGATTTACAAATTGGTCAGCGACAAAATATTTCTCCGGTTCTGCTTCGGTAATCTCCTTCATTTTTTTTATACTTTCTGGCAGGCTCCCTTTATCCGAGGTGAAGATAATTTCTCCCCCAAAGGCTTGAATTATTTTTTTCCGTTCTTCACTCATATTCTCCGGCATCACACAGATTACCTGATAGCCCTTCTGCACCCCCACCAAAGTTAAACCAATTCCGGTATTCCCGGAAGTTGCCTCAATAATGGTCATACCCGGTTTAAGTTTTCCTTCTTTTTCCGCCATTTCAATGATATGTTTAGCTACTCTATCTTTAATGCTCCCTCCGGGATTCAGATGCTCAGCTTTCACAAATACATTTCCCGAAGACATTTTTTTTAATTGAATTAAAGGGATGTTCCCTATTGCATCCAAAACGGAATTTACCAACATAAAAATAAACCTCCATGAGTTAGTGTGAAAAATTTATATCGTAATAATAGATATTTTTCATAAATGATTTCTTGACTAAGAATTATAACAAAATTAGTACAACTTATGCAATAAAAAAATAATTAATATAATACCTAATAATTTAGGATATCGATTCACGGATTTAATTAGGATTACCTATTTTAAGGGTAATTCTGATTCTTCGCCCTCAATTTCTTCTTCTGCTTTATTCTCGGTCTCTTTTTGTAGACCGTTTTCCAGTTCCTGAATCTTCTTCTTTTGACTGAAAATCATCTTCCTGGTTTTTATCATTGAAGGCACTGAGACCAATAAGCTCATTATAATTCCCAAAGCAAGAGTAATTAAAAGCACCAGCGCCAATGAGCTTTCAAATCTCCAGGTTAAAAAACTCACTGTGATAGGAACTGCATTCTGAAGAGCAAAGACAACGGCCAGAATAGCTACAATAATAGCCACGATCAATTGTAACTGCATACAAATCTCACCCCTTTCTTGGATTTTCTTTTAATTTTAAATTACTAATATTATATCACTTTAACATGGCAATTTAATTATTTTCTTTAATTTCAACCCCTTTTGATACTTTGTCAGGGGATAACGGTCCTTTGACAATATCTTTGCCCTCAAGCTTGTTATTGTAGAAGCGCTGGGTAGGATAAGCAAAATCTATATCGCTATTCCGGGCAAATTCTTTTAAGATATCTTCCCAAATTGCCTGCTCGCTATCCCGACGGCGTTGAGGTTCACAAAGATAACGAATTGTCAATAAGACTCCGCTATCCTGCACACTGGTGTAAACAATGGGGGTAAGTCTGGAATATAATATCATAAATTTTTTACTGGCTTCTTTTACTCTCTTCTCAGCTGCTTTACTTAATTGTTCAGCATCCTTATCGGCAATTTTCTGTAATATTTTTTTGGCTTTCTTCCAATTGCTTTCGAAAGTTATCAGAACCGGAATTTCATTCCAGATATATTGAAATCCTTTGCTGTAATTTGCCAGCACCTCGCTCAACACCATGCCGTTAGGAATATGGATAATTCGACCGGTACTCTGGTCGGCATTTACCCAATTACCGATTTCCAAAAGAGTAAAGAATCCATAAAACCAAGGCAATAACCAGGGAAGCAAATATCTTAATCTGTACCTCCGGACTTAAACCCAGAGTTTTCTGTGTCCAATCCATTAAATTTTTCATATTTAGTTTATCCTCCCCGTCTTTAAGAGCAGTCTTATATCATCTGTTATATTAAAATAATCTTAACATGATTTATTAATTACTAATTATTTTATTATTATAACACTTTGAAAAATATTTAATAAAATTATTTTAACATTGATTGGGGGGAAAGAAAAGAAAGAAAATGTGGTGAGGATTTGCATTTTTAAATTAATATGCTATAATTTTATTTAGATATTTACCTAATTATCTAAATATACAGAATTCTGGA
>JAYEJO010000102.1:0-4658 GCA_034660595.1 Candidatus Caldatribacteriota bacterium
CAGGAAGGAAAATATGTTATAAAATGTCAAATTAAGAATAGATATAAAATAGCCAAGCCGGAAGAAATAATTAGACAACTCTGGATTTACCGATTACTTAATGAATATAATTATCCCAAAAAACGAATTAGGGTGAAGAAAACCATTAATTTTGGTTCACGGATAGAACCTCAAGCCGTAGATATTGTAGTTTTCCAGGAAGATTTAAAACATTATCATATCTTATTTGAAATAAAAAGACCCTATCGAACTGCCGGGTTAGAACAGCTTAAAAGCTACTGTAATACAGAAAGCGCCCCTATTGGCATTTGGTCAAACGGGGATGAGACAATTAGACTCCATAGAGAGGAGCCCAATTTATTTGTAGAAATTCCCCGAATCCCCAAAATATCAGAAACACTTAAAGATGTATTAACTGAAAGATGGTCTTTTAAATGGTTAGAGGAACACAATGAACTAAAGCAGGGTAAAAATACACTTAAAAAAATTTTATTAGATCTTGAAGAACTAGTTTTACGAGATGCCGGGGTTAAGGTTTTTGATGAAATTTTCAAATTGATTTATGCTAAGCTCTATGATGAGTGGAATGGAATAAATAATCCTGACTACCAATTAGAATTTTTTGCCGGAGACAGAAGTCCCGAAAAAGTAAAAAGAGCCATTGCTATTCTCCTGGAAGGGGCTAAAAGAAGCTGGGCAGGAGTATTCGATTCTACGGATAAAATAGAACTCATGGATACACATTTAAAAATTTGTGTATCATTTTTAGAAAAAATAAAATTGTTTAATTCAAATTTGCGAATAATTGACGAAGCTTTTAAATATCTGATTCCCGAGGAGTCTAAAAAGAAAGAAGGACAATTCTTTACACCCAGACCTATTCAGGATATGGTGACAAGAATGTTAAACCCTAAAGCTTACGAATTTGTCATTGATCCGGATTGTGGTTCAGCAGGTTTTCTACTGCATTCTGTTAAGTGGGTTGCCGGTGGTGTGGTTACCGGTAAGGGACTCCCTATGGCAGCGAAGAGCTTTACAGAAAACAATATATACGGAATAGATTTTACCAAGGAAGCTATAAAAATCGCTAAAGCTATTAACCTCATAGTCGGAAATGGCAAATCCCATATATTTGGCGGAGGTTCATATAGTGATTCATTAAATCCTTTGCTATGGAATGATGAAATAAAAGCCTCTTTAAGGCCGAGGCTTCTGAGATTTCCTGAAAACCCTGAGAAAGATAGAGAAAATCAAAACAGGTTTTTGTATTTTGATTTTGACCTCCTCATGACCAATCCGCTTTTTTCAGACAAAGTGAAAGAAAGAGATGTTTTAAGGCTTTATCAATTGGCAGTGAAAAATAGTAGATTAGTAAAGCAGATAGATCGACACATCCTTTTCTTAAATCGTTCATTACAGTTTATAAGACCTGGTGGTAGAATGGCAATTGTTTTGCCTCAAGTCTTGTTAAATAGTGCAAGCGCCGAATATATCCGTAGATTCATTATAGATGAAGCGAGAATTTTGGCAGTAGTGGGTTTACACAGAAACACCTTTAAACCTCACGCCGGAATAAAAACAAGTATCTTGTTTTTGCAAAAATATACTGATGAGGAAAAAAAGAAAATTCGGGAGATTAAAGTAAAATGTAAAGGGGAATGGTTCGAGTTTATAGGACAATTAAAGAAGGAATATCAGGATGTGAGTTGGGATAAATTGCTGTCTGAGGAAGGACTGAACGAAGAATTAAAATCTTTCATTGAGACATATTTTGAGGAAAGAGAGGAAATAGAAGAAGAAACGAGGAATAAATTAAAAGAAAAAATTGAAGGTTCAGACGTTGAAGAGACAGAAGAGACTGAAAAAATCGAAGAAATTAAGAGGAAAAAATCACTCAAAGCTCTAACTGAATGTGTCGACCTGGTAGAAGAAGCAAAAAAATATTACCAAAATATAAGTTGGGATAAATTATTGTGCGAGGGAGAGCTGTCTGAAGAACTAAAATCTTTTGTTAATACCTATTTTGAAAAAAAGATAAAATCAGGAGAAAGCATTGAAGGTTCGGACGTTGAAGAGACCGAAAAAATCAAAAGTAAGAAATCACTCAAAGCTTTAATTGAGAAATTACAGGAAATGCAAGTTCTTTTAAAGGAGACACAAAAAAAATTAAAGGGCAATATTTTAGATGATAAAAAGATAGAAGAAACAAGAAAAGAAATTGATGCCTTGACCGGTGAAATTGAAAAGTTTAATAAAGAGATTTCTCAAAGAACCTTGGGCGGGCAAATCTATTTAACCTTAAATGATGAAGAGATAACCGAACAATTTAAGAACTTCTGGATAGACGGCAAAGCGATAAAAGAAATTGATTATCCTATTTTCTTTGCGGTGAATCAAAAATCGCTTAAAGATAATAAAGGAGAATATAGATATAAAAGAGGGCCTAAGGGAGGGCTTCTTTTGGATGAATATGGACGCAGCATAATTGACCATGATTTGGATGAAATAGCCGAGGCTTTTGTTAAATTTGCCAAAGAGCAGAATTTTAATTTCTGGGGGCCTTAAAGATATGGCCAGAATAAGCATTGTGAAATTATCAGAAATTGAAGGCGATAAAAGGTTTGATGCAGGTCATTACCGTAAAAGTTTTCTTAAATTAGAGAAGGACCTGAAGAAAATTGCTATTATCAGAAAATTAGGATATCTTGTAGCAGAACCGGTTAGGACGGGATATACCCCGAGAGATCGAGATATTTACCGGGGTGATATAAGAATTCATTTTTTAAAGACAGATAATTTAAGGGAAGGATTAATTGATTTTGAAAATTCAGATTTCTTGCCTGCTCGAAGCTTATCGGGGAGTGATTACTTAAAATTTAAGGATGTTACGGTAACCATTAGAGGAGCACACTATGACAGCATTGGCAGAGCGGCGATTTTTTTAGATTATCATCCACAATCAGCAACCACCCAAAATATCGCAGTAATAAAAACGGATGAGAATTTGCTCAATCCCTTCTATCTGACTATATTTATAAACTCCAAATATGGTAGAGAACAGCTTTGGATGTTAAGCAGGCAAACCGAGCAGTTTAACTTAAGTTGTAGAGAAGTAGAAGAACTTCTAATTCCTCTATTTGATGCGGATTTTCAGCAGGAGATAGAGACACTTGCTAAAAACTCTTTTGATCTAATCGAAAAAACAAAATCCCTTTACTCCCAGGCTGAAAAACTTCTTTTAGAAAAACTGGGACTAAAAGGTTTCCAGGCAAAATATGAACTTTCTTATACTGCTAATCTTTCTAAAGCGTTTGGAGTTCATCGTATAGATGCAGAGTATTTTCAGGCCACTTATGATAGTTTTATGGAATGTTTAAAAGAGCGTTCTAAAATAGCAAGACTTAAGGAATTTATAATTGACTTTCAAAAACTTACACCCCTTTATGAACCCAAGGTCGGAGATTTTCTTTTAACTAAAGATGTAATGCCAGGAATAGCTTATGTGGTAAAAGAACCTGCAGAAGGAATTGCCGCTGGTAATATTCTGATATTAGAGATTGATGAAAATAAAATTAACAAAGAATACTTAGCCCTTTGTATTAATTCAATTATCGGGAATATGCAGATTGAAAGAGATGGTGGAGGGTCGGCAATTACCCACTGGAGACCCGAACAGATTAGAAATTTACAAGTTCCAATCCTTTATAGAAAAGTTCAAGAAGAAATCTCATCACTAATTGAGCAATCACATGAAACAAAAAAGAGGGCAAAAGAATTATGGGAAGAAGCAAAAAGAAAAGTTGAAAAGGCAATTGAAAATGAAATTCGCAAATAGCCGCGAAGATTTTAAAAATTTATTACTTGAGGAGCAATGTGATGAAGTATGACTTTAATGAGGTTATTGACCGCACTAATTATCATTCTGTAAAGTGGGATGAACTGAAAACTAAATTTGGCGATATCCCCAACGACGTGCTTCCCATGTGGATTGCCGATATGGAGTTTAGGTCACCTAAACCGGTAATTGAAGCCATAAAAAAGGCCGCCGAACATGGTATTTATGGTTATGCCTCCAGGCCGGATTCTTATTACCAGGCAATAATTGACTGGATGGAAAGAAGACATAATTGGAAAGTAAAAAAAGACTGGCTGGCTTTTAGTCCGGGAATCGTCCCTGCCTTAAGTTTTATTATCAGAGCATTTACTCAACCCGGTGATAAGGTTGTTGTTCAACCGCCGGTTTATTATCCTTTTTTTCGAGTAATAGAAAATAATGGCTGCCATGTAGTGAATAATCCCTTAAAACTTAGTAATAAAAAATATTTTATGGATTACGATGATTTAGAAAGGAAGGTTGACGACCCCAGAGTAAAGTTATTGATATTGTGCAGTCCGCATAATCCGGTGGGGAGGGTGTGGCAGAAAGAAGAGCTTATTATACTGGGAGAAATTTGTTTAAAACACCATATTATCGTTGTTTCTGATGAAATCCATGGTGATATTTTATTTAAAGGATACAAACATATTCCTTTTGCTTCAATTTCACCGGCATTTGCCCATAATTCAATTACCTGCACCGCACCGAGCAAAACTTTTAATTTAGCAGGACTTCAGACTTCTACTATTATTATTCCTAATAAAAAATATTATAAAATCTA
>JAYEJO010000102.1:4758-10998 GCA_034660595.1 Candidatus Caldatribacteriota bacterium
CCTGCCTTAAAGGTGGGGAATTTAATATTTGCGTCCGGGCAACTTCCCATTAACCCTGAGATCGGGGAGATGATAGAGGGAGATATTGAAGCAAAAACCAGAATGGTATTGGAAAATTTGAAAGCAGTTTTAGAGCCTTATTCCGTAGGTTTGGAGAATGTAGTTAAAACTACCATATTTCTTAAAGACATGAATAATTTTTCCCGGATTAATAAAGTTTATGGCGAATATTTTAAAGAGAAATTTCCGGCACGCAGCTGTGTGGAAGTATCCCGTCTTCCCAAAGATGCAGAGATAGAGATTGAAGCCATAGCTTTTTGCATTTAGTTCTATAAAATTGTTTACCGCAAAGAAGAGAATTTATCTGCATTGTTTGAGTGAAGATTTTCACCGATAATCTAACATTATCTAATTTTTATTTGACAAAGGGAAAAAATTTATGCTATTATGAAATCGATATCAGAAATCGATTTCATAAACAGGAGAAATTATGGAAAAAGTGCTGGTATTAGGAAGTATCAATATAGATTTTGTTTCCTTTGTCTCTCGCTACCCTCAACCCGGTGAAACTCTCGTTAGTAATGATTTCGGTATCTTTCAAGGAGGTAAGGGTGCCAATCAGGCTATTGCCTTGGCTAAATTAGACGTTCCTACTATAATGTTAGGCAAAGTAGGAGAAGATGTCCTTAGTGATTTTGCCCTTTCCTCACTACAAGAGAGCGGAGTAGATACTACCGGAATTTCCAAAAGTCAAAAAATTTCTACCGGTTCCGCCTCTATCTGGGTCAATGCTCAGGGTCAGAATTCTATCGTAATTTATCCCGGAGCTAACGGAGGAGTTGACCAAGATTTTATTATCCAACATGAAAAATTCTTTGATGACGCTTCCTGGTTTTTAACCCAATTTGAAGTCCCCTTAGAATCAATTCTATTAGCCCTAAAACTTGCCAAAAAACATGGCTTAAAGACCATAATGGATCCTGCCCCGGTAAGAGAAGTAAGTAATAATCATATCTGGGAATTAGTTGACTATCTTCTTCCCAATGAGATAGAACTAAGAGAACTTGCTCACACCGAAAATATTTTAAAAGCCATTCGTATCCTTAAATCCCGGGGAGTGAAAGAAGTTATTGTCAAATTAGGTAAGCAAGGTGCAGTATATGAAGATGAGGGTAAATTACTCTCTTTCCCGGCTGTACCGGTGAAGCAGGTAGTAGATACCACCGGAGCGGGAGATTGCTTTGTTGCCGGCTTTTTATACGAAATGCTTCAGCAGGAAGATATAGCTCAAGCAATTCAAACAGCCAACCTGACTGCCTCTTACTCTATCCAGAAGAAAGGGGCAGCAATATCTTTCCCGAATAAATCTGAAATTGATTGGAAGAAATTGGAATGAAAAAAAAGAGTACTATTTATGATGTGGCAAAAATAGCAGGTGTTTCACCTTCAACAATATCAAGGGTAATGAATACCCCCGAAATAGTGGCGGAAGATACTCGCCAGAAAGTTATGAATGCCGTAAAGGAATTAGCATATATTCCTAATATGATGGCAGCAAATATGCCCAAGAGAAGGACAAATTATATAGGTTTAATAATACCGGATATAACCAATATATTTTTTTCTAATCTAGTAAGAGGAGTTCAGGATGTTTGTGAAAAGTATGGATACAGTGTATTGGTGGTGAATTCAGATGATAGCCAGGAAAAGGAAGGTCGTTATTTAAAGCTTTTATATTCCCGACGGGTAGATGGAGTAATTTTAACGGTAGCTGGTTATCGAGAGAAGGAGTTTCCCGAAGAAGAGATGTCCTTGCTTAAAAAGATGAACATAGTGCTTATTGATAGAGAGATAAATGGGATGACGACTCCCATTGTTAAGGTAAATAATTTTGCCGGGGCTTATTCTGCAGTTAAATATTTGCTGACCATGGGGCACAGGAAGATAATATATTTAGCTGGAATAGAAGGGACCAAAACTAACCAGGAAAGAGAAAAAGGTTATACGGCTGCCTTGAAAGAAGTCCATATAAATTGGAAAAAAGAATTGACGGCTGATTTTCGCCTGGACACTGCTTATCAGAAAATAATGCACCATTGGCCTCAGCTAAAGAATTCAGATGAACTGCCTACGGCTATCTTTGCGGCTAATGACCTGATGGCTATCGGGGCCTTAAAGGCTTTTGCCCAATTAAAGGTTCGGGTACCAGAAGATATATCCATAATCGGTTTTGATAACATACCATTTTCTGATTGCACTTATCCTCCTTTGACCACCATTGCTCAGCCTACTTACCTGATGGGCCAGAAGGCAGTTGAGACTTTGCTTAAAGTGATAGATAAGAAGAAAATAGAGAAATCTGTAGAGCTTAAAACTGAGCTTATTGAACGTAATTCAGTAAGCAGATTGGAGGTTTAAAGATGAAAAAAAATGGAATTTTAAATCCTCAACTTAATCGAGTTATCTCTGAGATGGGGCATCGGGACATGTTAATCATTGCTGATGCCGGCCTACCTATTCCCAAGGAAGTGGAAAGAATTGATTTGGTTTTAAAATGCGGAGCTCCTTCTTTTGCAGAAGTCCTACCGGCAGTTCTTTCCGAATTAAAGGTCGAAGAGGCTTATGTGGCAAAAGAAATTAAAGAGAAAAACCCCCAAACCCTAAATTTAATTTCTTCATTGATTGGGGAAGTTAAATTTATTACCCATGAAGAGTTAAAAGAATTGTCTAGACAAGCCAGAGCGATTGTTAGGACAGGAGAATGCAGTCCTTATGCCAATATTATTCTAATCTCAGGAGTGACATTTTGAACGATTTAGCCTTGGAATTTATTAATATTTCTAAAAGTTTCCCCGGGGTGCAGGCCTTAAAGGACGTCAGCATTCAGATAAAAAAAGCTGATGTTCATGCCATTGTAGGAGAAAATGGGGCTGGCAAATCGACTCTGATGAAAATAGCTGTAGGGGAATTGCTGCGCGATACCGGGATTATCAAAGTATTTGGCCGGGAAGCTCAAATTAATTCTCCTTCTGACGGCTATGGTTATGGAATTAGTTTAATCCATCAGGAATTTAGTTTAGTCCCTACTTTAGACGTAGCTCAAAATATTTTTTTAGGTCGGGAATTAACCAGAGGACATCTATCCTTTATGGATAGTAACTTAATGTATAAAAAGACCGAGGAAATTTTAGATTCTCTGAAGATGTTCCATTTAGATTCTCGCTTAAAGATAAGAGACTTAACTGTTGCCCAGAAGCAAGTGGTAGAGATTGCTAAAGCCTTATCTTTAAATTCTAAAATTATTATTATGGATGAACCTACCGCTGCCTTAACTTTGGAAGAAACCAGCCGCCTCTTTGAGGTAGTTCGCGGGCTAAAAGCCAAGGGGGTTACCACGCTTTTTATCTCTCATCGCATAGAAGAGATATTTGAGATAGCTGATAAAGTTAGTATCCTGCGGGATGGGGAATTAATCTTGACTAAACCGGTTGCCCAGATTGACCGTAATCAGGTGATTAATAATATGGTCGGCCGCTCCTTGGATTTTGTTTTTCCTCCCAGGGTAAAACATAAAAAAGAAGCCAAAGTAGTCTTAGAAGTAAAAAAAATCAATAAAGAAAGACAATTTTCAGATGTCTCCTTTCAGCTTAAAGAAGGGGAAATTCTTGGTCTGGCCGGGCTGGTAGGTTCCGGTCTTTCGGAAGTAGCTATGGCTATCTTTGGATTAAATCAATTGGATAGAGGAGAGATATATATAAAAGGAGAAAAAGTAGAAATAAATTCGCCTTTTAAAGCCATTGAACACGGTCTGGCTTTACTACCTGAAGATCGAAGGGAATTGGGATTAGTTATTGTTAGGAGCGTATTAGAAAATCTTACTCTTCCTGCGCTTTACCGGGATATTGCCAGGAAATATTTTATTGACCTGAAGAGGGAATCCTTACTGGCTAAAGAAGCACAGGAAGAATTATCTATTCGTTTTGCTTCCTTTTCCCAGAAAATAGAATCATTAAGCGGAGGTAATCAACAGAAGGTGGTAGTTGGTAAATGGCTGCTCACCAGGCCTAAGATTTTGATTATGAATGAACCCACCAGGGGGATAGATGTAGGAGCTAAATTAGAAATTTATAAAATTGTTAATACTCTGGCCCAAAGAGGGATGGGGATAATCTTTATCTCTTCCGAATTTACCGAAATATTAGGAATTGCCCATCGTGTTTTAGTAATGAGCGAGGGGAGAATTACTACAGAATTAGATCCGCAGAGTTCAACGGAGGAGGATATTCTAAAATTTGCTATAAGGAAAAAGGTATCTTAATATGAAAAATTTAAAGTTTAAAGATATAATTCGACGATATGGTATATTAATCGGTTTAATCGGATTAATTACCGCCTTCTCTATTTTGTCCGAGCGATTTTTCACTATATCTAATATGCTTATTGTAATGAGGCAGACTTCTATTGTTGCTTTCCTGGCTGTGGGTATGTCCTTTGTAATTCTGGGGGCTGGCATAGACCTTTCTGTAGGTTCTGTATTGGCTTTTTCCGGGGCAGTAGGAGCGGGGGCAATGCAAAATGGAGGAGTGTTTTTAGGTGTTCTTGCCGGCCTGGCTCTGGGAACTGCTTTAGGGGCTTTTAATGGGTTAGTAATTACTAAATTAAAGATACCTGCCTTTATCGCAACTCTGGCCATGATGGCTATAGCCCGGGGAGGAACCCTGGTTTATACCGATGGACGCCCGATTACCGGTTTGCCTTCTTCTTTCGCTTTTTTAGGGAGAGGGTATATAGGGGATGTTCCCTTCCCCATAATATTAATGTTAATTATATTTATATTAGCGTATATTGTTTTAAAATTAACCCGTTTCGGTCGTTATGTCTACGCCACCGGAGGTAATATTAATGCTGCCCGGGCATCAGGAATAAAAGTAGATAATGTTATTATTTCTACCTTTGCAATTAGCGGTTTTCTTTCCGGATTAACTGGTATGGTTTTGGCTTCCCGGCTTAATTCTGCCCAACCAACAGCTGGTATGGGTTATGAGTTAGATGCTATTGCAGCTGTAGTCTTGGGGGGAACCAGTCTTTTTGGTGGAGAAGGAGAGCTGTGGGGGACTTTGGTTGGAGCTTTTATTATGGGCATCTTAAACAATGGATTAAACATGCTTAATGTTTCGTCCTTTTACCAGCAGGTGGTTAAAGGGATAGTCATCCTAATAGCGGTAACAGTAGCTCAAAGTGGCAAGAAATGAGAAATTGCCAAAAAAAGGGGGGGTGAAAGAATAGAAAAAAGAATCTTTGTTAATTAACATTACTGTATCTTAAAAAAATAAGGAGGTTTTTCAAATGAAAAAATTATTACTTGCACTTTGTTTGGTAGCAATTTTAGGGGTTTCAGCTTTTGCGAGCAGCATGACTGTCGGATTATCAGTTTCTACTCTGAACAATCCTTTCTTTGTAATCTTAAGGGATGGTGCCATAGAGCAGGCAAAAGTCCTTGATGTAGATTTGGTAGTGATGGATGCTCAGAATGACCCGGCCAAACAAGTATCTGATATCGAAGACTTAATCCAGAAAAAAGTTGATGTTATTCTCTTAAATCCTACTGATGCCGATGCTTTAGTTCCAGCAGTTGAACAGGCTAATAAAGCTAGTATTCCTCTCTTAACTATTGACCGTAGTGTCAATGGTGGAGTTGTAGCTCTGCATATTGCTTCTGATAATGTCAAAGGTGGAGAGATGGCTGCAGCCTATCTGGTAGAGCAATTAGGAGAAAAGGGTATCGTGGTAGAATTAGAAGGAATTACCGGTGCATCTGCTGCCCGAGAGAGAGGCAAGGGTTTTGACACCTATATTGCTAAGTTCTCCGGCATCAAACTAGCTGCGAAGCAGACCGCTGATTTTGACAGGGCTAAAGGAATGAGTGTTATGGAAAATATCCTACAGGCTCAACCGAAGATCGATGCAGTATTTGCTCAGAATGACGAAATGGCTCTGGGTGCTATTCAGGCCATAAAAGCAGCTAAGAGACAAGATGAGATGTTTGTTGTAGGGTTTGATGCTGTGCCCGATGCTCTTGATGCTATCAAAGCAGGAGATATGAAAGCAACCATTGCTCAGCAACCCTGGATGATGGGAGTTCTGGGAGTAATGAACGGTTATTTAGTAGTAAACGGAGTGGAATTAGGAGTAGAATTTATACCTGTTCCCTTAAAAGTCATTACCGAATAAAGTAAATCA
>JAYEJO010000102.1:11098-12687 GCA_034660595.1 Candidatus Caldatribacteriota bacterium
ACGGTTCTCCGTTCCCGTTTTCCCGTAAAGATTGCTCTAATAATAGGTACAGTTATTTATTTAAAATAAGGTGTTATTTAAAACAAATTTGATAAATTATATCGATATCTATTATATTGATTATAATTTTTAATAGACGACTCCTCAACTATATGCCAGTTGGGCAGACTCGTACACACATTTGATTTTTTAAGAGAAATCAGATATAATTTATAATACAATGTTAAAAAATATTATAAAAAAACAATTCAAATTTATATTTAAATCTCTTCAGCATTCCTTCGAATAGCCATCCCGGCTACAACATTTTTTACTTATTTTATTAATCTTACGTTGTCACACTTAACCGCAGCGTCAATATTTATACTGTAATTAATTACAATATAAATATTGACAAACAAAAAAGGAGGTATCTAAATTGTTATAATTAAACACAATTATTTTTAATGAATTGTTTTATTAGAATAATTTATGAAACGTTAAGTCATCTTAATATGAAGTATTTTTACTTGGTAAAAATTAAAAAAAGGAGATTAAATAAATTTTATGAAAAACAAAATATTTTCAGTTATATTTATATTGTTAATTAGCATAGTCTTGATAAGCTTGACGGTGAGCGTATCAGCAAAAGATAAGATTGTCTTTGCAGATCCGGGTTGGCCTAGTGTCAGATTTCACAATGGTGTAGCCCAAACGATAATAGAAGAAGGTTATGGTTATCCTACGGAGGTTATATCCGGTTCTACAGCAGCTACATTCTTAGGATTAAAGGAAGGGGATATTGATGCCTACATGGAAATCTGGACCACTAATTTAGCAGATACCTATTATGACCCTATA
Organism: Candidatus Caldatribacteriota bacterium; assembly: GCA_034660595.1. Classification (GTDB taxonomy): domain Bacteria; phylum Atribacterota; class Phoenicimicrobiia; order Phoenicimicrobiales; family Phoenicimicrobiaceae; genus Sediminicultor. Next base: position 11,939 of record JAYEJO010000102.1, read on the forward strand.
AAGGAAGGGACAATTATAGAGACATCGGTAAATTTTAACGATAACGCCCAGGGACTTTATGTTCCTACTTACGTAATTAAGGGTGACAGTAAAAGGGGAATTGAACCAATGGCACCTGATTTAAAAACTGTTAAAGATTTAAAAGATTATTGGGAAGTATTTAAGGATGAAGAAGATCCTTCCAAGGGTAGAATTTATGGTGCTCCTCCCGGTTGGAAAGTTGACGAAATTTTGAGAGCAAAAGTCAAAAGTGCTGATTTGGATGGATCTTATAATTATTTTAGTCCCGGTTCGAATAGTGCCTTAAGTGCAGCAATTGTTGGTGCTTACGAGAAAGGTGAACCCATCGTAGCTTATTACTGGGAACCTACCTGGGTTATGGGTATGCTGGATATGACCCTGTTGGAAGATGAACCTTATAGTGCTGAAAAATGGACTGAGGAAGGTGGTTATGCCTGTGAATTTGCAGCCCAGGATATTGCTATTGCCATTAACAAAGACCTCCCCGAAAGAGCACAGGAAGTGGTAGAATTTCTTAAAAATTACCATACTACCAGCGCCATGGCTAGTGCATCCCTATCCTATATGATGGAAAACGAGTGCAGTAGCAGGGAGGCAGCAATTTGGTTCTTAAAGACCAGAGAAGATGTATGGACAAAATGGGTACCGGAAGAAATTGCACAAAAAGTAAAAGAAGCTATAAAATAAATTAGTTAAACATATAATGTTTTTTCTAAAATAAAGATAAA
>JAYEJO010000103.1:0-7136 GCA_034660595.1 Candidatus Caldatribacteriota bacterium
TTTCTACTATTTGGTGGTTTTCATCAGTAACTACATTGATATTAAAATCAACTCCGACTTTTTCTGCAGCTTCCTGCATCTCTTGGTGAACAGGATTGTTTCTAAGATTACCAGCTCGAGCATCGGGGTGAACCATCCTGGCATGATTAGCTTCAATAGTATTTCTCCCACAAATACCGGGAAGGATGGATTTTCTTCCCCCGGAAAAACCGGCGAAATAATGAGGAACTATTACTCCTGTGGTAATTATAAAATCTGTATCCGAGACAATCGGGTCAACCCAAAGCTTATTACCGTTTTCCAAATTACCAAAATCTTTTAAATGCGGGTCATCGCAGTCATGATTAATAAACTTATAATTGAAAAATATATCTTTCCCAAACATTTCCTCTATTTCTTCTGGGGAATTACTGCGGTGTATACCTGTTGCAATGATAAAAATTATATTTTCTTTTTTAATCCCAATTTGCCTCAATTCATCTAAGAGTGGGGGTAATATTATTTCATAAGGCGTAGGTCTGGTTATATCGTTTACAATGATTAAAATCTTACTGGCTTTTTTCTGAATAATTAAATCTCTCAAAGAAGGACTATTAATCGGGTTTTTAAAAAGTTCTTTTAAACTATTTTCCGGATTTAGTAGAACTTCTTGTTTTTTTAAGTTTAATATTTTTATTATATTTTTATCTTCAATTGGTAATCGAATTTTCTCTTTACCATATTTTAATTTCATTTTTTTGCCTTTATTAAAATAATAATAGTTTTATTTTTCATATTTTAGAATTATTGAAAGATTCCTATAAATTATTTCCAATTTTTAATTAATTTTACTAAATTCTTGCTACCCCGCTCTCTATGGCCGCTTTAGCTACTGCTTCTGATTCTACTTCCACCACGCGAGGGTCAAAGGCATCTGCAATAACATTCTCATCATTTAATTCATCCTCTGAGATTAGGGAAGCCAGGGCATAGGCAGCTGCTAATTTCATCTTTTCATTTATTTGACTTGCTCTTACTTTTAGTGCTCCTTTGAAGATGGCAGGGAAACCGAGACAATTGTTGACCTGGTTAGGAAAATCAGATCTGCCGGTACACACAATGCGGGCACCTGCTTTTTTGGCTATATCGGGCATAATCTCGGGAATGGGATTAGCCATGGCAAAGATAATAGAATCTTTAGCCATAGTTTTTACCATCTCTGGTTTTAAAACTCCTGCTACTGATAAGCCTAAGAATACATCAGCTCCTACTATAGCATCTGCCAATGTTCCTTTAATTTTATCTTGATTGGTAATTTTCGCCATCTCTTCTTTAACCGGATTCATATTTTCTTTTCTTCCATCATAGATGATTCCTTTAGAATCACAAAGAATAGCATTTTTTACCCCTGCAGACATAATGAATTTTAATACTGCTATGGCTGAGGCTCCTGCTCCGTTTACTACTACCTTTATCTTGTCTAAATCTTTACCTACTACCTTTAAAGCATTAATCAGGCCAGACAACACTACGATTGCAGTGCCATGTTGGTCATCATGAAATACCGGGATATCTAAGATTTTTTTCAATCTTTCTTCTATTTCAAAACAACGCGGAGCACTGATATCTTCTAAGTTGATTCCTCCAAAACTTGGAGCTATTAAAGTTACAGCTTCCACAATTTTGTCCGGGTCTTTGGTAGCGAGGCAAATAGGAAAGGCATCTACATTGGCAAAGTGCTTAAAGAGGACGGCCTTCCCTTCCATGACCGGTAAAGCTGCCTCCGGACCGATATCTCCCAGACCTAAAACTGCAGTCCCATCACTTACCACTGCTACCATATTCCCTTTGGAAGTATACTTGTATACTTCTGAAGTTTTTTCGTGGATCTTTCTACAGGGTTCGGCTACTCCAGGAGTATAGACTACGGCTAAGTCGTGCATATCTTTTACTTCGGTCTTACTTATTACTTCGATCTTGCCTCTATTCTCTTCGTGCAGCTTTAAGGCCTCTTCATAAATATTCATTTTACAATCTCCTTTTTTAGTTAAATTTATTTAATTTGATTATTTTCTATATTTTGGTGGTTCGGTTTCATATAAATTGTTTCCTGCTGAATCTACCACCACTATTGCAGGAAAATCCTCTACATAAAATCTAAAGACTGCTTCTGCCCCTAAATCTTTATAGGCTACTACTTCAGATTTTTTTACACTTTTAGCAATCAGAGCAGCCGCTCCCCCTATTGCTGCAAAGTATATTGCTTTATTTTTTTTAATGCTTTTCATAACTTCTTTTGAACGCAGGCCCTTGCCAATCATCCCCTTAAGACCTCTTTCCAGTAATTCCGGAGTGTAGGTGTCCATTCGATAACTGGTAGTAGGACCGACAGAGCCGCAAGAATGTCCTGGTTTAGTAGGAGTCGGACCGGCATAAAAAATAATTTGCCCTTTTAGATCTATAGGAAGTTTCTTTCCTTTTTCAATTAATTCAAAAAATCTTTTATGGGCAGCATCTCTGGCACCATAAATATTGCCAGTAATATTTACAAAATCCCCGGTTTTTAATTGGATAATTTTTTCTTCATGTAAAGGGGTAGTTATTTTTATCGCTTTTTTCATAGATTTTATTCCTGGTTTAAAATATTTCTTTTTATATTATTCCTCCAGCATGCCGAGCGGCATGACAGCATACATTTACTGCTACCGGGAGCCCAGCTATATGAGTAGGCAAGTAATCTATGTGTACTGCTAAAGAGGTAATATTCCCTCCCAAGCCTGCCGGACCGATGCCTAAATTATTTATTCTTCTTAATGCCTCTTTTTCCATTGCTTCATACTTAACGTTTTTATTATGGCTGCCAATCTTTCTGGCAATAGCTTTTTTGGCTATTACCATTGCCTTATCGGCAGTCCCTCCTATACCTACCCCGATTATAGTTGGAGGACAGGGATTGGAGCCGGCTTTCTTTACTGTTTCTACCACAAAATCTATAATTCCTTTCTCTCCATCAGCTGGTTTTAACATGGCTATAGTACTCATGTTTTCGCTACCGAACCCTTTAGGCATTACTAAAAATTTAATCTTATCTCCGGGGACTATATCAGTATAAATAATCACCGGGGTATTAGTTTTGGTATTCTTTCTTTCAAAGACCGGGTCATCTACTACAGATTTTCTAAGATATCCTTCCTGGTAAGCCTCTTTAACTCCCTGGTTTATAGCTTCGGTAAAGTCACCATCCACTAAATGAACTTCCTGCCCCACTTCCATAAATACTACTGCCATTCCGGTATCCTGACATATGGGAACCTCTTCCCGCGAGGCAATCTCATTATTTTTTATAATCATCTTTAAGACATGTTTCCCTATAGGAGAAGTCTCCTCTTCTAAGGCCTGTTCTAATCGTTGTATAAGGTCTGGATTTATATAAAAATTAGCCTTGAGAAATAGCTCCTTCACTTTATTTTTTATTTGATTAGCTTTAATTCCACGCATTTTGATTTTTGTCTTCCTCTTTGCCTATCATATGGCTTAAAAAATTTTCCATGGCGCTTTCAATATGTTTCCTGCTCAACATATCTGCTTTTTTTGAATCTTTTATCTTTAAAGCTTCTGCAATTTCTTGATGTTCTTTTAATGAATATTTGAGTCTTCCCGGGACATTGAGAGATTTGATTCGATATCTATTTACTTGTTCACTTATATTTTTACGAATTTGTATTAATTGTTTATTACCACAGCAATTTACAATTAACTCATGGAATTTAGCATCTATGTCACTAAAAGCCAGTGGATCATTCCTGTCGGTAAATTTTTCCATTTGTTTAATATAACTATCTAATTTTTTAGTTTCTTCTTTGCTAATCAATGTGGCAGCTAAACGAGCGGCTAATCCTTCTAAAACACCGCGGATTTGCAGAACATTATGAACATCTTCGATAGAAGCATTATTCACTATCATTCCCTGATTTGGATTCATCTTTACAAATCCTTCGGCAGCTAATTCTCTTAAAGCTTCTCTGACGGGAGTCCTACTTATACCCATTTGTTCGGCAATTTTACCTTCCAATAATTTAGCCCCTGGTTTTATTGCCCCTTTAACAATTTCCATTTTTAATACTCGATAAACTTTTTGGCTTAGTAATTCGTATCCTTCTATTTTTGAAATATTTTCCATTATTCATATCTCCCAATCTAAGATAATTTAAAACATCTATATCTTGAGAATTTAGATTTAATTCGAATAATTGTATACATTATACATTATACTTTATACTACTATACTACATCTATTTCAAAAATCCTTCTTTTTTTGAAAAATTTTTTAAATTTTTTTCATATTTTTTCTAAAAGTTTCTGTAAGCCTTATTTTAATTGCTCTTCTTGATAAGAGAAAAATGAGGAAAGATGCTGGATTCCCTCTTTCGAGGGAATAACAAAGGAAAGACACAAAAAATCAAAGTGTTAAAAATAGTGTATTTAATTTATTATACGCGCATAAAATAAAAATTTCTAAATGAGGTGGATGGGAAATTATGAAGAAAAGAAACTATCCTGGATTCCCGCTTCCGCGGGAATGACAACGGTATGAGGTAAAACAATATTAATTTTATTATTAATTATTGCTTTCCTTCTAATATTTTTTTAGCTTTTTGGATAGACTCCTTTACCCTTTTTAAAGAAGTTCCTCCAAAAGAGTTTTTAGCTTCAACAGCAGATTGGAGTTTTAATATTTCTAAAACTTTTTCACTGAAATTTTTATGAAATGCTTTTAATTCCGAAAGAGTTAAATCCTCCAAATATTTTTTATTTTCCAAACAATAAATAACTATACCGCCTACTAATTTATGGGCTTCTCTAAAAGATAAACCATTTTTCACTAAATAATCCGCCAACTCGGTAGCAGTAGAAAAATCTCCCCTGGTGCTTACTTCCATTTTTTCTTTATTAACCTGCATAGTCTCTATCATCTTGCTCATTAAGAATAAAGAAGTTTCTAAAGTAGATACGGTATCAAATAAAGGTTCTTTGTCTTCTTGCATATCATGATTATAAGCCAGGGGTAAGGCCTTCATCATGGTTAGAAGATTTATTAAATTTCCATAGACCCGTCCGGTTTTTCCTCTGATTAATTCTGCAGCATCAGGATTTTTCTTCTGAGGCATAATACTGCTTCCGGTACAGAAAGAATCATCCAGCTCAATAAAATCAAATTCTTGAGAGGACCATAATACCAATTCCTCCCCTAAGCGACTCAAATGCATCATCAAGATAGCTGAAGCAGATAAAAACTCCAAAATAAAATCTCTATCGCTCACCGCATCAAGACTATTCTCAGTAATTTGCTTAAAGCCAAGTTGGGAAGCTACATACTCTCTGTCAATAGGAAAAGAAGTTCCCGCTAATGCGGCAGAGCCCAAGGGCAAGACATCAATTCTTTTATATAAATCTTGCATCCTTCCCTTGTCTCGTTCAAACATATAAAAATAAGCCATCAGGTGATGAGAAAAAAGAAGAGGCTGGGCATGCTGAAGGTGGGTATACCCGGGTATAATTATCCCTAAATTTTTCTGCGCCGACAACAAAAGAGATTTCTGTAAATCTTTTATTAGATCCCAAATCTTTAGCACTTCTTCTTTTAAATACATCCGCTCATCGAGAGCTATCTGGTCATTTCTGCTTCGGGCTGTATGCAACTTCCCGGCAACACTTCCTATATTCTTTTTTAGTTTATTCTCTACCCAGGAGTGGATATCTTCTGCTTCTTTTGTGATAATTTCTATTTTGCCTTCTTGTATTTCTTTTAGAATTTGCTTTAATCCTTCAACGATTTTATCTTTTTCGTCTTTGGTAATAATTTTGCATTTTCCTAACATCTGAGCATGGGCGATGCTCCCTAAGAGATCGTATTTAATCAATTTTTTGTCAAAAGAGAGGGAGGAGATAAATTTTTCCATCTCCTTATTTATATTTTTTTTAAATCTTCCGCCCCACAATTTTTCCATTTTTTTCACCCCCACCTTAATCCTCCCCCCTCAAGGGGGAGGAAATCAGGTTATTTAGGGCGTATAGCAATACGCCCCTACTTGCAACTCAAAACTTGTATCTTGTAACTTTTTTCTTTATACGATACTCGAAATTCACTAACTGGCAAACTGGTTAACCGGGTAACTGGATAACTAATTTCCTATACGCTAAACGCTACACGCTCTACGCTATTTATTTTTCCTATTCACCGAAGAATACACTTTGGTAGGCAGTCCCCACAGTTCTATAAATCCCTTGGCAAAATCCTGATTGAAAGTATCACCCTGGTCATAAGTAGCCAAATTAAAATCATATAGGGAATTTTCAGATTTCCTTCCTACTACCACACAATTACCTTTAAACAATTTTACTTTTATGGTCCCGGTTACCTTATCTTTAATTATTTTCACAAAACCATCCAGGGCCTCTTTTAAGGCAGAAAACCATAGGCCATAGTAAGTCAATTCAGAATATTTTTGAGAAATAATCTGTTTAAAATGAGATAATTCTCGAGGATAAACCAATCCTTCTAAAGCCTGATATGCCTGTATTAAGATAGTGGCCCCCGGACATTCATAGATTTCTCGAGATTTAATCCCTACTAATCTGTTCTCTACCATATCTACTCGTCCTACTCCATTTTCTCCTCCAATTTTATTTAAGCTCAAAATTAGATTCGTCAGAGACATCTTCTCTCCATTTATACTCTGCGGCACTCCCTTTTCAAAACATATCTCCAGATAAGTCGGTTTGTCAGGAGACTTCTCCGGGCTTACTGTCCATTCGTAAACCCCTTCTTTGGGTGGTTCAACCCAGGGATCTTCCAATACCCCGCATTCAATAGATCTTCCCCATAAATTCTGATCCACACTGTATGGATTTTCCATATCTACGGGGACCGGAATCTGATGCTCCTTAGCATATTCAATTTCTTCGTCCCGGGTAAATCCCCATTCTCGAGCTGGAGCAATTACCTGCAAGTTTGGATTTAAAGCAGCGATAGAAACTTCAAACCTTACCTGATCATTACCCTTCCCTGTACAGCCATGAACAACAGCTTCCGCCTGTTCTTTTTCGGCAATCTCAACCATAATTTTAGATATTAAAGGTCGAGAATAAGCGGTAGC
>JAYEJO010000103.1:7236-12655 GCA_034660595.1 Candidatus Caldatribacteriota bacterium
CTTTAAGGGCTTTTTCCTTTACATATTCTAAATCACTCTGTTGACCTACGTCAACTGCCACCGCAATTACTTCCTCACAATAATTCTCTTTTAACCATTTAATGGCCACAGAAGTATCCAATCCTCCCGAATAAGCTAAAACTACTTTTTTTATTTTTTTCATTTTTCTATACTCCTTTTTACTTTTTATTATAATTTTTCAAAAATTTTATCTAAAATTTCTATCAGATAATCTATTTCTTCTTCCTTTACAATTAACGGCGGTAAGAAGCGTAAAACATTACCTGCTGTACAATTAATTAATACCCCTTTTTCTAAGCATTTTTTTACTACCCCCGGACCATCTTTTTTTATCTCTAATCCCACCATCAAACCTAATACTCTTATTTCTTTGATATATTCAGGATATTTTTCTTTAAGTTCTTCTAATTTCTTTCTGAAATATTCTCCTTTCTTTTGGCATTTGGCTATCAAATTTTCTTCCTGTATTACCTTCAAATTAGCAATTGCTGCTGCGCAAGCCACAGGATTGCCGCCAAAAGTAGTTCCGTGATCACCGGGTTTAAAAGAGAAGGCCACTTCCTCTTTAGCAATCAAAGCTCCAACGGGTAATCCTCCTCCCAAGGATTTAGCAAGAGTTAAGATATCCGGCTCTATATTGTAATATTGGTAAGCAAATACTTTTCCGGTTCTTCCCAAGCCGCATTGGATTTCATCAAAAATCAATAACATATCTTTTTTATTGCATAACTCTCTTAACCCTTCTATAAATTCTTTACTGGCAATATTAATTCCGCCCTCACCCTGAATCGGTTCTACTATAATTGCTGCTACCTGGTCATCAACTGCCGCCTTTACTGATTCGAGGTCATTAAATATAGCTTGCTTAAATTTAGGTAAAAGAGAAAGATAATCTTTCTGATATTTATATTTCCCAGTTGCTGCTAAAGTACCAATGGTCCTGCCGTGAAAAGAATCTTTCATATAAATTATTTTGTGTTTATCTTTATTTTGCTCTTTAAAATATTTAACCGCAATTTTAATTGCCCCTTCATTTACCTCTGCCCCGCTGTTACCAAAAAATACTTTATCACCACAAGAAAGCTCTACCAACATCTGAGCTAAAATTATCTGTGGTTCGTTATAATAAAGATTGGAACAATGAATTAACTTTTCAGCCTGATCCTTAATGGCCTGAACTAATTTAGGATGACTATAACCCAGGGCATTAACCGCTATACCTCCGATAAAATCGTAGTATTGCTTTCCTTCCAGGTCCCATACCTTCATCCCCTCACCTTTGTCTAATACCATTGCGGGTCTGGTATAAGTCTGCATCAAATATTTTTTTTCGTTTTCTATTAATTCTTTAGTTTTCATAATCTTTAGTCCTCCTTACTTAATACTTATATTGAGTGATTACACAGATTAAACTTTAATTACACTGATTAAGGAATAATTTCTGTTCCTATTCCACTATTGGTAAATAACTCTAATAAAACAGAATGAGCATGATTGCCATTTAAGAAATGCACTTTATTTACTCCACCCTCTAAGGCTTGAACAGCAGAATCTACTTTGGGAATCATCCCTTTTTGAATCTTCCCGGATTTAATTAATACCTTAGCTTGGTTAATGGGTAAACTGCTAATTAAAGAAGTTGGGTCTTCAAAATCTTTAAATATTCCCTCCACATCGCTCAAATATATCAGCTTCTCTGCTTGTAGAGAAATGGCTATCTGGCCTGCTACTACATCAGCATTTATGTTATATCTAACCCCTTCTTTATCCACTCCCACTGTAGCTATCACCGGGATATAATTCTTTTCTAGTAAAATTGTTAATATTTCAGGATCGATTTTTTCTACTTCTCCCACCAATCCCAACTCCGGGATTCGATGTTTCTTAACCGTTAAAAGCTGGGCATCTTCTCCACTCAAGCCGATACCCTTTACTCCGTTTCCCGGACCTTCGGAAATATACAGATTAATCTCTGCTACCAAACGAGTATTAATCTTACCGGTTAAAACCATTTCAGTTATCTCCATCGTCTCTTCATCGGTTACCCTTAATCCGTTAAGAAATTGGGGAATTTTGTTCCTCTTTTCCATCTCGGAAGAGATCTCCGGCCCTCCGCCATGAACAATCACCGGCTTCATCCCCACATATTTTAATAAAATGATATCTTTTATAATCTGTTTTTCTAAGTCTTTATCCTCCATGGCGCTACCGCCGTATTTTACAACCACTATCTTATCCCAGAATTTTTTAATATAAGGGAGAGCTTCTAAAAGAATTTCTCCCCGTTTATCTATATCTTTTTTCATTGTTTATCACACTCCTTTTAATTAACCAATTTGCCAATTCTCTAATTCTCCAATTTACTGATTAACCAATTATCGCAAAGGCGTATGCCATACGCCCCTACTTTTCTTTTTGCTATCCTAACTAGTTAACCAGGTAACCAACTAACCAGCCAACTAAATACGCTCTCCGCTTTCTTTGCTTATTACTCATTACACATTACTTGTCACTATACTTAATTGTACTTAGTATTTATCTTTACATAATCATAGGTCAGGTCACATCCCCAGGCAGTAGCATTCACCTCTCCCATTTTGAGGTTAATTATAATTTTGATTTCATCAGAAGATTCTAAATATTCGTGTAACTTTTGTCGGGAAAACTTCAAAGGCTGGCCATTCTCCACTATTTTTTCCTTTAGATAAAGGTCGACCTTATCTGGCATAACCTCTGCTCCGGAGTATCCCACTGCCGCTAAAATCCTTCCCCAATTAGGGTCTTTCCCAAAAATTGCTGTCTTTACCAAGGGGGAATTAATTACTGCTTTAGCAACTTTCTTGGCCTCCCCGAAAGATACTGCGTTTTGAACTTCTACCTCAATCATCTTGGTCGCTCCCTCTCCATCCTTAGCTATACACTTGGCTAAATATTTGGCTACATATTGCAGTGCTTCTAAGAACTTATAATAATCAGCATCTTTTTTATCGACTATTTTATTATCAGCCAGACCATTAGCCATAACCAACACCATATCATTAGTGCTTGTATCGCCATCCACACTAATCATATTAAAGCTTTTTTCTACTACCTCTTGGAGAGCTTCTTGGAGTAATTCTTCTTTAATGAAAATATCGCTGGTAACAAATCCCAACATAGTCGCCATATTAGGATGAATCATTCCTGAGCCTTTAGCCATTCCTCCGATTTTCACTTCCTGCTCACCCAATTTAAAACAGACTGCAATCTCTTTCTTTCTAGTATCAGTAGTCAATATTGCCTCTGCTGCTTCTTCTCCTCCGGTATAATCCAGGCAGGAGATAGCCTTTTCCACTCCAGCCTTTATCTTGTCTAAAGGGAGAAATTCCCCAATCTTACCGGTTGAAGTTACTGCCACATATTCTTTATTAATCTTTAACCCCTGAGAAACATAATCAGCCATCTCCCAGGCATCTTTCAAACCTTTCTCCCCGGTACAAGCATTGGCTATCCCACTATTTATCAATACCACCTGCAATTTCCCTCCTGAAAGAGATAAATTTTTCTCAGTAACCACCAAGGGAGCGGCTTTAAATTTATTAGTAGTAAATGTTCCCCGGGCATTAGCTAATTTTTCCGAATAAATTAAAGCCAAATCTTTTTTATTGAATCTTATCCCGCATTTTACTCCGGCTGCCTTTATCCCTTGAGGATAAGTTATTCCTTCTTTTGCAACCTGAAAATCTTTTTTATTTAAAATATCTTTCATTATTTTTAACTCCTTTCACTTCTAATCTAAACCAGCCCGCAGGTCTCAGGGAAACCAGACATAATATTCATATTCTGCACTGCCTGACCGGCCGCCCCTTTAAGTAAATTATCAATAGCAGAAATTACTTTTATCTTTCCCACCCTTTCATCTATAGTAAATCCGATATCACAATAATTGGTTCCTGTCACAAATTTTATTTCCGGTAAATTAGGCGGTTTAAAAATTCGCACAAAAGGTGCTTTCTGATAGAATTTTTGATAAGCCTCCAAAACCTCCCCTTCCTCTTTGGATTCTTTCAAAGTCAAATAACAAGTAGAGAAAATTCCTCGATTAATGGGAAGAAGATGTGGAGTAAAACAGACCTTTATCTCTGTTCCCTGCTGTGTCTGTTTATTGTCATCTCCACCTAAATAAATAGATGATAACTCCTGCTCAATCTCCGGAATATGATTATGCTTGACAATCTTGTAAGCTTTAAAATTTTCATTACACTCCGCAAAATGGAGACCTAAAGATAATTTTCTTCCTGCTCCTGTGGCACCCGATTTAGAATCAATAATAATACCTTGCGGATCTACCAGTTTAAATTTTAACAGAGGAGCAATCCCTAAAATTATACTGGTGGGATAACAGCCCGGATTAGCCACCAATGGGGCATCTTTTATTTTATCTAAATATATTTCCGGAAGTCCGTAAACGGCTTTACTTAACAGGTTTTTACTAATCTTATTATGTTCTTTCTCGTACCATTCCTTATACACCACAGGATCCTTTATACGGTAATCCGCACTTAAGTCAATTACCTTAACCCTCTTCTTTAACAACTCAGGAACTACATCCATAGAGACTGTGTGGGGCAGAGCAGTAAAAACTAAATCTGAATCCTGAGAAACTACATCCAAATTAAGATTTATAAGTTTTTTATCTAATTTATTCAGGAATTCAGGAAATACTTCATCTATATTTTTCCCGGTATAAGTAGAAGAAGTTAGATAAACCAATTCCACTTTTGGATGATTCATTAATATTTTTACTAATTCTTTCCCTGTATAACCGGTTGCCCCAATTATGCTTACTTTTAATTTTTCCATTTTTATTCACCTCATATGTTTACAAAATAAAAAAATCCCGTCCCTTATGATAATCTCTTACTGATTAACATAAGGGACGGGATTGATAAAATTTCCCGTGGTGCCACCCGGGTTGAGTAAATAATTATCCCTCTTTTAAAACAAAAAATCCCGTCCCCTTGACAATCTTCATTATCATAAAAGGACGAGATGAAATCTCGCGGTACCACCTGGGATTGGATAAATTATTTACCCCACTCATTAGAAGTTTTTAAAGGTAACCAACCTATTATTATTGAGGTTCTCTTTTTAGTCATCTTTTTTTAAGATACTTTCACCAGTTATATCTTTCTCTTTTTAATTTAAAAAAAATGGCTTACTTTCCTCGTTAAATTATTCTTTTTATATTTGAAAAATATAATACATTAAAATATTGTTCTTGTCAAATTTTAGTATTTTCTAATCTGAAGATGAGCCTGAAATAAGTCTCTGACAGATGAAAGTTTGACAGGCTAAAGGTAAGAGTCATAATAGCTATATTATGGTGATAACTATGAATGACTCAAAATTAAGTAGT
>JAYEJO010000104.1:0-3024 GCA_034660595.1 Candidatus Caldatribacteriota bacterium
TCTTGAAATATAACAAAAGCTATATTATCTTTGCAGCATGACCGGGCCATTACGGATATAATTTTCAGGAGCAATTTATTACATCACTTCCAGAAGAAATACTATAAAAACGATCTTTCTTGATATTAAAAAAATTGAGGGGGGATATAAAAAGTAATATTGCAAGATCTGACCCCATAATATTCAGATCCTTACGAATTGTATGGTGATGAGCAATATCCGGTAGATGTGCCAGCCGTGGTTTTTCCGGTAGGGGCAATCGTGAGAAAAGACAAGCTTATTCTTTATGCCGGGGCAGGGGACAAATATATCACTCTCCTAAGCTACAATCTTGATAATTTAGTTGATTATCTATGCAAATCCTGTCAAGGAACGGTTCTTTGAGGGGAAGTAATCTCATCTTTATTAAATTATTTTCCTAAAAAAGAAGGATTTTATTAAATTTTGTCGTATATAAAAATTAAGTGTGAAAAATCGAGTTTAAAAGTAATGAGAAGGAGTCTGAAATGTAAAAAATTATTTAATCATAAAAAATTAGCTATTGCTTTTTTCTTTAAAAATTTTTTAGTTTTAAAAAAAGCTTAAAAATTCTAATTTTAAGGTATGTATACGATAATTATTATTTTAATAATTATAGACCAACGGTAAGGCGGTTAGATACATTCCAATATCTCCACCATAAATCTTAAAATAAATCTACAAGAAAAATCCTAAGAGTCATAGATCGAATAAAAGACTTCACATTTAGCAAAAATTAATTAACACCTATTATTTATAGGCTATCATATGGGGCAGCAGTTTGTTCAGCCTTATTCAGTCAATTTTTGCTATCAAAAATTAGAAAAAGACGATTCTTGGCAAAGGCATTCATTGGGGAATCATGTTCTTAAACCTGTATTTGTTAGGGAGGATAATATTATGAGAAAAACCTCTCTCTTGGTACTGGCAATTATTATTTTAAGTTTAATTTTTTTATGCGGAATATTTTCAGTCTATGCAACAATTTATAGAATAATAGATACAGAAGGAAATACTATTCGGGTAACCACCGAACCACAGATGAAGAAATCAGAGGAAGAAGCAGGTTGTATCCTTAGCCCTATACAACCTGACATTGTACTACCCATATCTAAGGATATCTCCCAGGTCAAAGGAATAGTGTTTGAAGACCGCAATGTAAATGGGATACAGGATATAGGAGAAGTAGGTTTACCTGACATACTTGTTTCTAATGGATTAACCGTAACTATTACAGATGAAACTGGAAGTTATTTCCTTCCCCGGGAAGGTGATTTCATTTTCATAACTACACCTTCTAATTATATTTCAACTACTTCCTGGTATAAAAACTTACTGGAAGATAATCTATACTTTGGTTTAAAATTTGCACCAGATAAAGATTCAAAGCAATTTACCTTTGTTCAAATAACAGATATTCATTTAGATGCCGTTGAGGAGCATAGGATCTTTTTTGAGGAAGCCGTAAGAGAGATTAATAAAATAAATCCTGCTTTTGTAATTGCTACAGGTGACTTAGTATTAGAGGCTGAAAGAGTTACGATATCACAAGCTAAGGAGTGGTATGATATTTATTCCGGTTTAATCAGCACTTTTAATATACCTGTATTTAATATGGTGGGAAATCATGATGTTGTAGGTATACGTTGTAAGAAGGATATTAGCACTGAACCGGGATATAATAAGGAAATGTATCGAGATTACTTTGGACCTACCTATTATTCTTTTGATTGGGGTTCGTATCACTGTATCGTATTAGATCCAAATGAATTTTTAGATGGTAATCAATTTTATAGGATACCAAATTATCAAGTTGAATGGTTGAGAAAGGATTTATCTTATAGACAAGGAGAACCATTGTTAGTTTTTTTTCATGAGCCAACTATAACCTGGGAAGACCGTACAGAGGTTCTAAATCTGCTCAACCAACATTCAACGAAAATGTTCTCAGGACATTGGCATCTGGATGCATTGATAGATAGCCAGGGTATCCCGGAACAGGTTACCGGCGCTCTGTGTGGGGAGTGGTGGCGTGGTGACTGTATGGATGGAAGCCCTTGTGGCTATCGCCTTATTCAGGTAGATGAGGAAAATATTTTTAGCTTTTATAAAGGGATTGGTATAGAAAGGCAGATAAATATTACCTCACCGGAACCTTTAATATATGGAGAGACAATAGTAACAGCCCAGGTCTATACTGAGTATCCTCCTCTTCAAGAAGTAAGATATCAGGTTGACCAGGGTGATGTTATTCCGATGAAAATTGAAAAAGGTAGTCTGTGGGATATAACTACCGCTATATGGGATACAACTTCAATAGAAGAAGGTTATCATACTATAACTATAAAGGCAAAAGACCAAGAAGAGCTCTTCTCACAGCAGATCGAAGTAAAAGTTAGTCAAAGTGAGATAATGCCTTTAGGCGAACTCGTTCCTCATTTTGAGACTTATCAGGGACACTTAATGAATGTGCAAGGCAGGATAAGTTTTTCATTTAAAAATAAAGATAATACTTCGGAAAGAAAGGATGTCCTTGTAATAAAAGATGAAACTGGTGATGCCGCAATATTGATAGGGGAATATAATGCCCTACCTCTACCTGCTTTTGAACATAACGACTTAATAACAGCAACAGTTATTCCCATTAAATATCTTTGGAAAAGTATTGAAACAAAGTATAAACTTATGATTGCACTTTATACCTTTCGATTACCAAAAAGATTTATAATATGGGAAAGATTAAAACCAAAAGGAGTATACCTATTGTGTCTGATTAAATATAATATGTAAGATAAAAAAATGTGACAGGGGACGGTTCTTTGTTTGACATCATCCATTGAAGGATGCGGGGTCAGGCTTCACAGGTTCACAAAATACAAGGGACACATCCCATTTTCTTAGACAATTAATATTTTAGTTTTAAGTTAGGTAAATAGGGAAGGGGGTGCCGGGTCAATAATTTGCTAGCTTTTGCGGAAAATCTATGGGGCATGAGTAAGTTTCTTA
>JAYEJO010000105.1:0-12321 GCA_034660595.1 Candidatus Caldatribacteriota bacterium
ATAAGGCCACCATTTTTATCAAGCAAGGATATCTTCTGTTTAAGGGTAGAGAGAATGGTAAACCCTTATCGTAAAGTGTCTGTCAATAATTTAGAATTAAAAGTTCCTGGTGCACCACTACACGAGAGAATACAGCTTCGGATTGTACCGGATAAAGAATCCGGTGTATCTGAAGTAAGATTCTGGCATGAAGATGAGTTTTTAGGTAATCAAAAAGTTAAAAATTCTGATTTGAATTTAGTCCAGTTTTAATTTTTAACTAATAAATTATTTACATCCAAATAATTGTAAAAAATAGTATATTTTTAATCTTTCAATAGTGCACTTTTGATTCTTAAATAGTGCACTTTTGAAATTTAACTAACATATAAATTATGGTTTGATGAATCTTTTTCCTTCGATTTCTTTTATTAGATCTTTTAGTTCGAGACTTAGCAGCATTTCGCTGACTTTACCGGCGGGTAGTTTGCTGGCCTCAATAATTTCATCTATTTGTCTAGGTTCTTTGGTAATTAACCGGTAAATTATCTTTTCTTCTTCGGTCAGAGAAGTATTTTCTTTACCTATCTCTTTTTTAACTGTTTTTTGGGGAAGCGATATGTGAATTTCTTCCAAGATATCCTGATAATTATTTACTAATTTTGCTCCCTGTTTTATTAAATTGTGCGAACCGTTAGATAACGGAGAGTTTATATTACCCGGAATTGCAAATACTTCCCTGCCCTGGTCGAGGGCGAAATCGGAAGTGATTAGAGCACCGCTCTTTTCAGCTGCCTCCACTACCACTGTTCCCAGACTTAGTCCGCTGATAATGCGGTTCCTGCGGGGGAAATTCTGTCTCTCCGGCAGAGTAGAAAGAGAAAATTCGCTTATTACTGCTCCTGATTCTTGTATCTCCTGAGCCAATCTTCTATTTTCGGGAGGATATATATGGTCAATACCACAACCCAATACTGCAATAGTGCGGCCATTTACCGAAAGTGCCCCTTTGTGGGCGGCTGTATCTATTCCCCGGGCCATTCCGCTAATTATAGTCAATCCGGCTAAAGCTAACTCTTTGCTTAATTTTTCAGCAACCATCTTTCCGTAGTATGTGGCTTTTCTTGAGCCCACAATGGAGATAGAGTTTTTGTCTGTTTCTACGACAGTTCCTTTAAAATATAAAACAGGAGGAGGATAATGAATGGTTTTTAGGTTTTCGGGATACAGGGCATCCTCAACGGTTAATACATTGACTTTATATTTATGTATTAAATCTAATTCCCGTTCGGGAATGATATTGTTTTTTTCTTCGAAGAGCCTTGAGGATATTTTACTGCTCAAATTTAGTAATCTGGATATTTCTCCTGATTTTGCCTGCCAGGCGACATCAGCTGAGCCAAAGTATTCGAGCAATTTATAAAATCTTTTTGGACCTATGTCAGGTATTTTATTCCAGGCCAGCCAGTATTGTAATAAATTTTCTTTCACGTTAATACCCCTCCTCAATTTCTTACGGGTTCGATAAATCGAACCTATACATTTGCGTAGACAGGCGAGACGCCTGTCCTACATTGGATGTAGAGATTGCCGCGTCACTTCGTTCCTCTCAATGACAGAAATAGTTCACCCTCACCCTAACCCTCTCCCCTCAAGGGAGAGGGGAATATAGGTAAAGATAGATTCCCATTTTCATGGGAATGACATAAGAGAGCGTATGCAATACGCCCCTACTTCTTACATGCTAATCGATACTTCCTTCCTAACGATATACTATATACGATATACGACATACTAATAAGATCCTTTACTGACTAGTAGATTGACATTTTTACTGTTTGAATTTACATTTCCCGGCTCGGGGGTTTGGGCAATAACCACATCCTTGGGGACGGAAAAATGATTGGTATAGGTAATTCTGCCTAAAATCAGACCGTATTCTTCGATAAGGGCAGTGGCTTCTTTCAGCTCTTTATTTCTAAGGTCGGGAATGTCTAAGGCCATAACCTTGCTCCCTTTGCTTACCACCACATAAACTTCCCTGTTCTTTTTTACTTTCGCCCCGCTGGCCGGATCCTGAGTGATAATTTTATTCCGAGAGATTCCTTCGTCAAATTCCTCACCGGAGACATATATCTTTAGCCCGGCATTATATAATTTTTCCTGAGCAATATTTAATTCATTACCGATTACTGAGGGGACTACGGTATCGGAAACATCGAACATGTTTTGGAATGCCAGAAAGCCACAGGCCGCACCGGCAATCACTGCGAAAATTATGAAAGCCGTGATGAAAAATGATTTAAAAATAAAACGAAAGATTTTCCCTATCCAACCCATTTTTAACCCTACCCTTTCCTTATCATTTTAGCCATAAAGAATCCATCCAGCTCTAAATCTGAATTAGAAAGCCCGGGGAGTATCTGAATAAATTTATTCTCGTGGTACGGACCTGACTCATAGACCGGCAATTTTCGCTCTTTTACAAATTTACTTAAATCTTCTAATTCGAAATTAGGATGTTTCTCTAAAAATCTGCTTACTGTTTCCTCGTTCTCTTCCGGTTCGGTACTGCAGGTAGAATATACTAATCTCCCGCCGATTTTCAGGTAATTGGAAGCTATGTCCAGTATCTTCCCCTGCAGTTCAGTCAATTGTTCAAATCTTTCTGCATCATAAGTCTGCCATCTCAAATCAGGTTTTCTCCTGATCACTCCCAGACCGGTACAAGGGACATCTATTAAAACTTTATCTGCCGCCTTTAGGTATTTTTCAGCTAATATAGCGCCATTATTCTGCCGGGTCTTTACTATGTCGATTCCTAATCTCCGGCAGTTATTTTTTACCATTATTAATCTTGACTTATTGCTGTCCATTGCCAGGATACTGCCTTTATTAGCCATCAACTGGGCAAGATGGGTGGTCTTCCCTCCCGGTGCACTGCAAACATCGATTACCAATTCACCGGGTGAAGGGTCGAGCAGATGGGAGACCAATATCGATGCTTCATCCTGAATCTGAAATAGTCCCTCCCGGTAAGCGGAAAATTTAGTGACATTGGGAAGTCCTTTAACCTGTAGTGCTTCTTCGGTAAACAGCCCTTCTCTTACCGAAATATTCTCTTTTTCCAAAATCTCTTTTAAATCAGAGCGTGATATTTTCAAAGTATTTGTTCTAATCACTAAAGTTGGTATCTTATTATTCGCCTCACATATCTTAACCGTATCGGTAAAGCCAAATCTTTTTAGCCAGCGCTCGACTATATAAAGGGGGTGTGAATAGATGGTGGAAATATAGAGAGCCGTTTCTTTTTCTTTATCCGGCCAGCGAATATTATCTCTGTTTCGAATAATATTCCTTAAAACACCGTTTACAAATTTAGCTATCCCGGGATTCCCGTATTTTTTTGCTAACTGCACCGATTCATTACACACCGCATAATCAGGAACTTTGTCCAAAAATAACAGCTGATAAACACCCATTCTTAATATATTTCTAATCAATACCGGGGTTTCCGACAGAGGTTTGGTAGAAAATTGAGACAGCACCCAGTCTAATTTATTCCGGTTTCTTATCACTCCATAGGTTATCTCGGTGATAAAGGCAGCATCTCTGGTGGAAATTTCCTTTTTATCCAGCGACTTGCTTAACAGAATATTGATAAAGCCCTGCTTGGAATCAATCTTAACTAAAATAGTCAGTATGGTTTCTCTTATGGGATCAACTTTTGTTTTTTTCATATACCCGGTTTATTTTATATTCCCTTCTATCTTCTATTTCTCAGTACTATAAGCCGTAACAGCTGAAAGACTGCTACCGAGGCAGCAGCCACGTAAGTTAATGCCGCGGCGCTTAAAACTTTTTTAACCGAATTAATTTCCTCTGTATCTGAAACAATATTTGCTCCAACCAACAGGTTCACCGCTCTCTTGCTGGCATCAAATTCGACCGGTAAAGTGACTAACTGAAACAGGACGGCTAAGGAAAAAGCGATAATGCCGATATCCATCAGGGCGGGAAAACTAAAGATAAATCCGATTAAAAACAGGGGGACTGCCATACGGGAGCCGATATTGGTGACCGGTACCAGATTGCTGCGAAGGGAGAGCGGAAAATAATTTTTGGCATCCTGAAGAGCGTGACCGATTTCATGGGCTACAATTCCCTGGGCAGCTAATGATTTGCCATAATATATTTCTTCGGAGAGGCCCAGCTTTTTCTGCCCGGGATCATAGTGGTCAGAAAGGCGGCCTTCTATCGGTACTATCTTAATATTGAGTAAATTATTCCGCACTAACAGCTCCTCAGCGGTTTCTCTTCCACTTAATCCATTTTTGGCTAATATTTTCGAATATTTTGAATAGGTTGTTTTAACCTTATATTGGGCATAAAGGGTTAAGATTATTGCCGGTATTAAAATAAATATGGTGCTGTCGAAAAAAAACATAAAAACCTCCTAACCTAATATGTCTCCTACCTTAATTTGATAACCATTGGCAAATTGCCCGGCGGTTAATTCTTTTGAGCCGGCAGGAATCAGTCTTAATATTTTTATAATACCCTTATCCCCGGTAGATATAAAAATACTGTCTTTTTCAATTCTAACTACTCTTCCGGGTTTGGGGGAGCCTTTTTTCGCTTCATCCTGATAATTATCCAGAAATCTTGCCCGGGTAATTTTCAGCTTTCTGCCTTTATAAAAGGTAAAGGCACCGGGGTAGGGAATAGTTCCCCTGATTAGATTATAAACCTTTTCTCCCCTATCACTCCAGTCTATTTCCCCATCCTCTTTGTTCATTTTGCGGGCAAAAGTTACCAATTTATTATCCTGTAGAGTTCTTTCTATCTTCCCGCTTTTTATTTTCTCTAAAAGTTTGGGGAGGGACTCTGCGCTTAGAGCAGATAATCTGTAATAAAGTTCCCCACAGGTCTCATCCGGTAAAATATCTATTTTCTCCTGAAAGATGATTTCTCCAGCATCTACTTTTTCCTTCATAAACATAAAAGTTATCCCGGTCTCCTTTTCACCGTTTATAACAGCCCGGTTAATGGGGGCGGCACCCCGATATTTAGGCAGTAGAGAGCCGTGGATATTTATACAGCCCATTTTGGGAATATTCAAGATATGACCGGAAAGAATCTGGCCATAAGCGACTACCAGGATAATATCCGGGTTGAATTCTTTTATCCTCTTTGTAGATTCTTCATCATTGATGTTTTCCGGTTGAAATACTTCCAGTCCTTTACCGAGGGCTATTTTTTTTATGGGGGTAGGCAAAATTTTTTTTCCGCGTCCCCGGGGACGGTCCGGTTGGGTAATTACCATAACCTGATTTTCTTTAATATCAGCCAGTTTCTCTAAAACCGGCCCGCCAAAATCTGCCGTTCCCATAAAAATAATTTTAAACATACTTTTCATCCTCAGTTCTTCGGGCACGATGCATCGTGCGCCTACATTTTAGTAGACAGGCGAGACGCCTGTCCTACGGGAAGGCTGGGGAATATTTTCACAACTTTAATATTCGTATTTTTTCCCACAATTGTTCCCCACATTTATAACCCGTATCTTGAATTTTATCTTTTCTTTTCTTCACTATATACTATATACTCGATACTATATACTGTTTTCCTATACGCTACCCGCTATACGCTAAACGCTATTTTCATTGTTTTTTCTTTTTTAATTTATTTAACAATATCTGTCTTTCCATTCTTCCTATTCTGTCAATAAATAAAATCCCGTCTAAATGATCGATTTCATGCTGAAAGGCGCGGGCAGTTAAACCTTCTTTGGTGATTTCAATCGGGTCTCCGTTCTCATTAAGTGCTTTTATCGTTACTTTTGATGAACGCCTGACCTTACTATAGACACCGGGAATACTTAAACATCCCTCTTCTTCTACAACTTCTCCTTCGCTTTGGGTAATTATGGGATTTATCAATACTATTAATCCATCTTCTTCTCCGTCAACAAGAATTATTCTTTTCGACACCCCCACTTGCGGGGCAGCTAATCCTACTCCGGAATCAGCATACATAGTCTCAGCCATATCTTTTATAAGATTCAATATTTCCGGGGTGACTTCCTCAACCGGTAGAGCCTTTTCCCTTAAAACGGGGTCACCGTATTCTTTAATTTCTAATATTGCCATCTGTTTTCTCCTATAACTTTTAGATTGATTACACTGATTACAGGAAGATTACACCGATTTAATCTATATGCTCATCCTTATCTTATCTGTGTAATCTCTTTCTCATCTGTGTAATCATATTATATTTATATCATCCTTACCGGATCGACATCAATAGTCAATCTGTTTTTTTGGTCAAAATGCTTTGATAACATTTTATCATATTTTTTCTTAAATGCCTTATTAAATCTTTCCAATTCTTTTACTTTTATCAAAAATTGTACCTTGAAGTTGTTTCTTGATTTCCATAATACCATATCTACAGCGCCCAGCAATTTAAATTCCGCAGACTCTTTGTCTTTGCGGAGGGACTCCAAATAACTGATTAGATATTCCGCTCTCTGTTTAACTGCTTCTTTCCCTTCTCCTAAGATCACGATTTTAATAATATGGGTAAAGGGAGGGTAACCTAATTCTTTCCGTAATTCAATTTCTTTTTGGTAAAAATAGTTATAATCCTGTTCTTTTAAGGCAACTATACAGTGATCTTCGGGGTTAAAGGTCTGAATAATTACTTCTTTGGAAAAGCTGATCTCCCTGAAAGAGGAAATAACTTCATTAAGCAGCTGAAATGTCTTTTCCCCTGAACGATAATCCGGCAGATTAAGCAGAGTATCAGCGGAAATAATCCCTATTAAATCTACATTATTAAACTCCACTCCCCTTAGCACCATTTGAGTACCTATTAATATGTCGGTTTTTCCTTGATTAAATTCTTCCAGGATTTGCCGATAATCATCATCTTTAATTAACGAATCCCGATCCAGCCGCCTTATTTCAGCCCGGGTGAACATCTTCCTGATTTCACTCTCTAATTTTTGAGTTCCCATCCCCAGGGGACGAATCTCTTTACTACCGCATTTAGCACAAACATCCGTTACTTTTGCCCTTTTCCCACAGTTATGACAAATCAGTTGAGCTCTTTTTTGAATATCCAAATGATAAGAAAGGGAAGTATTGCAATCGGAACATTTAGGTATATGTCCGCACTGACTGCAAATCATAAAACTGGAGAAACCTCTCTTGTTTAAAAAAAGTACGACCTGCCTTTTGTTTTTTAAACTCCTGGAAATGGCTTGCTGAAGTTCATAACTTATTATCTTTTTTTTGGACTTTTCCCGGGTCATATCTATTATGGTTTTTTTTAATAGATTTTCTCTTTCCTCTCCGGTGCTAAGCTCCACTTCCAGAAAATTGTTTTCCCGGACATTCCAGTAAGATTCCACAGACGGTGTTTCACTGCTCAGAAAGAGAGGGATGTTCTCCAATTCTGCTCGCTTTAGAGCCACTTCCCGGGCATTATAGCGGGGAGACCTTTCTTCTTTATACAGGCTGTTATGTTCCCGCTCCACAATAATCAATCCTAATCTCTCAAAGGGCACGAATATGGATGACCTCATCCCCAGGGCTATATTTACCTGAGAATTTCTTATTTTAATCCATTTCTGATATTTGGCTTTCTGGTCTATCTTTTCATCAAAGACTACCATATTATCCTTAAATTCTTTTTCCAGCAGACCGGCTAATTCCGATAGGTGAGATTCGGTAGGAGCCAATATAATGGCCTGCCTCCCCTCTTTTAAGGTCTTTCGGATACATTTTATATAGATTTTCATCCGGCTGTTAAAATCGTTCCCCCTGATTAGAATCGTTTGAAACTTTTTATTATTTATAATATTCTCTATATCTTTCAAGGGGGACTTTTCTTTTAATTCGTCTGCGGAAAATATAATTTCCTTATCCGGGGATTTATCATCTTCAAGCAGCCGGGGGGTTTTTTGAGGTGAAATATCGGTTATATCGTATTTTTTAAGCCAGGCCTTGCGGGTCTTGGGGATAACATAATTTAAAGTCTTTTCCCGGGAACAGAGATAATAATTTGAAATCCATTGGGTTAACCTGATTACCTGGGAAGTAAGGAGAGGTTCTTTATCGATTATTTGCGCGATGTCTTTTAAGTTTTTAACATCCGATTCGGCTAAAAATCCCACTACGCATCCTGTAGTCACCTTACCCCGGAAAGGTATGGTCACTCTCGAGCCGAGGGATATCCGGTCTTTTAAATCCCGGGGAATACGATAGTGAAATATTTTATCAAAATTATATTCCAGGATTACTATTTCGGCATATTTCTTTTCACCATGCATATTAATAAACTCATCAATTTCATTATTCAATTTATTTTTAAAATTTCATCTAAGATTTTATTGGCCATATCGATTTTAGGCATCAGGGGTAATTCCCGAGCGGTTCCTTTGCTGTTTATCAGCTTAGCTCTATTTTCATCTGAGCCAAATCCGGCTTCTTTTGCCGATATATCATTAGCAACAATTAAATCTAACCTTTTTTCTTTCAATTTTTTAAGGGCATTGGCCGCTAAATTTTCCGTTTCCGCGGCAAATCCGACTAATATTTTATCTCCCTTTTTCTTTCCTAATTCATAGAGGATATCGGGATTTCTTTCCAGCTCGATAAGCAGTTTTTCATTCTTTTCTTTTTTAATCTTTCCGGCAAATACTTCCCTGGGTCGGAAATCGGCCACTGCGGCGGCAGAAATTATTATATCCGCCTCCGGAAAATATTTAAAAACCTCTTTTTTCATCTCTTCCGCAGATTCAATTGAAATTGTGGTAACCCCCTTGGGGTCAGTTAAAGAAGTTGGCCCGGTTATCAGAATAACCCTTGCCCCTCTGGCCCGGGCAATCTTGGCTAAAGCGAATCCCATCTTACCGGAAGAATAGTTAGAAATAAATCTTACTTTATCAATAGGTTCTCTGGTGCAGGAAGCGGTAACCAATATCGTCTTGCCCTGGTAATCATTTTTAAAGGTCAGGGCATACTCAACCGTATCTACGATATCCTCAATATTTGCCAATCTGCCCTCTCCTGTCTCGCCGCAAGCCAATCGGCCGTATTCTGAATCTATAAACTTATACCCCAAGGCGCTTAACTTTTCCACATTCTGTTGGTATAGAGGGTTAGATATCATATTCTTATTCATTGCCGGGGCAAAGATGACCTTCGCCTTGGAAGCCATCACTGTGGTAGTTAACATATCATCGGCGATACCTTGGGCAATTTTACCGACAATATTTGCCGTAGCCGGGGCAATTAATATCAGGTCAGCCCATTCGGCAAGAGAGATATGTTTTACTACTATCTTATCGCTGGTAGAAAACAAATTATCTATTGCCGGATTTCCGGAAAGAGTTGAAAGGGTTAAAGGCTGAATAAATTTGGTGGCAGATTCGGTCATAATTACAAAAACCTCTGCACCTTTTTTCTTTAATAAACTCACTATCTCCGCTGCCTTATAAGCAGCTATGCTTCCGGTAACTCCCAGGAGTATTTTCTTTCCTTTTAACACTTTCTTTACCCCTTTTTTTTTCGTATATCGTAAAATACAGTAATAAGTGATGAGTAATTAGTAACAAGATTAAATTTCAGAAATTATTAAAACAGGTACTTATCACAGGTTACTTATTGCTTATCATATCCTTTATTGTTTAGCTAATCATCTGGTTAATTGGTTAAATTAAACATTAATAAATAGCAATCCGTATCGCGTATCCTATTAAAAAAACCACGATTCAGGTGTAGGGGCACAATAAAAGTCGAGCCCTTCCGTTAAAGCGGAAGACGCCTATCAACTAATTATCCTTTTGATTTTTTAAGTTTTTTAGCTTTTGCAGGTTTCTTAACTTTATCAGATATACTTTTAGATTTTTTAGGTTTATTAACTTCATCAGATCTGCCCTTAGATTCTGCAGGCTTTTCAACCTTACTAGATACATCTTTAGATTTTACGGGTTTTTTAACTTTATCAGATATGCCTTCTGGCTTTACAGATTCTTCAACTTTAATAAACATCTCTTCAATTTCTGTAGGTTTTTCATCTTTATCAGATAATTCTACAACTCTTTCAGGTTCTTCAGGCTTTGCAGGTTCCTCAACTTTTAGAGATTCCTCATCTTCATGAAATACATCTTCAGCCTTGAAAGGTTCTTTTTTCTCTTTAATAAATACTTTCCCCGCTTTTATCTCCTCTAAGGCAATCAAGGTAGGCTTCCTATATTTAGTTTCAACTAAAGGTTTAGCCCCATTTTCTAACTGAGTGGCTCTTTTTGCGATCATTGTTGCTAATAAATATTTAAAATCTAACATGTTTATTTCTCATCCTTCCTCTTGCTAAAAATATACTATTTTACAAGTTTACAACTAAAATTCATTTTTTGTAATTTGCTATTTTGCACCTTTCGGCAATTATTATAGACTCTAATTTTTTTAGAGCGGTTTTTATATTATCATTAACTACCAGATAATTATAGTTTTTTTTGTACTTTATTTCAATACGTGCATCTTTTAATCTTTTCTCCAGGGCTTTTTCTCCCTCAGTATTTCTTTTTCGCAATCTGTCCTCTAAATCCTTCCAGGTTGGAGGAGCTATAAAAATAAAAATGCCATCAGGGAATTTCTTCTTTACCTGCATAGCACCCTGAACATCTAATTCCAGCAGGACATCTCTCCCTTTTTGAAGTTCATCTATTAAAAATTTTATCGGCGTACCCTTGTAATCTTCATGGACAATAGCCCATTCTACAAATTTATTTTCCTTTATCATCTTTTTGAATTCATCTACGGTTACAAAATAATAATCCTTGCCTTCTATTTCACCTTTTCGGGGCGGGCGGGTATTCACCGACACAGAATATTTTAAATCGGGGAAAATATTAAACACTTTTTCCCTTAAAGTGCCTTTACCTACACCTGATGGGCCAGAGATAACAAACAACAAACCTCTGCTTGATTGCGTATCGCGTATCGCGTATCGCGTATCGCGTTTAGAGATAAAAGATAGTAAGCGCTTACCATTATCAGTCATGATTATAGTTTCCTATTTTGTAACGTTTTCTTTTAATTTGAAATTTTGTTCGCTATATTCAGTGAATCTATGGGCAATGGTTTCCGGTTGGATGGAGGATAAAATTACATGATTACTGTCCGTAATTATTACTGCTCTTGTTCTCCTCCCATAAGTAGCATCAATCAACTTTTTCTCTGCTCTTGCTTCTTCCTTTAATCTTTTCATCGGTGCAGAATCCGGACTTAAAATGGTTATAATTCTGTTAGAATTCATATAATTCCCGAAACCTATATTTACTAAATTATTCAGCATATTCTTTCCTCTATCATTCTATGTTTCTGGCCTGTTCCCTTATCTTTTCCAATTCACTTTTTAGCAAAACAACCAATGAAGTTACCTCTATATCATTAGTCTTTGACCCGATAGTATTTACCTCCCGATTTATCTCCTGAGTTAAAAAATCCATCTTTCTTCCCACAGAATCCTCAGAATTTAGCAGATCATCAAATTGGATAATATGGCTTTTTAATCTGGTAATTTCTTCGGTGATATCCGTCTTTTCGGCAAATATTGCCGCCTCTAATTCGATTCTCCCCTCATCAACATTCAAGTCCTCGGTCAATTTTTTTATCTTGCTTAAAAATTTATCCTTGTAGTCGAGCGGTGATGATTTTGAATATTTCTCAATTTTATCTATTAGCTTTTGTATCTTCTTGACTCTTTTTCTAATATCGGCAACAAGGACCCTGCCTTCTTTTTCCCTCATTTTCAGCAAAGAATCTAAAGCAACATTCGTGGCTTTTTCTACCAGCGGCCATATTTTGGCAGTTTCTTCTTCCTTTACTATGGTAAATATATCTCTGAACTTAAGCATAGAATCTATGCTTATTTCATCTTTTAATTTATACTTTTCTTTTAAGGCCTTTAGGTTCTTATAACTGGAATCAGCTATGTCTTCATTTAATATTATCTTCTCTTCAGTTAAGCCATAGTTTTCAACTTTTATTATAATATTAAATTTTCCTCTTAAGACCCTGTCTTTTATTAATTTTTCAATCTTTTGTTCAATTTCCAAAGATTGAAAGTTATTTTTTATATTTATGTCACAGTATTTATTGTTTAAGCTTTTTATCTCTACCAGGCATTCTCCGTCTCCTGCTTTAACCCTTCCCACACCGTAACCGGTCATGCTTTTAATCAACTTTATTTCCCCTTATATTTGTTATCTTTTGAAAATAATAAACTTCACACTAATTTTATGGTAATACTTACTGCTTGTCAAATAAT
>JAYEJO010000106.1:0-2899 GCA_034660595.1 Candidatus Caldatribacteriota bacterium
AATCTTTTTCTGCTTCCGCTATTACTTCTACGGTATATAATTTTGCTACTTGAGGATACTTCTCTTTGAGTCTGCCGATCATCTCTACTACCCTCTGATAGTTTTTGGTACCGTATTTTCTGGTTAATGATCTTCCCCCGATAATTCGGACACTTAGTTAAGACACTTTGATCATTTTCTCATATTCCTCAGGACTGTGATATCCTATGGATGAATGTAATCTTTCTCTGTTGTAAAAGATTTCGATGTATTCGAATATATCTCTTCGAGCCTGTCTCCTTGTTTCATAGGTTTTCCGATAAATCAATTCCACTTTTAAGGTATGATAGAAACTCTCCATCACGGCATTATCCCAGCAGTTACCTTTCCGGCTCATGGAACATAGTATACCATTTCCTTTCAATAATTTCTGGTATAATTCGCTGGCATATTGGCTACCGCGGTCTGAATGCAAAAGTAAGTCAACAGAAAGTCTTCTCTGTTTTAAAGCCATATGAAGTGCTAAAATAACTAATTCTTTGGTTAACCTTTCCCTTAAGGACCAGCCGATAATCCTGCGGGACCAGAGATCCATGATAGTAGACAGGTATAGCCAGCCTTCTTTGGTGTAGATGTAGGTGATATCGGCAACCCAGTATTGATTGGGTCTTTCTGGTGTAAACTGGCGATTCAGGTGATTTTCGGCTACCGGCTGGGAATGATTAGAGTCAGTGGTGGCTCGGTATTTCTTTTTAGCCACAGCACAAATATCTAATTCCTGCATTAACCTTTCCACCCGTTTTTTACCAATAGCATATCCTTCCCGTAATAGTTTTTGGTGGATACGGGGACTACCATAGGTCTTACGGCTTCCAATATATATTTCGATTATCTTCTGTTTTAATTTCATATCTTCTATCCTTCTCTTTGCTAGGGGATATTTTAACCAATCATAATATCCGGACCGGGAAACCTTAATGACCTGGCACATCTTCTTGACACTAAATAATTTAGTGTGTTCCCGGATAAACCGATAGTAGTCTACGGTTTTCTCGTGAAGATGGCCAAGGCTTTTTTTAGTATATCACGCTCTTGGGTAATATCAATCATTCGAATTGCCTCATCAAAAAAGTACTCCAAATTGTATCGATGCCTCATATAAAAAAGTACTCCAAATTATTTTAATTATAACTTAATCTCCTCTATATTTAAAGAGAAGAAATTAGCTCTTTTAATAGATGAGGAGGTAAAAGGAAATGTTAACTATGAGGCAGAAAAAGGCTATTACCCGGGAATTAAGGAAAAGGTACCAGAAGGCCAGAAAGAAGGAAAAGACGGTCATCCTGAATGAATTTACCCAACTGACCGAGTACAACCGTTGTTATGCCGCCAGAGCCTTAAGGATAAAAAGAGTATTAGGTTATCTAAATATAGCCGGTAAAAGAATAAAATACGTAGCGGATAGGAAAATAAAGAGGAAGAAGAAAAGATTCTATGATCAGAAAATCCTTATAGCCTTAAAGAAAATCTGGGAGATTTGTGATTACATCTGTTCCAAGAGACTGGCCCCCTTTTTAGAGGAGATTATCCCCGTATTAGAAAAATACGGAGAAATAAAACTGGAATCTAAAGTGAGAGAAAAGCTCTTCCAGATAAGTGCAGCTACTATCGATAGGATACTTGCTAAGACCAGGAAGAGTTATCAAATAAAAGGCAAATCAACTACCAGACCAGGGAGTCTGCTGAAAAAGAGCATCCCCATCAGGACCTTTGCCGATTGGGAAGAAAAAGTACCTGGCTTTTTCGAAGTAGATTTAGTCTCCCATGATGGTGGGGCGGTAAGAGGAGATTTTCTCCAGAGTCTAAACTTTACCGATATTGCTACCGGTTGGGTGGAGATGGTAGCAGTAAAGAATAAGGCCCAAAGATGGGTCTTTGGGGGAATAGAGGAGATAAAAGAGAGGTTACCCTTTTCTATTCTAGGGATAGATTCGGATAATGGGAGTGAATTTATCAATGACCACCTGCTGTGTTACTGTCGGGAAGAACATATTACCTTTACCCGCAGCAGACCATACCGCAAGAATGATTCCTGTTTTGTAGAACAGAAGAACTGGTCAGTCATCAGGAGGACAGTAGGGTATGGTCGGTATGATACTAAAAAGGAACTTGGCATTCTAAATGAACTGTATAGTCATCTTAGACTCTATGTAAACTTCTTTCAACCGGTTAGAAAATTGATCAAAAAGGAGAGGATAGGGAGTAAGGTTATAAAAAGATACGATAAGGCCAAGACTCCCTACCGGAGAGTTCTGGCCTCTCCTGATATTGAAGAGAAGATAAAGGTGAAACTGAAAAGTAAATATGCTATGCTAAATCCAGCAGAGCTGAAAAGGAAGATAACCAAATTGCAAAATAGGCTGCTTAAGTTAAATTCTCTAAAGCAAGAGGTAAGAAATGGGATAGATAAAAGTACAAAACCTTCAAGTAGTTTCGAGTACATTTCTGCTTGAGGCATCGTATTATCTTTCAAGTACATTTTTACGTGAGGCAACGGGTGGCGAAAACAGTATATACTATAGCATCGAGTCCAATAAAAGGAAAGGCAAAGGAATAAGAAATAAAAGAAAAAATTTAATTTTTCTTTCTTTGCTTGATACTGTTTTTGTTACTAAAGCAGGATTTTTTAATTTTTTATAGAACACCTTAAATAAAAATAGTAAATTTTTTAAAATAAAAATAATGTGTTAAAATATAAATGTATAGTAATGAAAACATAGTGGAAATTTAAAAGAGGAGAGAAAATGATAGAAGTAAAAATTTCCGGAGTAGCAATAGATCCCATTACCAAAGGGTTTGTGGTGATTCTAAAAGATGAAATAAAAAATAGATGGCTGCCTATCTGGGTTGGACCTTATGA
>JAYEJO010000107.1:0-2886 GCA_034660595.1 Candidatus Caldatribacteriota bacterium
GCTATAGTATCCTGTTTGACTAAATCTAAAGTTGAAGAAGTCACCGGCCGAGGGACCGGGATAGATGAAAACCAATTAAAAAACAAAATAAGAGTAATTAAGCAAGCAATAAAAGTAAGTCATCCTGACCCGAAGGATGGTCTTGATGTTTTATCAAAAGTGGGGGGTTTTGAAATTGGAGGTTTAGCAGGTTGTATTTTAGCTGCTGCTTCCTATCGAGTTCCCATTGTAATTGATGGATTTATTTCTTGCGCAAGTGCCTTAATTGCCATTAAATTAGCTCCCTTGGCAAAGGATTACCTATTTGCGAGCCATAATTCGGTGGAAAAAGGGCATAAAATTGCCCTAAAATGTATAGGGAAGGTTCCGATGTTTGATCTTGGCATGCGGCTTGGTGAAGGAACCGGTGCTGCTTTGGGTATCAGCTTTGTTGAGGCCGGGGTTAAAATATTAACCCAAATGGCAACT
This sequence comes from Candidatus Caldatribacteriota bacterium, assembly GCA_034660595.1. GTDB lineage: Bacteria > Atribacterota > Phoenicimicrobiia > Phoenicimicrobiales > Phoenicimicrobiaceae > Sediminicultor. The sequence goes on from JAYEJO010000107.1 coordinate 469, forward strand.
TTTGAAAAGGCGGGAATAGATAATAAATCTTAAATCATTAAATAATAGAAAGAAGAATAAATATTATGAGTAGAGGAAAATTAATCTTTATCACCGGAGGAGCAAGAAGCGGGAAGAGTAATTTTGCTGAGAAGATAGCTAATGGTTTTGGTAAATCGGTAGCTTACCTTGCGACTGCTCAACCGCTTGATGAAGAGATGGCTTTTAGAATAAAAAAGCATAGAGAAAAGAGACTAAACACCTGGGAGACTTATGAAGAACCGATAGAAGTTAGAGAATTGGTGAGTCGTTTAGGTTTAGAAAAAGAAGTTATCCTTATAGATTGTTTGACTTTGTTAACTTCTAATCTCTTATTAAGAAAAAAAGATAAAGTGGGAGATTCTAAACGGCAAGAAGGGATTTTATTGGAAATTAAAAAATTAGCTGAGGTTTCTTACAAGGTACCTGCTCAAACAATAATTGTATCTAATGAAGTTGGAATGGGTTTAGTTCCGGATAATCCTCTGGGAAGAGTTTATCGGGATATCCTGGGCAGAGCAAATAGTATAATTGCTGATAAAGCTGATGAAGTTTTTATGATGGTCTCAGGAATACCATTAAAGATAAAGGGCTGATAAAATAATGAAAATTTTAAGAGACTTGTCTTTGGCTATACGGTTTTTAACTATTTTCCCTATAGCTTCGTTTCCGCTTTCTAATAATAGCAATCAAGATGAAGAAGAGGATTTAGCAGAAAATTTTGCTAATTCTATGGCTTTCTTTCCACTGGTAGGGATGTTAATAGGTGTATTGCTGGTAATTTTAAGACGTATATTTTATTATCTTCCTGTTTCTCCGCTTATAGGTGATACTTTAATTCTAATTGTTTGGATCTGGCTAAGCGGAGGGCTGCATTTAGATGGTTTTGCCGATAGTGTAGATGGATTTTCGGGAGGAGATAATAAAGAGGAAATACTAAATATTATGAAGGATAGCGCTACCGGAGCTAAAGGGGTAGTAGCCCTGGTTTCTCTTTTGCTGCTAAAGTTTGTCCTTCTGGTAGAGATGCCCTTATTGTTAAAAGATGCTGTTTTGTTTTTTACTCCCACTATAGGACGTTGGAGTATGGTGATAGCCGCATTTTTAGGTAAGCCGGCTCGTGTAAAAAATAGTATTGGTAAATTATTTATGGATTATATTGGCTGGAGAGAGGTTATCTTTGCCAGCTTAACTTTGGCAGTTGTAGGTATTTTATTATTTAAATTATATTTTCTACCTCTGGTGATTATAGCAATAGGGATAGTATTATTGATATTAAATTATTGCCAAAAGAAGATTGGCGGTATAAGCGGAGATATACTGGGAGCGATTAATGAAATTGTGGAAGTTTTTATTCTTTTAATTATCTGCTTATTAAGTCAGTTTTTTCTCTTTTAATATTTCTATAATTATTATTTACATTATTACCTGCGGAACTTTAAGGTCAGGGTGGTTTATTAGTATCGGCTTTACTCCATATGCCTTTTGTAAATTTTCTTCATTGAGTACTTCTTGAGGTGTTCCTATCTTCTGTATTTCCCCTTCGTTTAAAAGGATAAGGCGATGAGAAGCAATACTTGCCAAATTTAAGTCATGAAAAACAGAAATGATAGTTAATCCCTCTTCTTTAAGAGCCTTTTTTAAGAGATTTAACATCTCATATTTATAATTTAAATCTAAATGAGAAGTGAACTCATCTAAAAGTAAGAGTTGAGGAGTTTGAGTTAGAGCTTTGGCTATAAAAATTCTTTGTCTTTCTCCTCCACTTATTTTTTGAATATTTTTTTCAGATAAAGGTAAAGATTGGGTTTTTACCATTGCTTCTCGAGATATTCGATAATCTTCCACAGTCTCACCTTTTATTCGAGAAATATAAGGGATTCTTCCCATAAAGACTACCTCTTTTGCTTTAAAGCTAAAAGCAATCCAGGTATCTTGAGGGACTACTGATATAAATTTAGATATTTTTTTTATAGAAAATTTATTTAAGTTTTCGCCCAGCAAAAATATATTCCCTTTACCGGGTTTTAATATCCCCGAAATAATTTTTAAAAGAGTAGTTTTTCCTGAACCATTAGGGCCAATAATTCCCAATAATTCTCCTCTTGATACAGAGAAGCTTATATTGGATAGAGTTTTTTGATAACCATTGTAAGAGAAATTTACTTCCTCTGCTTTTAAAATAGTTTTAGGAAAAGACATTTTATACATTTCTCCTTTGCAAAAGATAAATAAATAAGGGGGCTCCTACTATAGCAGTTACCGCTCCAATTGGTATTTCTGTGGGAGCAATAATAATTCGGGCAAAAGTATCACATAGTATGAGGAAAATTGCCCCAAAAAGTGCTGATGTAGGAAGCATAACTCGATGATCCGGACCTACTAAAAGACGGGCAATAT
>JAYEJO010000108.1:0-2845 GCA_034660595.1 Candidatus Caldatribacteriota bacterium
GTGACTGCCTGTAAAGAATCTGAAAGATGTTTGCGTTGTGAATACAAGAAAGAAGAGGAGGGGTTATGATAATAAAAGAAATTATTAATAAATATGGGAACAAAAGAGAGAATCTACTGCAGATTTTGCATGATATTCAGAATCAAAATGCCCAGAATTATATTAGCGAAGAAAATATCAAAACCTTAAGTGAAGAAATGAGGATACCGGTATCTGACATTAAAGGGACTGCTTCCTTTTACAGCATGTATAGTTTTGTTCCTCGCGGAAAATATATAATAAGAATTTGTGAAAGTCCCCCTTGCCACATATTAGGTGCTCAAACTATTTTCGATGCCGTAGAAAAAAAATTAGGCATTAAGGAGGGAGAGACAACCAAAGATGGACTCTTTACTTTAGAGGCAACAAGTTGTCTGGGAATTTGCGGGGTAGCTCCGGCAATGATGATTAATGATGAAGCATACGGAAATTTAGATGAAAAGAAAATCAATGAGATATTAGAACAAATTCAAGAAAAGGAGAGGAAACAATCATGACAAAAAGAAGTATTGCCCAAATTTTAATTGGTATTGATGGAAATACTGTCCTTTCCGGAGCAAGAAAGATAAAAACAAAATTGATTACTGAGATAAACAAGCAAGGTCTTTCTGAACAAGTCCAGGTAATTGAAACCGGAACTATAGGACCGGTAAATAAAGGAGTAATTGTAGGTATTTATCCTACAGGAGAAATGTATGGAAATGTAACAGAAGAAGATGTAGTCGAATTTGTTCAGGAAAGATTTGTTAAAGGTAGGCCTTATAAAAAATTGCTTCTTATTGAGAAATTACAGCCAGGAATAGATTTAACCGACAATGATTCCCGAAAAACACAGTATCATGGAAGAATTGTTTTAGATAACTGTGGTAAAATCAATCCGGAAGATATTAAGGAATACATCGGAGTAGGCGGCTATGAAGCATTGGGAATAGTTTTAAAAGAAAAAATACCCGAAGATATTATACAAATAGTAAAAAATTCCGGGTTACAGGGAAGAGGGGGTGCTGGATTTCCTACTGGTTTAAAATGGTCTTTTGCCGCAAAAGCTAAAACAACTCCAAAATATATTATTTGTAATGCTGATGAGGGTGAACCTGGTACTTTTAAAGATCGTTTAATTATGGAAGGTGACCCCCATAAAGTTTTAGAAGGAATGGCTATCTGCGGTTATGCCATAGGGGCTAATACAGGTTATATTTATATTCGCGGCGAATACCAGCTATCTATTCAAAGGTTAAAAAAAGCAATAGAAGATGCTGAAAAATTAGGTCTTTTAGGAAAGAATATATTTGATACAGATTTTAATTTTGAAGTAAAGATTAAAATTGGAGCAGGCTCTTATGTTTGTGGAGAAGAAACCACTCTCTTAAATTCAATGGAAGGTTTTAGGGGGCAGCCAAGATTTAAACCACCTTTTCCTGCTGAATCCGGATTTTTAGCTAAGCCTACAAATGTAAACAACGTAGAGACTTTTGCAAATATTGCCCCGATTATTTTAAATGGTGCCGAATGGTTTAAAAAATTTGGGACAGAAAATTCCCCCGGTACTAAAGTTTATGCAGTATTAGGACATGTAAATCGTCCGGGTGTAATAGAGGTTCCTATGGGAGTTACTCTAAGAGAGATTATTTACGATTATGCAGGAGGAATGTCTTCCGGGAATTTTAAAATGACCCAAATAGGAGGTACTGCCGGTAACATTCTTTCTTCGGAATTTTTAGATGTCCCTCTTGATTTTCAATCTCTGAAAGAAGTAGGTTATAGCCTGGGCTCTGGTGCAATATTAATTATGAATGAAACAGTTTCAGTTTTAGATTTTATGAAATGCTGTATGAAATTCTTTGTTCATGAGTCCTGTGGGAAATGTACCCCTTGCCGTGAAGGTACCAGATATATCTATGAAATATTGGATAAAATTAGTTTGGGGAAGGGCATAACTGACGATATAGAAACTTTAAAATTATTAGGAGAAAATATGAAAGAGACTTCTTTCTGTCCACTGGGCCAGAGTGCTCCTAATTCTTTATTAAATTCATTAGATCTTTTTCCCGAAGAATATGATAATCTTTTAATAAAGTAAATATTTTTTATAAAAAATAAAAAGTTAATAAGAGGTTTTAAAAAAGTATTGTAAAAGATAAAAATTAAAAATCTTAGTTAAATAAAAGAAGGAGAATAAATTAATGATGAAAGAAGTCAAAATAACTATAGATGGACAGGAGGTAATGGCACAAGAAGGCAAAACTATATTAGAAATTGCCACAGAAATAGGCATTCATATACCCACATTATGTGCCATGCCCGAACTCGGATTTACTCCTGGATCCTGCCGGGTATGTGTGGTTGAGGTAGAAGGATTACCAACCTTAGTAGCTTCTTGTGTTTATCCGGTAAGAGAGGGTCTAATAATTCATACACATAGCGAAAGAGTTATTAAAGCTCGTAAAATAGTATTAGAGCTATTAATAGCCAGTCATCCTCTTGATTGTATGACCTGTGAGAAGAATGGTAATTGTATTTTGCAAGATTTAGCTTATGAGTTAGGAGTAAAGGAATCAAGATTTGGTAGAATTGATAAAAAATTACCTTTAGATGAGAGTAATCCTTTTATAGTTAGGGATTTAAATAAATGTATTTTATGTGGCCGATGTGTAGAAATATGTAATGAAATTCAACAGACTCATGCTATCGATTTTGGGTATCGAAGTTCACAAACAAAGATTATTGCTGATGGAGATGTTGACCTAAGATATTCTCAATGTGTCTCTTGCGGGCAGTGTGTGGCGGTTTGTCCGGTTGGTGCTTT
>JAYEJO010000109.1:0-2814 GCA_034660595.1 Candidatus Caldatribacteriota bacterium
TGAATAAGGAGGTGATAAGTTAATTATTTTAAAATAAATACTATATTAAAAAATTAATATTAACTTGCATTTAAAAGAATGTGAGGTAGAGGCGCGGATAATAATGAGTAAAAATGAAGGATTAAAATTTATTTTGAAAGGTATTTCCGCCGAAGCGAAAAGATGCTATAAAATCTTTCCCGCTGGGCTTATAGTGAATAACTATAGGACTGTCATCAAATCTGACCCCGGATTTAGATGGAGAGCTGCCCCCCAAGGTAGAGCACTTCATTAAATTCGGGGAAATAATAGGCAATTAATGAAGAAGACTCTATCATTAATTGCCTATTTTATTTGGTAGATTTTTTATTAGTCACATAACCACTAACCAGTTAACTAGCTAACTAAGTAACTAAGAAAAGAAGGAGGAAAAGAATATGAAGGTTTTAGTTTTTGGAGGTTCGGGAAAAATGGGCTCTGCTGTTGCCTGGGATTTAGCCAAAAATAGCAAAGTTGGAGAAGTGGGAATTATCGGGATTACCGGCAGGAGAGAGAATGCACTGGAAAAAACTAAAAATTGGATAAACAGTGATAAAATAGTTCTCCACGCTATTGATGTTAACAACCGAGAAGAGACTATGAAATTAATGGGAAAATATGATGTGGGCGCTATCACTTTACCTGATAGGAAATGTAGCTATAAAGTGGTGGATATGGCCATTGAGGCCGGACTTAATATTGTAGATATTTTAGAAGAATATCATAGAAAACCAGATAAATATGAAGTTGAGGGTTTGGAAATTCCCAACGGGATAACCCTGGATGAATACGGAGAATCACTTCACCAAAAAGCAATAAAAAATGGGGTAACCTTTATCGACGGAATGGGTTTTGCCCCCGGTTTAACCAATATTACTTTAGGTGAAGGTATCAAAAAAATGGACCGGGCAGATTTAGCTATAGCCAGATGTGGGGGAATACCTGCCAAAGATTTTGCTAATAAGCATCCCTTGAAATATATGATTACCTGGGCCTTTGAACATGTTTTAAGAGAATATATGGTTAAAGTAGATGTAATGAAGGACGGTAAAATTGTAGAAGCAAACGCAATGGATGATCTTGAAAAATTTCGATTTAACCAATTAGGGAAAGATGAGGAATTAGCCTGTGCTATTACTCCGGGAATGCCCAGTTTTCTTTATACCCGCCCACAACTTAAAGAATGTGCGGAAAAAACTATCCGCTGGCCGGGTCATTGGGAAGGAGCAGGGGTGCTAAAAGAATGCGGTATGTTAGATTCTACCCCGGTAGAATTTAAAGGAATAAAGATATCTCCTCGTGAGTTTTTATCCCACATAATGACTCCCAAACTTCAGCCCTTACAAGGTGAAACTGATGTCTGTGTGATGTGGAATACCGTTACCGGGATAAAAGATGGCCAGAAGATGAGAATCGATTATTATATGTGGGAAGAGGCAGATACTGAGAATGGTATTTCTGCCATGGGGAGAGTTACCGCTTTTCCGGAAGCTATTGCCACAGTAATGTTAGGAAAAGGAGAGATAACTAAAAAAGGGATAGTTGCTCCCGAGGATGCCATAGAAGGAAAAATCTATGAAAACTTTTTGGAAGAGTTGAAGAGGAGAAAGATAAATATACTTGAGGTTTCCAGCAAAATATAATAAGATTTAGATTGAGTATGAGTAGTTATTTAAAAATAATATACTGTGAATTTTGGAAAATTATTTTATTGAATTTAAATATAAAATTAAAGGAGACACAATTATATGACCAAATTCATTTCCCTTAAAACCAGTCTACCCGGGCCAAAGTCTAAAGAAATAGCCCAAAGGAGAGAAAAATATGTAGCTAAGCCTATGGGTAGTTCCCTCTCTCCCTGTTATATTGCCCATGGTGAGGGAGCTTTAGTTACTGATGTAGACGGTAATCGGTTTATCGACCTTACCGGCGGTTGGGGATGTCTGGCCGTAGGCCATGCCCACGAAAAAGTGGTTGCCGCGGTTAAAGATCAGGCAGAAAAATATCTGCATACTGATTTTACCGCTGTCCCTTACGAATCTCTGGTAGAACTGGCCGAGAAACTGGTAAAGTTAGCTCCCGGTAATACCCCCAAGGCAGCCGCCTTTTTTAACTCCGGTGCAGAAGCGATAGAGAATGCGGTAAAGATTGCCCGGGCCCACACCAAAAGACCGGCTATCATTGTATTTGAAAATGCCTTCCACGGCCGCACCTTACTAACTATGACCATGACCCACAAGGCTATGCCCTACAAATACCACTTCGGACCCTTTGCCCCCGAGATATATCGCTTACCTTTCCCCAGTTCTTCCCATCCTATGGCCAATGAAGATTTTGAAAAGATAGTTAGTAATACTGTAGTTCCTGACTCTGTCGCTGCTATAGTGGTTGAGCCTATCCAGGGAGAAGGAGGATTCAATGTCCCCCAGGAGGGATTTTTAGAATACTTAAGAAAACTGACTAAGAAATACGGAATGTTTCTTATTACTGATGAGATTCAAAGTGGTATAGGCCGAACCGGAAAGTTTTTTGCCATAGAAAATTGGGATATAGAACCGGATATCATCTGTCTGGCTAAATCTTTAGCTGCCGGTCTACCCCTTTCGGCAGTGATTGCCAAAAAAGAGATTACCGATTCCCTCCCCGGAGGATGTATCGGGGGAACCTATGTAGGTAACCCGGTAGCTTGCCGGGCAGCCCTTGAGGTAATAAATATTATCGAAGAAGAAAATCTCTTAGAGAGGGCGCTAAAAATTGGAGAAAGGCTAAAAGAGCGCTTCCTTCGGATGAAAGACA
>JAYEJO010000110.1:0-2808 GCA_034660595.1 Candidatus Caldatribacteriota bacterium
GCGTTACCAACCGCCTCATCATCTCTTATCATCATTTTAGCTTGGTATTCTGCTGTGTCTGCAGGTAGGTCTTTAAGTTCTTGGTATATTTCTTCAGCTCGTTCTTTAGAAGTTGGTTGTTTGATTTCTTCGTCTTTTTTCTTTCTAGTTATATAACTTTTAGCGTCCTTATATGCTTCAAATTCATCCTTTGAAAGATTGTTTATTTTTTTATTAGCCTCTGCATATTCGCCCTCTTCTCTTAATTTTTGGATTGAGCTGTTTATCATTCTCCCCCTAATGTTATTAAAAATTTCTTCTACTGCCTTTGCTGAAGGGTTCACATCCCCTAATAATTTAACCTTAGCGGTCTTTTTTAGTTGGTCTCTGATATAGTTAATTTGAGTAGCTTTTTCTTCATCTAATAAAGATTGATAAAATTCAGATTTAACCAAATCATTTAGAATACCCCTTGAGTTCTTCCCTATAAAATCTCTTACCTTATTTACTTGTTCTTGATTTAAAACAACATTCTTTCCATTTATCGTAGTTTTTTTATAAAATTTACTGGTTCTGACATCTTCCTTTGCTTTTACAAGGCGTTCCATTTCCTTAGTAGCATCATCTGCTGGTAAGGCTTTAGTGGACCTGAAAGGGTCAATCATTTCTGCTACAGCACCTAAGGTATCTGTGCCTTCTTTTCTTTTTACTTTTTCCCCAAAAATATCCAATCTTGGTTTTAATGTTTGTCTTAGCCCTGGAGTTTTAGCTTTAATATAACCTGCAATCCCTTCTGCTTCTCTTTCATATTTATCCGTTACTTGAGCTATATCTGAAATTCCCGTTGGAACAACAGAACCTAACATACTTTTCCCAAACCTTGAAACCCTTTCAGTGATACTTTTCCCCCAAGTCTTCGTGTCAATAGGAGTTGTGAGGATGTCAGCAATCTCAGAAATCCCACTAACAAATGGTAAATCTTTTACTACTTGGACGCCTCCAACAACAGATTGAGAAACCGCCTTTGTAATACTCCCAGTTTCATCTAAACCTTTTTGGTAATAACCTCCTAATAATAAGGCTAAACCAGCGGGACCAAAAGCTTCGGCATTCATCCATCTATCCCCAATTTTTATAGCATTATCACTTTCTCCTTTTACCTCTTTAGTCGCTCTAGTAGAAGGGCTATACCCTAAAGAAATAAAACCACTTTTATACAATTCTCTTCCTAGATACATAAAAGCAGTCCCCTCAACACCACGACCTATGGCTTTAGATAAAGCTCTTTGGTCAAACTTCCCTTTCATTATTTGCCCTCCTATTTCTTTTATAATCCCTACTGGAGTGTAGTTGAAAACCTGCGTAATTACAGCGGAGGGAGTTCTTGAGAATGGAACTAGATATTCAAAAGGTTTAATGTCTTGTATTTTTTTAGCTGCTTCTCCAGCCTTAGTTCTGTTTAAGAAAACAGCAGTTTCAGCGTCTTTAACTGAAGTTTCCATCATCTCATCTGTGGGAGATTTAACTAAATCATCTATAAATTTTTTAGCCTTACTACCTTTAAGCCCCTTATTGCCAGCTTGAGCCATTGCTTGATTATATAAAGACCTATTCGCAGCACTATAATAAAATGGCTGGTCTGCTCCCCCTAAAAATCTAAACACTCCCTTTGTATATGTCCCAAGAAACTTACCAAATTTAGAATCGAAATGAACCTCTTTATAATCGTATTTAGCCCCTATATTTCTTTCATCGTATCCTGTTTTTATATAATCCCAACCACTCTTAGCACCTTTTTTAAAGCCTTTTACTGTGCCTTTAGATGTCGCCACTAACGCCCTTTTCCCTGTAAACTTTTTAAATCCCATATCAGCCAAAGCTCCAATATAATCAGTAGTCTGTTCTGTTAAAAGATGAAAGGCATTTGCAGTAAAGTTTAATCCGTGTGTTGCTAGCCCAGTTAATAACCCAGCTTTCCAAACTGAAAGTGTTTTATCCCAAATAGAAGAAGGTATTTTTTCTTCAATGTCTCTCATTAAAAAGAAGGTTTCCTTTAGTTTACTAATCCCCTCTGGCATTTTTTCAATCTTATTAGCTCTATCTAAAATATCTTTTCTATCTTTCCTAGATATTTTGGCTAATTTATCCCCTGCCTCTTTAAGGGTAGAATTATATTTAGCAATTTTCCTATCAGCAAATCTTAGGAAATTAGCTGGTCCCATTTCATTTATCAGTTTAGCAGCGTCAATAGACCTTCCTTCTTCTGTTAATCTGGGAGCTAAATCCTCATAAATATCTACAACCTTATCATTAAAGACTTTCTTATTTATTCCCTTACTGTTAATAGCTTTCTTGTTATAGAATTTAATTAGGGAAGAACCTATTGCTGTCCTTTGGCTTGCTTTAGCAGTAGTGTCTTTAGCAAAAGCCTCTGCTATCTCGGGGTTCTCTTTAACAAGATTTTCCGCTTTACTGTATAGGTCTTTTCTATTTTGTACATTATAAAAATCTTTCTCTATAACTTTTTTAACATTTTTATCTAAGACTTGAGCTTTTGTTGTGCTTTTACTAAACCCCCTTTGCTTTACTTTGGTAGGCACAACTGCCTTACTAGGCACAACTGCTTTCTTTTCTGCTTTTGTAGGGACTATGTCTTTAACTCCACTTGTTTTTGTACTCTTATTCCATATGTTTTTAAGTTTGGATTTGGTTTTACCTGTATAATATACAATTCCTCTATCTCCTAACTTATATAAATGCTTTTCTGGTAAATCAAATTCTTTTACTCTACTACTCCCAGCGTGAGCACTCGCTAACCCTTTGTTTTTT
>JAYEJO010000111.1:0-35235 GCA_034660595.1 Candidatus Caldatribacteriota bacterium
AGAGAAAGACAATCTGAATCTAGTCTACCCTCTTTTTATCTACAACTAATAAAGAAAATTTCCTTTGAAATAAATAAAGCAAGTGATAAAAAGGTGGTAGACTTTTATTTGTCATACAACCACTAACCAGTTAACTAATTCTCATAGGTATGGTGTGCCCGAGAGGACTTGAACCTCCAATCTACGGCTCCGGAGGCCGTCGCTTTATCCAATTAAGCCACGGGCACACATACTATCTACCATAGCCAAGTCTATCAGCTAAACTCCCGGGTAATCCTGCATTAATTATTTTATCTTGGGTTAGATTAACCGGATAAGAAACACGATAAATACTAACTGTGCCATCTTTTAAGTCATAAATCCCATAACTTGCTCGGGGATTACCGTCACGAGGCTGGCCAACACTCCCGCAATTAATAATATACCTTTTATTCTTGTTAATTTCAATACACCCGCCATTACTAAAATTCATATAATCTACTTGATTGTTATTTTCATTAAAAGAAAAACATCCTGCCAAATGAGAGTGTCCTACAAAATATATTTTAAAATCATATTTACTGAAGATTAAACTTGCGGTATCTTTATCTAAAATGTATTCTAATAATGGATTCTGAGGACTGCCATGAACTGCAAAAACATTATCTTCAAGTTCAATCTTTTTTTTGAGATTTGATAAAAAATCAAAGTTTTCTTTTTTTAATTGAAGAGAAGTCCATAATATTGCAGCCCTTGCAGTATAATTAAAATAATTTATATTTATTTTTCCTGCGACTGCAAAATCGTGGTTTCCGCCTATGCATTTGCAGTTTAAATCTCTTATCTTTTCGACACAATAATTGGGGTCAGCGCCGTAACCGACAATATCTCCCAAACAAATAAATTCATCGACTTCTTTAATGTTTTTTAAAACACTATTTAATGCTTCAGAATTGCTATGAATATCAGAAATTATTCCAATCTTCATTATTGTCCTTTTTAAAATAAAAAAACACCGTTTCTTTTATGCTCTTATAATATCTTTAATCCGCATAATTGCCGAATTGGTCGATCTGGCCATTTCGTCTAATTTCATAGTAATAAATGCTACCGTTTCTTCTAAATCCGGAATTATTACATATTCTAATGCATTAACTCTCCGCCTGGTTTTTTCAATTTCATTAGCTAAAAGAGTTATTGATTTATCTAATTCAGCTACTTTTAGCATTTGAGGTAATATCTCGTGATATTTTTTTAAAGCACCATCCAGTTCGGCGGTAGTATCAACCAGGCCATATGAATAATATTTTCCCTCACATTTATATTTATATTGGGGAACATTTACACTCATTATATTTTTAAAAGATACTTCAGTTTTACTTTTTGCCTTGGGGAACATAAAGGTTTCTTCTAAAGTCAGCTTGCTCATTAAAGAAGAAGCAGCTGAAAAAAAAGCATAACATTTTAGAAGATTTTCCTCTAATTCCTCCCTGAGAGTGTCACTCTCCTTCGCTAAGCGAACGAATACTTGAATTAAGGCATCTCTCTTATCTTTTAATAGTTTATAACCTCTCTTAGCAACGACCAATCTCTTTTTTAACCTAAGTAACTCCATTCTATTTGGATTAACCTTTAGCAACATTAATATCTTTATCCTCCATGGTTGTATCCGCTGGTAAATATTTTTCTATAAATTCATCTTTTATTCTTTTTAATTCTTCTTTTGGTATAATTGTCAATAATTTCCATCCTATATTTAAACTCTCTTCAATAGTCCTATTTTCATCTTCGCCCTGCTTAACAAAAACTTCCTCAAAATCATCCGAGAGTTTAACGTATTTCTTGTCTATCTCTGTTAGTGCAGCTTCTCCCAAAATTACTGCTAATTCTTTAGCTTCCTTACCTCTTGCATAGGAAGCAAAAAGTTGGTTCATAACATTTGCATGATCTTCACGCGTTTTATCTAACCCAATTCCTTTATCTTTTAAACGAGACAAAGAGGGTAATACATTGATAGGAGGATAAATTCCTTTAAGGTGCAATTCTCTTGACAAAATTATCTGCCCTTCCGTAATATAACCTGTCAAATCTGGTATGGGGTGAGTTTTATCATCTTCTGGCATAGTTAATATTGGTATCAAGGTTATTGATCCCTTTTTCCCTTGTATCCTTCCGGCTCTCTCGTAGAGGGTGGCTAAATCTGTATACAAATAACCGGGGTAACCACGTCTGCCGGGAACTTCTTTTCGGGCCGCTGAAACTTCTCTTAAAGCTTCGCAATAATTGGTCATATCAGTAAGTATTACCAGCACATGCATACCTTTTTCAAATGCTAAATACTCGGCACAGGTTAAAGCCATTCGGGGAGTTATTCTTCTTTCTACTGCCGGGTTATTAGCTAAATTAACAAACATAACACTCTTCTCTATTGCTCCGGTTCTTCTAAAATCACTTATGAAAAAATTTGCTTCCTCAAAAGTAATTCCCATAGCGGCAAATACAACGGCAAATTTCTCCTCTTTTCCTAATACTTTTGCCTGCCGCGCGATTTGAGAGGCAAGTTTTGCATGGGGTAATCCTGAACCGGAAAAGATGGGCAGCTTTTGCCCCCTGACTAAGGTATTTAATACATCGATGGAAGAAATACCAGTTTGTATAAAATTGTTAGGATAATCCCGTGCATAAGGATTGATAGGATTTCCGTTTATGTCTAATTTTTTTTCTGGAATAATTTCAGGGCCGTCATCCATGGGTCTCCCCGAGCCGTCAAATATTCTTCCCAAAACATCCAGGGAAAGAGGCAATTCTATTACCTTACCTAAAAAACGAACCTTGGTATTGGAAACATCAATTCCTGTTGTTCCCTCAAATACCTGGACAACTGCCTTGTCTTCGGTGATTTCCAGTACCTGCCCTCTTCTTATTTCTCCGGAAGACAGCTCTATTTCAACTAATTCCTGATATTTTACATCGATTGTTTTTTCTACTATTATTAAAGGCCCGGCCACATCTGATATGGTTAAATATTCTTTAATCATCTTTGCTATATTATCTCCTTCCTTTAATCGGTTGTTGAACTAATTTGGGATATTATTTCTTTTTCAATTTCACTAAATGCTTTTAGGTTCTTTTCTTCTATAAATTTAGCCCTGATTATTTTTGCTCTTACCGGTAAAGCATTTATTTTATCTATAGTCACTCCGTTTTCAATTGCTTTTTCAGCATTTTTGTGAAATGCCATAATTAATTTTAAAATAAGAAATTGCTTTTTCGTAGAACTATATGAATCAGTTATATCAAAGGCATCTTGAAGTAGAAAGTCCTCCCTGATAGACCTTGCTGTTTCTAATACCAGCTTTTCGTGAGTTGACAAAGCGTCAACTCCTATTAACCTTACAATTTCTTCTAATTCTGCTTCTTCCTGAAGCAGGGCCATAGATTTATCACGCAGCTCCATATATTCTTCACCGATTTCTTTTTTATAATATTCGGATAATCCGGACACGTAAAGAGAATAACTGGTTAGCCAATCTATTGCCGGAAAATGCCTTTTGTAGGCCAATTTATCCTGTAAGCTCCAGAAAACCTGAACAGTACGTAAAGTATTTTGGGTAACCGGCTCAGACAGATCCCCTCCCGGTGGTGATACCGCACCGACAATACTCAATGTTGCTTCTCTGTCACCATTTCCCAAACATTCCACTCTTCCGGACCTTTCGTAAAAACTGGCAATTCGGGTACCCAAATAAGCAGGAAATCCTTCTTCTCCCGGCATTTCTTCCAGCCTGCCTGAAATTTCACGCATTGCTTCGGCCCAACGAGAAGTCGAATCTGCAATAAGTGCAACATTATAGCCCATATCCCGATAGTATTCCGCGATAGTTATACCGGTATACACCGAGGCTTCACGAGCTGCTACCGGCATATTTGAAGTATTGGCAATCAGAACAGTTCTTTCCATTAATGGTTTTCCGGAATAAGGATCGATTAATTCCGGAAATTCAATCAGCACATCGGTCATCTCATTACCTCTTTCGCCGCATCCGATAAAGAGAATGATTTCTGCGTTACACCACTTGGATATCTGATGTTGGACTACAGTCTTCCCACTACCGAAAGGACCCGGTATGCACGCTGTCCCTCCTTTAGTTATGGGGAAAAACATATCTATTACTCTTTGTCCGGTAGTTAACGGTTCAATGGGAACTAATTTTTTCTTATAGGGCCTTGGTCCTCTTACCGGCCACTTTTGTAACATTTTAATTTCGTGAATTGAGCCTTCCCGGTCTTTTATCAGAGCAATAGTATCGGTAACTGTAAATTTATCTTTATATATTTCTTTGATTTCTCCTTTAATTCCGTAAGGAACCATAATTTTATGTTTAATAATGCTGCTTTCCTGGACGGTGCCGATAACATCACCGGATATTACTTTATCTCCTACTTTAGAAATTGGTTCAAAATCCCATTTCTTTTCTCGGTCAATGGCAAACGCTTCTGCCCCCCTGGTAATAAAATCCCCTTTGGTTGATTTTAATATATCCAAAGGTCTTTGAATACCATCGTAAATCGATGAGATAAGACCGGGGCCCAATTCCACACTTAGGGGCATGTCAGTAGAAAAAACAGGTTCTCCGGGACCAATTCCTGAAGTCTCCTCATAAACTTGTATGGTTGCTGAATCTCTATTGAGTTCGATTATTTCACCAATTAATTTCTGATTGCTGACTTTTACTACATCATACATCTTGGCATTTTTTAGCCCTTTAGCTATTACTACCGGTCCGGCAACTTTAGTTATTTTCGCTGTTTCCATTGTTTCCATTATTCTACCCCTTTTCTAAATAAAATATCTGTTCCTATGGCTTTTTCTATATTTTTTCTTAATATTTTTAACCCTAAATATTTTTTTTCTAATTTAGCGGGTATTATGGTTATGCTGGCAAAAGATATTTTTTGCAACCTTTCAATTTCTTCAACTATTTGACCGGCAATATCTTCAGTTACAAATATCACCGCATATTCTTCTTTTACCAGTTTATCTAATACCTCTACAGCCTCATCTTTGCTGGTTACTGGGAATAAAGAGGTGCCCAGTAATTTAAAACCGATTATAGTGTCTCTATCTCCAACTAAAGCAATTTTATACATAAGTATCACGTACTCTCTCTTTGATTTGTTCGGGAGACAGTTTATTTAACTTACCGGACAATATTATTCTAATATTTTTTATATCATTCTCTTTTGCGGTGATGAATCCTACCAATGGTTCAACTCCAAAGGTAACGTATTTTCCTATTTTCGAGAAATTTAGAATAAAATTATCCCTCAGCCTCTCCAATTCCATTAAGGAGTTATTCTTTTGAAAATAATTTACTCCCAGTTCTACTATATCCTGATAATCAGTATGAGTTAATTTTTCAAACCAGGAAGAGAAAGGCGAATCATATATATCAACTATTTTTTCTATCTTAAAATCGCCTTCGGGAATTATAAACTCTTTGGCAAAGGATTTCCTCTCTCCTCTTATCTTGGCCCTGATACAGCCAATTATATTATTAAGATCTATATTTATTTTAATAAACCTTCTTAAAAAAAGTTCCTCTGTTTCAATTATTTCTACTTCTCTGATCTTATCAAATATCATAATGTATCTTTCTTTATCCAAAATAAAATCTATTACCTCCGGGTCCCTATACTTACTGTACTCCGAGAAGGTTTTTTTGATTAGAAGCTCAAAAGAAGCGGGGATATCTTCATATTTTTCATCTTTAACCGCCAAATTAAGTTTTTCTACACTTATAGTTCCGATCGGCGAAAACAACCCGTTAGAAATATCTTTCTTTAAATATTTCGATTTTATAAGTATCTTAATATTGTGGAAATCATACTTGCAGGCAAAGGTGAAATAAAGAAAATTAAAAGTAGAGACCTTGGAGATACTTTTTATTATGTCATAAGCGTGCAGCAGTTCCTGATTTAATGAATCCTCAAAATCTGCAGGATTATCAAGGTCAAAAGAATAATCATTTAAATCACTTTCCACCAATATTTTTAAAGCAGCTGCGGCATCACTTGATTTTATCATCCTGTCTAATATATCTTTATCTAATAATCCCTTTTCCAGCTTCTTAACTATTCCATTAGCAAATGCGTATTCTTCCTGATTATTAGTATCTGCAGTAAAATGTTTAAACATAAACGAACCTTTCTCTGGTCAAACTACAAAATAAATATCGTTATTACCATATTAATTAAATAAATCTTTACTTATCCGTATTTCTAATTCTTCCCGGATTTTTTTCAGTAAAAATTCTAAGGAAATATTTTTTCTTATCTTGCCGTAACCGATAACTACCCCGCCTTTTATCGGAAGAAAAGTGGTGGATAATTTTAATTCACCCTTCTCTCCTTTAGATTTCATTTCTTTATTTATATCTTCTATAAAGCTTTGGGATATTTTATCCCGGTCTGAGTGGTCAATAAAAATAGTTTCATCACCGGTTTCAATATTATCTAATATCATTTTTTTTATAATATTACGATAATCTTTACTATCCAATTTTAAAATACTTTCTGAGGCTTTACTAAAAACATTCTGGATAATTTTTTGCTTTTCCGACAAAATTATTTTTTTTGCTTTTAAATTAGCCTCAGTTAATATTTTACTTTTTTTTAAGGATGCTTCCTGGTTATATTTGTATAATATTAGGTTTTTGATATTATCTGCTTCTTTTTTGCCTTTTTTTATAATATTATTTGCATTATCTTCCGCTTGAGCAATAATTTTATCTGCTTGGATTTTAGCATCAGATATAATTTTTTTATTTATATCTTTAATAGTCATATAACATTCGTCCTTTTATAAACTTATTCCGTTGAAAAGTAACAGTGAAGCCAACAATGAGAATACTGCATAAGTTTCTACCATGGTAACCATTACTATTGCTTTTCCAATTCCTTCCGGATTCCTTGCGGCTAAACCTATGGCTGCAGCAGCAGCTTTCCCCTGATACCATCCGGAAAAAAAGCCTACCACTCCTACCGGTATGCAGGAAAAGAATATCTGCATTCCCTGATCTAAGTCCAAGGGGATTGGTGAACCTCCCAGAATACCCGTTTTCATTAACACCCAAAATCCGACCAGCAAACCATAAATTCCCTGAGTTCCCGGAAAAGCCTGTAAAAACAATACCAATCCAAATTTTTCCGGTTCTTCGGTTAGTACCCCTATCCCGGCAGCTCCGGCTATGCCTATTCCGATACCGGAACCAGAACAGGCTAACCCGATGGCTGTCGCAGAGCCTAAGAACGCCAATACTATTCCTTGTGTAATCATGTTTTCCTCCTATTTCTAATTAATATTTCCTAATGAATTTGAACTTTTATATATTTAGTGATGATTTGAAAAGGTTTAAAAGGGGTCCCCCCACCTTCATAAAACTTAGTAAAATATTCTACGTACTGTAAACGAGTTGAATGGATAAATGCCCCCATGCCGCTTATCAGCATATTAAAAAAATGTCCAATAACAAAAACTAAAGCTGCCAGAATAAAACCAATAAATGGAATGTCTTTAAATAACATTACAAAATTATTAACTACCACTGCCAATACTGCAGTTGATAATCCCAGGGCAAATAGACGTGAATAAGAAAGAATATCGCTGAAATAACCTATAGTGTCGTATAAACTCAGTACCCCGCCGGCAGCTTTTAGTATAATATTCTTATTTGACCTTCCCTGGGTAATAACTACAGTTAACAATCCCGCCCAAATTATATATTTTGTAATATTTATAAACCCTGCCAAAGAACTAATAGCATTTGCTATTACAAATAGAAGTAATCCGGAAATTAATAACAGCCATGAGCCCTGGTCCATCAAGCCTGTTTTAATCTTATTTTCTTTAACGTTTACAAGAAATTTAATGATAAATCCGGTGTAAATTTGAATTACTCCCAAGGATAAAGATATCAATAATAGAGGCATGGGATTTTTTATCGGGTCGAGCAAAGCTACTATATCAATAAAAAATGTTTTTATAAATAAAAGGTTTTTTGGAAGATAATTAAGGGTATCCCCCATCCAGCTGCCCATAATCGCCCCCATTATAAAAGTGGATAATCCACCTAAAAAGAATAATCCAAAAAATTTCTTTACCATCCCTTCGAATTTGTATTTTGCCAAAGCCCAGTACGCCAAAATAGCAATAATCAAGCCATAACCGGCATCAGATAAACACATTCCGAAGAAAATAAAATAAAAGGGGGCAAATAAAGGGGTGGGGTCAAATTCTTTATATTTGGGGATTCCATACAGTTCTGTTATTGATTCAAAAGGTTTTACAAATTTATTATTATCTAAAGCAACCGGTATATCATCCTTTTCACTTGGAGCGCTAAAGACTATCTCCAGTTCGTTTGTTTTATCTAATAATCTTTTTTTCATTCTGTTTATGTCTTTTTCTAAAATCCATCCTTCAATAATGATAACTTGTTTGGTCATCTTTAAATATTTTTCTATATCTTTTCTGTCTTTTAAAAGAGATAGATAATCAAAAGCAAGATATAACGATAAGTTTTCTCTATACAATTTTTTGCTTGCTTCAGATATTATTCCTCTTTTTTCTTTAATGTCTTCTAATTCTTCGGAGATATCCTTTAGTATATTTTTGGGGGTTTTAGTGAATTCTATGTGAATTTGCAAAGAATCAAAATTATACTTATCCAGTACTTTTTTAATGGGGATATGATATTCAAATATGGAAATAATTACTATCTTGCATTGTTTTTTATCCTCAGCAAATTTATTTATTTCAATCTCTTTTCCTATCTTTTTTACTTCTTCTAAGCATAAAACAAAATCTTTTAAGGGAAGAGTTCCTGCGATTATTTTAGTATTTTTTGTTCCCTCTAAATCCTCCAATTTTAAGTTTAATTCTTTCCATTCTTCTAATTGTTCTTTTATTTTTAGAATACGATTTTCTCTATTTTTTAGCTCTTTTAATTTCCCGTCTAATTCTTTGCACTTATCATAAATCTTTTTATAATTAAATCGGGAAAACAACAAAGGTAACTTTTTATAATCATAAAGGTTACTAGTAGTAATTTTGGGCATATCGGATTTTTTAGGTTTGTCTATAAAATTTGACAGGTAATCTATGCAATATTTCACTTCCGGCAAGGCGTATATACTTTCTGTATCAGTTGTTTCGCTAAAATCTAATAAACTCGACTTTCTTAATTTAGATGTAACATCTATTATTTGGACACAGCCTGCTTTTTGAAGTTCTTCAATAATCCCGTCTTTTAATTCAAGATGAGTAAAAATATTTACTTTTTTTACTTTGCAAACAGCCATTATTTACCTTCCACTACTTTTTTGATTACTATTTCTGCCGCTTTATCAACATTTTTTAAAGCTTTTTTACTTAGTTCTTCCTTTTCTCTTTCACTTTTTTTTATGATATTATCTGCTTCCGCCCGGGCTAATTTTTCTTCTCTTTCAATTATGCTTATTCCTTCTTTTTTAGCTTTTTCTTTCATTTGTTCAATCAGTTTTTCTGCTTCTTGGTGCGCATTATCAATTATTATTTCAGCTTTATCATTGGCCTCTTTGATAATCTTATCTGCAGTATGTTCAGTTTTTTTAACTTCCGAAATAATTTTATCTATCAAAAAATTCACCCCTCAATAATTAATAAGATGATCTATAGCATAATACCTTATAAAATAAGGTCGAATAACCTATAAACAAGTTATTTTTAAATTAATATTTACAAAAAATTGTAACATATCAGCTAATTATTTTCAATACAAAAAATACAGTAATACAGTAATGAGTGATGAGTAATGAGCTTAAATTCCCTAAATTACAAAAATTGTGCAGGATTTACTCTTTTTTAATTTCTTCTAATAATTTTTTTATTATTACTTCACTACTGGACTTAGCAATTATTTTGCCTTTTTTAAAGAGTACTCCCATCTCCTTATCAAATGCAACCCCTATATCGGCTTCTTTTGCTTCACCTGGTCCATTTACCATGCAACCCATAACTGCAATAGTTAATGGTTTATTAGAATTACGAATCTGTTTTTCTACTTTTTTTACAATTTTACTTAGATCCACCTTGCATCTCCCACAGGTGGGACAAGAAATTAAATCCGGGTTTCTTTGTCTAAGGTGCAGAGCCTTCAGTATCTCATACCCGACTTTTATTTCTTCTACGGGGCCTCCGGTCAGCGATACTCTAATAGTGTCACCGATTCCTTGAAATAATAGTGAACCGATTCCCACAGATGATTTAATAATTCCTTGAAAGGGCGGACCAGCTTCAGTAATTCCCAAATGCAAAGGATAATCATATTTTGAAGAAAATATATTATTTGCTTCGATAGTATTAATTATATTAGTGGATTTAAGGGAGAATATTACATTATGATAGTCGAGTTCCTCTAATATCTTGATAACATTTACAGCACTTTCTACTAAAGCCTGAGGAGTTACTTTTTTATATTTCTTCAATACACTTTTATCTAACGAACCGGAGTTTATGCCGAACCTGATAGGCAGGCCAATTTTCTTTGCTGATTTTATAACTAACTTAGTTTTCTCATCATTTCCGATATTCCCGGGGTTTATCCGTAATCCGTCTACACTACACTCAATTGATTTTAAGGCTAATTTGTAATCATAGTGAATATCAGCAACCAAGGGAATACTAATTTCCTTTTTTATTAAGGGCAACGAATAACACGACTCTATGTCCGGAACAGCTACCCTTACAAGTTCACAACCTTCTCTTTCCATTCTTTTTATCTGGGATACTGTGTCCGATATATTTTTCGTTTCAGTATTAGTCATTGATTGAACCGAAATTGGAGCATTCCCTCCAATTTCCAAGTTGCCAACCTTCACGCTCCGGGTCTTTTTTCTCATATACATCGCTTACAATTTCCTTTTTTCTACTTAACAAAAACTCTTAAAATATCTTTATAAGTTGCAATTATAAAAATAATTATCATAAGAGATATTCCGATCAAGTACATAAAGTTTATTTTTTCGGGTTCCAGCGGTTTACCCCTTATTTTTTCTATAGCTAAAATCAATAGATGCCCGCCGTCTAAAATGGGGATAGGGAGAAGATTAAACAATCCTATAAATATACTTAAAATTGCTGTAAAATATAACAAGTTTACGAAACCTAATTTTGCTGCTTCCCCGGTCATTTGAGCTATACCTAAAGGTCCTGCTATCTCAACGGCTACTTTACCGGTAATCATTTCCACTGTGTTAGTAAATATTAATTTGATAATGTTTATAGTCGTAATTAAACCTTTGGAAAAGGCTGAAAATATATTAATCTTTTCTACAGATATTTCAAAGGTAATCCCGATTAAACCCTTTTTGTAACTCTCATCGTATTCAGGAATTACAAAAACCTCAATAATCTCCCCTGCCCTATCTAAGGTTATTTGTAATTCTTCTCCCGAACTTTTATTTATAGTATTGGCAATTTTATTGGGGTCTTCCATTTTTACCGAATCAATTGCGATAATTTTATCTCCGGAAAGAATACCCGCTTGTTCAGCAGGGCCATTTTCAACAACTGTTGAAACATAATTGGTAACTACCGGAATTCCACTGGTAAAAAATATAAGACTAAATATAACAACTGCGGTTACAATATTCATAAAAGGACCTAAAGCCACTATTAATGCTCTAACTCCCAATGTTTTTTTGTTAAATTTTTGTTTTTCGGGCACTTCTTCTTCTTCTGATATTTTTTTATCATCTTCCTGCCCCATCTCCCCGGCCATCTTTACATAGCCGCCGAGAGGAATTAAGCAGATTAGATATTCTGTTTGGTTTTTTGTAAATCCTAATATTTTCGGCCCGAAACCAAAGGCAAATTTATATACCTTTACTCCGAATGCTTTAGCCGCAATGAAATGACCTAATTCATGAAAAAATATTAATATACTAAAAACAAATACAAAGGCAATTATAGTTAACATTTTTACTCCTAAATTAGTCGTTAGTGAATAGTGAATAGTCGTTAGCAATAAATACAAGATATATAATTAACCAATTCACCAATTTGCCAATTGACCAATTAAAATACAAGATAAAAGATAATTTAATTGACCGACTTCTGTCATTCCCGTGGAAACGGGAATCTATCCTTGACCGGCGGGCCTGTCCTCGTGAAAACGGGGAACGCCTGTCCTACAAGGATACCAGGTTTGATAGATCAAAACCATCCCTATTACCGATTAACACTTGATAGATAGCCAAACGTTTATGTAAATAATTAGTTAACTGGTTTGTACTGGTATATTAACTAACTAACCAGGTAACCAGCTAACCAGCTAACAATTTTTATAATTTCTGAAATTTAATATTATCACTCATCGCTCATTACTCATTACTTGTTACTTGTTACTGTTTTTTTAAATTTGTACAAAAACTTAAAGCTCTCTCTCTTGCCCAGCAGTCAGCATCTAAAATATCATTAATATCCGGATTATACTTTGGTTTGTGTTCTTTCATGGTGTTTTGAATAATTAAGGGAATTGCGGAAAAGGGTATTTTATTATTTAAAAAAGCATTAACCGCGATTTCGTTTGCCCCATTTAATACTGCCGGCATTGTTCCTCCAAGCTCTAAGGCTTGATAGGCAAGTTTAATACAGGGGAATTTGTTAAAATTTGGCTTTTTAAAAGTTAGCTGGCCTACTTTGGATAATTCTAATCGGGAAAAGTTATTACTAATTCGATTAGGATAAAATAAAGCGTACTGTATGGGAATCTTCATGTCATGTTCGCCTATTTGAGCTAAAATAGTACCATCTACAAATTGAACCATTGAGTGCACATAACTTTGGGGATGGATTACGATTTCTATTTTATCAGCAGGCATATTAAAAAACCATTTTGCTTCAATTACCTCTAACCCTTTATTCATTAAGGTAGCTGAATCAATGGTAACTTTTTTCCCCATTTTCCAGGTGGGGTGGTTTAGCGCCTCCTCAGCTGTTACATTTTTTAAGGCAGTTTCGGTAAAATTATAGAGCGCGCCCCCGGAGGCTGTTAATATAATCTTTTCTACACAATCCTTTTGTTCATTCTTCAAACACTGCAAAATTGCACTATGTTCGCTATCTATTGGTATAATTTTGGCATTTCTTAATTTCGCTTCTTTGACCAATAATTCACCAGCCACTACCATTGCTTCTTTGCTGGACAAAGCAATTGTTTTTCCGTTTTTTACTGCTTCGAAAGTGGGTATGAGAGATGCTATCCCGGTTATGGCAACTACAATAATATCGGCCTCTCCTAAGGTTGCTATATCTATTAATCCGTTAAGTCCCCATAATATTTTAATATTATTCTGGTTATTTAAATCCTTTTTCAAATTCCTGGCACTATATTCATTTTTAACCACTGCCATTTTAGGTTTAAAAAAACTTATCTGCTCTTTAAGCAATCTTGTATTTTCCCACCCGCTTAGACCCAGTACTTCAAATTCATTTGAATATTTTTGTACTACTTCTAAAGTTTGTTGTCCTATTGAACCTGTTGACCCTAATATAACTATTTTTTTTCTCATAATTAAATCTCTTACTTTCAAAAATATATTCTTATTGAATTAATCGTTAGTTTTAAATATTAATTTTTAGTTTTCATTTATCATTATACAGCGAAAAGCTTAAAGCTAAAAGCGAAAACCATAATTGTTATTTAGGAATTCAGGAGCCAGTAGTCAGAAGAATATAATCTGACAATTTTAAACAATTCCGAATATTTAATTCTGTTTTCTATTTTCTTAACCAGCTAACCGGGTAACTAACTAACCAAATAACTAATTATATAATAATAAAATACAGGAGCTGTAAATATTAGACTATCAACACAATCTAATATTCCCCCTTGACCGGGGATTAAAGTCCCTGAATCTTTAATTCCCGAACCTCTCTTTAATACTGATTCAAATAAATCGCCGAGTTGGGCTGCTATTGCTATAATCAAACCAAGGGAAATTAACTCATTAATAGTTAAATTTAACCAGTTTTTTAAGGCAACCGTAGTGGCAATACTAACTATGGTTCCCCCGATTGATCCTTCAACAGTTTTTTTGGGGCTTATTTTAGGAAATATTTTATTTTTACCAAATATAGTACCGATAAGATAAGCTCCAATATCATTAGCCCAGGTAATAATTAATAGAGAAATAAGAAAATAATTTCCATTGGGCAAATCTTTAATTTTTAGCATAAAGGAAAACAAATATCCCAAATAAATGCTTCCAAAAATTGTAATGGATATCTCGGCTAAGACCTTAGAATAATCTTTTTTAAATAGCTGAAAGATAAAAGTTAGTATAATTAAAAAAGTAATAATTATATTTTCGATATAGTAATTTAAGCAATTAAAATCATAAACTACTCTAATAATGAAGTATAGTGTTAGCATACTGCCTGATATATATGATGGTCTATATCCACCTTTGCGGGCTATGCTATATAACTCCTTCAACCCCAACAAAGCTATTATTATAACAACAATAAAAAAGGGGAATCCTTCCCAAAATATTGTTAAAAAAGCCAAAAGAACCCCTATAATAGTTGTTGCAGTTCTTTTCAAGAAATTATTATACTTTTCTTCCATATTTTCTCACTCTTTTTTGGAAATTTCTTATTGCTTCTACTAAATTATTTTCGTTGAAGTCAGGCCAAAAAACAGGGGTTACCCAAAATTCTGTATAAGCAATCTGCCAAATCATAAAATTACTAATCCTCATTTCACCTGCTGTTCTAATTAGTAGATCGGGATCGGGAAGATTGTGGGTATATAAATTATCCCTGATAGTATTTTCGTTAATTTCCTCAATGTTTAACTTTTTTTCCTTTATTTTTAGTGATATAGATTTGAGTGCATCAACAATTTCAGCTCTTCCACCATAGTTAATAGCAATATTTAAAATAAGTTTATCATTCTCCCTGGTAGATTCAGATAATTCATTCATCTTTTCATTAAGTGAGTCAGGCAGATCGTTTAGTCTTCCTATAAAATTTATTTTTATATTATTTTTAATTAAGTTTGTTTTTTCTTTATTCAAAGTCCTTTCAAATAATTTTAGCAGGTAGGTAATTTCGTTTTTAGGACGTTTCCAATTTTCTGTAGAAAAAGCAAAAAGGGTTAATATGGGAATATGAAAATTTAAACAGCTAACAATCACTTTTTTAACTGTTTTTGCCCCTTCCCTGTGCCCCATGCTTCGAGGTAATCCCTTTTTTTCTGCCCACCGACCATTTCCATCCATTATTATAGCCAGGTGTTGAGGTAATTTATTCTTATCAAATAATTCACTTTTAATATTTTTATAATTACTAATAGCTATCACCTATAAAAAAACCCCCTTAAAAATATATTAATTAAAAATAGATTAATATAGATTAAAATGTAAAGGGGGGTTATTTTATTATTCCTTTATTATTGCTTCACTGGGACAAACATCGGCACAAGCTCCGCAATCTGAACACTTATTTTTATCAATTACATAGGTTTCATCTCCTTCAGAAATTGCTTCTGTAGGACATTCGTCAACACATATGCCGCATTTAATGCATTCATCTGTAATTTTATAAGCCATTCAAAATCTCCTTTCTTTGCTAAATGATTTTTATACTTCCATAATTTCTTTTTCTTTAAGTTCCAACAAGTCATCAATTTTTTTTGTATATTCATCGGTCAATATTTGGATTTTATCCTGATACTTTTTACATTCATCTTCTGAAATATTGCTTTCTTTCTCTTCTTTTTTTATTAAATCATTCACTTCTCTTCTTATATTTCTTATGCTTATTTTCCCATTTTCCGCTTCATTTTTTACCAGTTTTACTAACTCTTTTCTTCTTTCTTCGTTCAGTGGTGGTATGGTAAGTCGAATAATATTACCATCAATAGACGGAGCTAATCCTAACTCAGATTTCCATATAGCTTTTTCAATTTCAGAAAGGCAATTTTTATCCCAGGGTTGAATAACTATTAAATTTGATTCCGGAATAGAAATATTTGCTATTTGCTTTAGAGGAGTTAATGTACCATAATAAGATATTTTTATCCGGTCTACCAAGCTTGAAGAAGCTCTTCCTGTTCTTATGTGGGCAAATTCATCTTTTAAAGCAGTAATTGTTTTTTCCATTCTAACCTTTGTTTTATCTACTAAATCCTGCAACAAGTTTATCCCCCTTTCACCATTGTCCCTATTTTTTCACCAAATACAACTCTTCTAATATTGCCAACAGTATTAAGATTAAAAACGATAACCGGAATATTATTTTCCATGCATAAAGAAATGGAGGTTGCATCCATAACCTTCAAGCCTTTATTCAAAAACTCGAGAAAACCTAAATTTTTAAATTTCACTGCTTTTGTATTTTTTAATGGGTCGGATTCATAGATACCATCAACTTTTGTAGCTTTAAGAATAGCCTCTGCGTTTAGCTCAATTGCTCTTAAGGCAGCAGCGGTATCTGTAGTAAAGTAGGGATTCCCTGTTCCGGCAGCTAAAATTACTATTCTATCTTTTTCTAAATGTCTAATAGCCTTTCTTCTGATATATGGTTCGGCAATTGCTTTCATTTCAATTGCAGTCTGTACTCTTGTTTCAACATTTAATTTTTCTAAAGAATCTTGAAGTGCTAAAGCATTTATTACAGTTGCCAACATACCCATATAATCAGCCGAAACCCGATCTATGCCTTTTTCGCTTCCCTCTTGACCTCTAAAGATATTGCCTCCTCCGATCACGATAGCTACTTGCACTCCCAATTCTTTTATCTCGGTAATTTCTCTAGCGATAAAATTAATCTTTTGGGTGTCAATACCATAACCTTTTTCTCCACATAGTGATTCACCGCCAAGTTTCAGGAGAATTCTCTTGTAGGCAGGTTTTTTCATAATTTTATCCTTTGATATATTTTCGTATATGGTATATCGTATTTCGTATTTCGTTAGTATCACAATTCGTTCCATCTTTTGGATTCTGAATTTCTATTTTCTTCACGATATACGATATACGACATACTATATACTAGTTTTAGCTTTCCTCGCCGAGTTGATATCTGGCAAATCTTTTAATTACAATATTTTCACCTAATTTTGCAATTAACTCTAACAGCAATTGATTAATATTCTTACTGTTATCCTTAATAAATATTTGTTCCTTTAAACAGTTTTCCTTAAAATACTTCTCCAATTTACCTTCAACAATTTTATCAACAATCTGGGCGGGCTTACCTGATTTTTCAACTTGTGCATAGAATATTTCTTTTTCTTTTTCAATTATATCATTGGGAACATCTTCCCGGGAAATATATTTAGGATTTGAAGCTGCTATCTGCATTGCGATGTCTTTTACAAATTCTTTAAACTCCTCGGTATTGGCTACAAAATCCGTTTCGCAATTTATCTCAACTAAAACTCCTATTTTACCATAGAGATGAATGTAGGAACTTACTGTTCCGCTTAACGCCTTTCTGCTAAACTTAGAAGCGGCAGCATCCATTCCCTTTTTACGTAGATATTCAACAGCTTTTTCCGGGTCTCCCCCAGTAGCTTTTAGGGCTTTTTTGCAATCCATCATTCCAGCACTTGTTTTTTTTCTTAATTCTTTAACCATTTCTGCAGTGATATTCATCCTTATCTCCTTGTTTTGTTTAACTACATTTTATGCTTTAACTAATTCATTTTCTTTTTCTACAGCTGATTTCTTCCCTTCAATAACCGCTTCAGCCATAACTGAAGAAATCAGTTTTATTGCTCTTATTGCATCATCATTTCCTGGAATTACATAATCAATTTCTTCCGGATTACAATTTGTATCTACAATAGCCACTATAGGAATAGAAAGTTTATTGGCCTCAGTAATTGCAATCTTCTCTTTTTTGGGGTCAACAACGAATATTGCAGCAGGAAGTTTTTCCATTTCTTTTATTCCGGTTAGTACTTTTTCAAGTTTTTCCTTTTCTCTCTTTAAACTTATCACTTCTTTTTTAGGAAGAACTTCAAACATCTTATTATTTTCCATTTCGTCCAATTCGTAAAGTCTTTTTACTCTTTTTCTAATAGTATTAAAATTAGTTAATGTTCCACCTAGCCATCTATAATTTATATAAAACATGCCACATCTTTCAGCCTCATTTTTAATCGATTCCTGAGCCTGTTTTTTAGTTCCTACAAATAGTACATTGCCACCATTGCTAGATATTTCTCTTACAAAATCGTATGCTACATCTACTAATTTAACAGTCTGTTGAAGATCTATAATATATATATTATTTCTATCTGTAAAAATATATGGCTTCATTTTAGGATCCCATCTGCGCATTTGGTGACCGAAATGTACCCCTGCTTCCAGTAATTGTTTCATTGAAACTACACTCATCTATCATCCTCCAATTTTCATTTTTATATTTTCTTATATTTTTATTTTTTATTTTGATTCTAAAATTATTATAAGCCGTTATGCCTTATAGATAATATGCCCACAAAATCAAAGATAGTATAACATAGTTTTTTTTCTAAATCAAGAAAATATAATATAGCGTAGAGCGTACAGCGTATAGCGGATAGTTTAAAGAGTTAGTTGATTGATAAATCAGTATTAAGCTATCTAACCAGCAAAACAGTAACTATCTAACTAATTCTCGAGGAGATACGGATTTGACTCCTGTATTCTGTCTCCTTCTTTCCTAACTCTACGCTCTACGCTGTACGCTCTGCGCTAATTTTATACACTAACGACTAATTTAATTGGGCAATCGGTGAATTGGTAAATTATAAAATATACCTGCTTAAATCTTCATTCTTTACAATGCTTTGTAATTTTTTCCTTACATATTTTTTATCAATAGTAAATTGCTTCTTTTTAAGACTGGGGGCATTAAAAGATATATCTTCTAATAATTTTTCTAAAATAGTATATAGCCTTCGTGCGCCAATATTTTCTGTCTGCTCATTTACCAAAAAAGAAGTTTCGGCAATCTCGTCAATAGCATCATCTGCAATTTCTATTTTCAAACCTTCGGTAGCAAGTAAGGCTACATATTGTTTTATTAGTGAATTACAGGGTTCAGTTAATATTCTTTTTAAATCTTCTTTGTTTAAAATATTTAATTCAACCCTAATAGGAAAACGTCCTTGTAATTCTGGTATTAAATCAGAAGGTTTTGAAGTGGTAAAAGCACCGGCAGATATAAATAAAATATGGTCGGTCTTTACTGCTCCGTATTTAGTCATAATTGTTGAACCCTCAATGATTGGTAATATATCTCTTTGAACCCCTCCCCTGGATACATCAGGACCGTATGATTTTTCCTGCTTGGCAATTTTATCGATTTCGTCAATGAAAACAATCCCTAAATTTTCCACTCTTTCGATAGCGGCTCGAATTACTTCATCCATATCTATCAACCTTTGGGTTTCGGTATAGAGCAATATTTTACGGGCCTCTGCAATTGTGACCTTCTTTTTTTTTCTTTTTTGGGGGAATATCCTGCCCAGCATGTCTTTGAAATTGATTCCCATTCCTTCTATCCCTGAATTAGAAAAAACTTCTACCGTAGGTTGAACGTTTTCCTCAACTTCAATTTCAATTACTCTATTTTCCAACTCGCCTTTTTTTAATTTGTCTTTAAACTTTTTTCTAGTCCTTTCAAATCTCTCTTCTCTTTCATCCTTTTTTGGCAAGACCTCAAGTGCTTCTTTCTTTTCTTCTTCTTTTTCTTCTTCAATTCCAGAATAGAATGAACCCTCTAAAATATTTGTCTTTTGCTCTCTTCTTTTCTTTGATACAGGGAATAAATAATCTACTATCTTATCATTGACTAACTGTTTGGCTTTATCTTCTACCTTACTGGCCCATTCTTTACGAACCAGCTGCACACCCACTTCAGTTAAATCCCTGATTATGGATTCCACGTCTCTTCCTACATAACCCACTTCGGTAAATTTCGTTGCTTCAACTTTTACAAAAGGCGCTTTAACCAATTTAGATAATCTTCTAACAATCTCTGTTTTTCCCACTCCGGTGGGCCCGATCATTATGATATTTTTTGGGGTCACCTCATCTATTAATTCCAGAGGTAGTTTCTTTCTTCTAATTCTATTTCGCAAAGCTATTGCTACGGCTTTTTTAGCATTATCCTGCCCGATTATATATTTATCAAGCTCAGAAACAATTTGTGAGGGAGTTAAATCGTTAATCAATTATAATTCCTCCTTTCTTTTCTATTATAATTTTTCTACTGCTATTTTATCATTAGTATAGATACAAATTGAAGCAGCAATTTTTAATGATTCCAGAGCTATTTCGTAGGCGGATAATTTCGAATATTTAACCAAAGCTTTTGCTGCCGCCATTGCATAAGGACCGCCTGAACCGATAGCTGCAATATTATCATCAGGTTCTATTATATCACCGGTTCCGGAAACTATAAATATGTGCTCTTTGTCGGCAACAATTAATATCGCTTCTAATTTTCTTAATATTTTATCAGTCCGCCATTCTTGAGCTAAAGAAACAACCGCTTTGGGTAAATTTCCATGAAGTTCTTCTATTTTCTTTTCAAATCTTTCAAATAGAGTTATGGCATCTGCGCTTGCTCCGGCAAATCCAGTAAGAACTTTATCATCATAAATTTTCCGAATCTTTTTCGTATTATTTTTCATAATAGTATTTCCTATGCTTATCTGGCCATCACCGGAAATAGCCACTTCACCTTTGTGTCTTATCGCTAAAATTGTAGTTCCTTTAAACATTTTTATTTCATCTCCTTTTAAATTCTAACATTATGACCTGGGATGAGATTTTTTATAAGTTATTTTTAATCTTTCTTTAGTAATATGAGTGTATATTTGAGTAGTAGATAAACTCTCATGCCCTAAAAGTTCCTGAACAGAACGTAAGTCCGCCCCGCCTCCCAAAAGATGTGTAGCAAATGAATGCCTCAAAACATGCGGACTTATCTTTTTATTTAAACCGGCTATTTTCATATATTTGATAATAATTCTACGTATACTTCTTGTCGATAGCCTTCCCCCAAAACGATTTAATAAAAAAGCATTCAGTTCTTTTCTGTTTACAGCCATTTTTTTTATAAATAGATTCCTGCCGGCTATATATTCTTGTACTGCCTTTATGCCCGGATTTCCCAAAGGCAGGATTCTCTCCTTTGAACCCTTTCCAAATACTCTCACAGTTTTCTCATACAGGTCTATATCGGAAATATTTAAATTAACCAGTTCTCCAACCCTCATCCCGGTACCATAAAGCAGTTCAAGGATTGCCCTGTCTCTAATTCCAAATATTGTATTCCCGGGCGGTGTTTCAATAAGTTTGTTAATTTCTTCCAAGTATAAAAAATAAGGCAGCTTCTTGTCTATCTTAGGTGTTATTAAATTGATAGTCGGATTAATATCTGCTATGCCTTCTCTTGATAGAAATTTAAAGAAAGAGCGGATGGTAGATATTTTTCGGCAAATACTTCTTATCGAATAATCACACTTCTTTAAATATACAATATATTTTCGCATAATATTGCGGTCAATAGATTGTATATTATTTATCTTTATTATTTTATAATCTTTTAAATAATTTAACAATTGTAATAAATCATTTTTATAGGAAATAATTGTATTACTGGAATAATTTTTTTCATTCTTTAGAAAATAAATATACGAATTTAGGTGTTCCTTCAAATTTAAACACTCCTCCTTTTTTACTTTTTTTTGAGGAGTAAATTCTCTTTCTCAAAATAAATTGCTATCTAAATTCCAAGTGCTGTCTTAAATTATGATCTATCTTCTTTTGTAAATTCTTTATAATCACAATCAGAATTACTGCACTTAAAATAAAGTCCGGTTTTTTTACTACTACTTATTACTAAAATAGAATTACATTGTGGGCATCTTTTGTTAACCGGCTTATTCCAGGATACAAAAGAACATTTCGGATAATTGCTGCACCCATAGAATATTCTCCCCCTTTTGGTCTTTTTTCTAATTATATCACCCGAACAGCCCTCTTCAGGACAGGATATCCCTATTTTATCTAAAAAGGGTTTTATATTTTTACATTTCGGGAATCCTGAACAAGCTAAAAATTTACCAAAACGTCCATTTTTTATCAACATCTTACTGCCGCATTTTTCACATATTTCATCGCTGAATACTTTGGGCATTTCAATTTTTTGTGCCTGATTTCCTTTTTCCAAATCCTTGGAAAATGCCTTATAAAATATATCTAAAACATTTTCCCACTTTTTTTCATCAGATTCGATTTCATCAAGCTGCTTTTCCATCTTTGCAGTAAAGGTAATATTTACAATATCGGCAAAATATTGAATTAAAAAGGAGTTTACCGTCATCCCCAATTCTGTAGGTTTAAATTTTTTATCTACTTTCTCTACATATGTTCTATATTGTAAGGTGCTTATAGTCGGTACATAGGTGCTGGGCCGTCCTATCCCTTCTTTTTCTAATCTTTTTACCAGGCTGGCTTCTGTGTATCTGGGAGGAGGTTTGGTAAAAGATTGATTTGCCTCAATTTTTAACAATTTAAGCTCATCTTTTTCTTTAAGATCAGGTGTTTTATCTAAATACTGATTATTTTGGCCATATAGAATCATATATCCCTTAAATAGTATCTTAGATCCGGAAGTTCTGAATATATATCTTCCCGATTCTATATCTATGGTAATTTTCTCCAGATAAGCAGCCTTCATCCTGCTCGCCATAAATCTTTGCCAGATTAAATTATATAATCTATATTGTTCATTGGTTAGATATTTTTTGATCGATTCCGGATAACTGAATATATAGGTGGGCCTAATGGCTTCGTGAGCATCCTGAATCTTTACATTTTTTGCTTTATTTTCCCCTTTTTTTAAATTTTGCGATGATTTAGCAAAATCTTTTCCGAAGTGTTCTTCAATATATTTTTTCGCTTCACCCTTTGCTTCATCAGATACTCTTATCGAGTCAGTCCGCATATAGGTAATCAAACCGATATTTCCTTTACTGCCCAAGGTAATACCCTCATATAATTGCTGGGCCAGAGCCATGGTTTTTTTAATGGAAAAATTCAATTTATTATACGCCTCTTGCTGTAAAGTACTGGTAGTAAATGGCGGCGGCGAATTTTTCGATTCTTTCTTTTTATTTATACTTTTAACGTAGCTGTCCTGATTTTTTACTTCTTCACATATTTTTGCAGCTTCGTCTTTAGTATTAATAGTTGCTTTTTTAGAATTTACCGAAAACAGTTTTGCCTCAAAAGGCTCTGCCTTTTCATCTTCCATTTTATTAAACAAGGCATTTATGGTCCAATATTCTTCTATTTTAAATTTTGCTATTTCCTCTTCTCTTTCGCATATTATACGTAAGGTTACAGATTGAACCCTTCCTGCACTTAATTTTTTACCGATCTTTTTCCATAACAATGGACTAATCTTATAACCAACCAGTCTATCTAATAATCTCCTGGCTTTTTGAGAATTAACCATATTAAGATTAATTTTTCTTGGATTTTTAACAGCCTGGGATACGGCTCTTTCAGTTATTTCATTAAAGACAATTCTGTTCTTCCCCTCATTAACCTTTAATCTTTGGGCAATATGCCAGGCAATGGCTTCACCTTCCCTATCCGGATCAGTGGCTAAAAATATTTTTTCTTTGCCTTTAGTGCTATTTTCTAATTCTTTTAATACCCTTCTCTGTTTGGGGATAACCACATATTCCGGCTGAAAATTATTTTCAATATCTATCCCTAATTTTGTTTTAGGTAAATCAATTAAGTGTCCCTTGCTTGATTTAATAGTATAATCCTTGCCTAATATTTTTTTTAAGGTTTTTTCTTTGGTTGGTGATTCTACTATCACCAGATATTTAGACATTTTTATTCCTTGTAAATACCTTTTTTGTTATTTTCTATTTCCCCTTCAATCGGTTAAAAATATCCTGCGGCCATGAAGGTAATATTATTGCACCATGAGGGCAATGTTCTTCACAACAGAAGCAAGAAATACATTTTTTTCTATCTGCTTCAGGAAAACCATTCTTTAAATTCATTGCTGAAACCGGACAAACTTCAATACATCTTTTGCATACTTTACATTTATTGTGATTTACTATTGGCTTAACTGTTGCAAAATTAAATACATGAGGGACCGCTTTTTTTCTTATTCTTTGCAAAATACCATTATTTGGTGTTTTAAACCCCGAAATTACTTCTAATTCTCCATCAATAATTATATTAGAGATATCCGTCTCCCCTAAATTTCTTTCTTTAGCAACCTGTA
This sequence comes from Candidatus Caldatribacteriota bacterium, assembly GCA_034660595.1. Taxonomy (GTDB): domain Bacteria; phylum Atribacterota; class Phoenicimicrobiia; order Phoenicimicrobiales; family Phoenicimicrobiaceae; genus Sediminicultor. Next base: position 24,347 of record JAYEJO010000111.1, read on the forward strand.
ACAACTCAATTGCACCAGGCTTAAGCCCCATCATGGCAGCCATAACCGAATCAAGAGAGATGCCGTCATCACTGCTTAATATTTTATTTATAACTCGTGTTTTCCCATTTGTAGGTCCAACGCCTTCCATGCCGATTATAGCATCCATAATATTTAAATCTGGAATTCTTATCTGGTAAATATCTACCAAAAGTTCAGCAAATCCTTTAATGGAGCGGCTATAAGTATGTAATTTTGCTTTCTTTCCTCCCGGAATAATACCGAACATATTTTTTATGGCACCGGTAATAGTAGTTAAACTGTGGGTTTTAAATTTTGGAACATTAATTACATAATCTACTTCTTTAACTATTTTGGAAATAAATAATTCTTCAATAAATTTTGAATTTACCTTTACCTCGACTACTTCCCCGGCAATATTACTATAACAACCGTCAGAAGCATCTAATATTCCGGTAATTTTTGCTATTTTTAAGGGGTCAAAGTGAATGCTCCCGGAATTATCTCCCACTATTATTTCCTTAGATTTACACTTTTTTAATTCCTGAACAATCGCAGATATTACTCTGGGGTCGGTAGTCACCCCTCTCTCAGGAGGGAATGCTCCTAATAGATTTGGCTTTACTAAGACTTTTTTATCTTTTACTTTATCTTTTACCCCAAATATCTCAAAAACATTTTTTATTATTTCGGATATTTCATTATTTTGTGTATCACTGATTATGACTTTGTACATATTTCCTCTCTTGGCTTTATTTTTTAATTTTGATCTTTTCTCCGATTTTTCTTTCTTTTTTTAATTTTAATCTTTTAATATTTTCTTTATGCTTAAAAATACCGAGAATCAAAATTATCGCGCTAAATACGATATATTCATAAGGCTGTTTAAATAAGATTGTAAAGGCGAAAATTGAAATTAGCGCACAAATGGATGATAAGGAGGCATATTTTGAAGTTATTAAAACAACCCCCCAGACCACTACTGCTAAAACTGCTATTATCGGATTGAGAGCAAATACAACTCCAAAGGTAGTGGCTATCCCTTTACCGCCCTTAAAACCAAGAAATAAGGACCAGTCATGACCACATATTACTGCTAACCCTGCGATAGCTAATATTAGTGAACTATCAATATTTGAAAAGCGTACTAAATAGACAGCTAAAATACCTTTACCGACATCTCCAAGTAATACTAAAGAAGCTAACGGAGGTCCCAATATCCTAAAAGCGTTGGTTGTCCCTATATTTCCACTCCCAAATTCTCTTATATCTACCTTCTTAAATAATTTGCCCACAATATAGCCAAAAGGTACGGAACCTAAAATATAACAGATTGCGATAATTAAAACAATCTTCATACTATTTTCTTCCCTCCTTTTTTTTCGCTAAATTAATAACCACAGGTGAGCCTTCAAACCCAAATATTTCATAAAATTTATTCTCTAAATATCTCTGATAAGAAGCATACATTAATTTAGGATTATTTACAAATAATAGAAATCTGGGTGGTTTTATCCCCATTTGAGTAGCATATCTAATTTTTAAGGTATTTCCCCTCACGTATTTTGGGGGATTTTTAGAAATAATTTCTCTTATAAAAGCATTTAATGCCGGAGTAGGTATTTTTTTACTATATTGCACGGCAACTTCTTTAATTTTTGAAATAATTTTAATAATATTATAGCCTGTTATAGCAGAAGTCATTATCACGGGAGAGTTTTTTAGAAAAGATAATTCATATCTTATCTCATCAATAAACAATTCTTTATCTATATCATCTTTAATCAAATCGAATTTATTTAATATTACTATGCAGGCTTTTCTTTCATCCTGGATATAATTTGCCATTTTTTTATCTTGCATGCTTACTCCTTGAGTAGCGTCCAATATCAGCAGTACTATATCTGAATTATGTACTGCTTCAAAAGTTCTTAATGTACTGTAATATTCAACATCTTCTTTCGCTTTCGCCTTGCCTCTCAAACCTGCGGTATCAATAAATAATAATTTTAATGAATCATGTTTAAAAATTATTTCAATAGCATCTCTGGTAGTGCCGGGATGTTCACTGACTATAATTCTATCTTCTCCCAAAATACGATTTAATAAACTTGATTTTCCTACATTAGGTTTTCCGATAATTGATATTTTTATAATACCCTCTTCTTCTTCCGGTTCTGCTTCTGCTTCTGGAATATAGGATACTATTCTATCTAATAAATCATCAACATTTAACCCATGTTCTGCTGAAATAATATAGGGGTCTCCGAATCCTAATTCGTAAAACTCATATAACTTTAATTCACTTCCCTTTACATCTCCCTTGTTGGCTACCAGGATACTCGGTTTATTTTTTTCTCTAATCGCTTTAGCCACCTTAAAATCATCCGGATTTATACCTTCTTTTATATCGACCAGTAATATGATTAAATCTGCTTCTTCAAGGGCTAATTCAGTCTGAACAGTTATTTTTTTCTGCATTTCTTCCCTTTTTATAAAATCCACGCCTCCAGTATCTACCAAAATAAATTGCTTCCCTTTCCATTTACATTCTGCATATATCCTATCTCTGGTAATTCCGGGTTCGTTTTCCACAATAGCTGTTCTCTTCCTGGTGATTCTATTAAATAAGGTCGATTTCCCTACATTTATCCTTCCGATAATAGCAACTATAGGTTTTCTCAAGATAAACACTCCATTTTTTTAATATAGCTAAAAACTTAAAACGAAAAGCGAAAAACCATAATTCAAAATTCAAAACTTTTTCTCTCAATATTATATTCTAAGTTTTAGTTTTTGTTTCTTTATCTTTTCATTTTTGCTATATAGTATGCAAAACAAGAAAGATAAAATTCAATGAGCAAAACAATATATTTAATTTTAAATTTTGAGCTATAGCTTTACGTTTTGCGCTTTTCGTTTTTCGCTTTGTTACTGAATACTATTCACTAACGACTAACTCAAGATATTTTTTATTTTCTTTATAGTCTCCTCAGGATTTGCGCTTTTAGTTATGATTTGACCGGCCACAATTGTTTCTGCCCCGGCTTTAACCACCTGAGAAATATTATCTAAATTAATTCCGCCATCAACTGCTAAACTTATTGATTTATTTTGATTATCTATTATTTTTCTGGCCTTTTCTATTTTAGCAATCATCTCCGGTATAAATTTCTGCCCGCCGAAACCCGGATTAACAGTCATTAATAATAATACGTCTATTTTATTAATTAAATGTTCGATAACACTTAGAGTTGTTGCCGGGTTAAGAGCAATACCGGATTTTACACCATCATCATTAATATTTTGGATAAGCCTGTCAAGATGATTGGAAGTTTCGTAATGCACAATTACAATATCTCCCCCCGCATCAATAAATGATTTAATATGATTTTCGGGTTTTTCTACCATCAGATGAACTTCTAAGGGAAGAGAGGTTATGCTTTTAATTGATTCTACTATCCTGGGGCCGAAAGAAATATTCGGTACAAAATTTCCATCCATAATATCTAAGTGAAGTAAGTCTGCCCCTCCGTTTTCTATCTTTTTTAATTCTCTTTCCAAATGGGCAAAATCTACATCCAATATTGAGGGAGCCAATTTTATTGTCATAATTATAACACCTCCTCTTTTTGTAAATAATTACTTATCTTTAAAACTTTAATGGTTACTAATATAACCATAATTTTCGATCCAGACTTCTATACTGAATGGCTTCGGATAAATGAGAAATATCAATCTTCTCCGATTGTTCTAAATCAGCAATAGTTCGAGCCACTTTTAATATTCTATCATAAGCCCGCGCGCTCAAATTTAACTTTTCTATAGCTTTATAAAGTAAATTTTTAGCATTATCATCGATATTACAATATTCTTTAATCTGTTTCTTGGTCATTTGTGCATTACAAAAAATACCGTCTTTGCAATATCTTTCTCTCTGTATTTCTCTTGCTCTTTCTACTCTTTCTCTTATATTAAAAGAGTTTTCCACAGAATCCCTCTCCATAACTTCTCGGCAATTTACCCTGGGGACTTCAATGTGAATGTCAATTCTATCCAATAAAGGCCCCGATATCTTTGAACGATATTTAATGATCTGGGACGAGCTGCAGGTGCAAACTCTAACCGGGTCACCATAAAAACCGCAGGGGCAGGGGTTCAAGGACGCTATCAACATAATAGAAGAAGTATATCTAACAGAACTTAAAGAACGCGAAATGGTAATCATCCCGTCTTCCAAGGGTTGACGTAGAGATTCTAAAGCACTTCGAGAAAATTCCGGTAATTCGTCTAAAAACAGTACACCATTGTGGGCCAGGCTAATTTCTCCCGGTTTAGGTGTCTTCCCTCCTCCAATTAATCCAACATTACTTATGGTATGATGCGGAGCTCTAAACGGTCTCTCTGTAACCAAGGGAATATCCGGTGGAAGTAAATTGGCAATACTATATAATTTGGTAATTTCTATAGATTCTTCCAGGGTTAAAGAAGGAAGGATGGTTGGAAGCCTGCGGGCCAGCATGGTTTTTCCGGAGCCCGGCGGACCAATCATTATAACATTATGACTCCCGGCTGCCGCTACTTCAAAGGCTCTTTTGGCATGTTCCTGTCCTTTGATATCAGCAAAATCTATTTGAGTGTTTTTGCCGAATTTGAAGATATCTTCCAAATCTATATAGATCGGCTTTATCGATATTTTTTTATTTAAAAATTCAATTACTTCATAAAGTGAATTAACAGGAAATACCTTTAGTTCTTTAATTATCCCTGCTTCCTTAGCATTTGCTTCAGGAACGAGTAATTTTATTTTACCCATTTCTTTCGCCATCAAAGCGATAGGAAGAACACCACTTACCGGTTTTATACTTCCATCTAAAGATAATTCACCCATAATCAGATATTCATTTAATTGATCTGCCTTAACCTGCTTACTGGCAACCAAAATTGCCAGAGCAATAGATAGATCAAGAATAGGGCCTTCTTTTTTGATATCCGCCGGGGCAAGATTTACCGTAATTCTTTGCATGGGAAATTCGAATTCAGAATTTTTTATAGCAGCTCTAACTCTTTCCCGGGATTCCTGAACAGCCGTATCGGGTAACCCTACAATATTAAACGAAGGCAATCCCGGATGAATATCAACTTCGATCTCTACCATAAAAGCTTCTACTCCGAATATAACGGCACTATATAATTTGGATAACAAAAAAACACCTTCTTTTTTAGTGAATAGTAATTCGTATTGCGTATCGCGTTAAGAAAATCATAATTCAGAAATAGGGCTACGATATATCGTGCCCAAAGTAGGACAAGCGTCTCGCCTGTCTATTAATCAAAAACTTTGTCTACCGTCAAGATAAAAAGCATCTCTGATATGTTTTATTCTTTCTACATCTTCATGATTAGAGATGCTGACTAAAACCACATCAAAATAACAATTAGTTTTCCAAAGATTGTATTTAGCCAAATAACATAAAGCATTTTTAATTATTTTTTGCTGCTTATTAAGGTTTATTGCTTCTTCGGGATATCCAAACTTATCAGAACGCCTGGTTTTTACTTCTACAAAGATAATATTTCCCTTATATTCGCAAATTATATCCAGTTCTCCTAAATAAGTACGGAAATTCCTTTCTTTTATCTTGTAACCTTTGGTTTCTAAATAATCACAGGCTAAGTCTTCACCGTATTTTCCTATATTTATATTACCCATCTTTAATACTCTTCTGTTTTCATAATATTTACTTAGCGTATAGCGTACAGCGTTTAGCGTATAGTATCATAAATAAAATGTCTATTTTATATTTTACGATTTTATGATTTCGAATCTATTTTAGCTGAAACAGGTTTTACAAATCAAAGACATACTTATTACCATCAATATTTATTAGATAGTTGAACGTTTATACAGTTAATTAGGTAACTGGTTTGTACTGATTTATTATCTAACTAACTAGGTAACCACTAACTAATTCTTAACGAGATACGGATTTATTCTGATTTCTGAATTCTGTCTTCTTTTTTCCTAACTCTACGCTGTACGCTCCACGCTAATTTTATTCTGGCAGTTACACCTTCACTCTTTTAAAGCTTTTTCTATGTATTTCAGACGGACCATGCTTAATCAGTGCATTAAGATGTTCTTCTGTGCCATAACCCTTATTTTTTTTAAAAAGGTACTGTGGATATTTTTTGTCGTATTTAATCATAATATTATCCCTATAAACTTTAGCAATTATGGAAGCCGCAGCAATCGATATGCTTTTGTCCTCGCCCTTAATCAGTGCTAATTGGGGAATGTTTAGCTGAGGAATTTTAAAGCCGTCTACTAATAAATAGTCGGGCATTTCTTTTAAATCTAAAATAGCTTTTTTCATTGCCAAGAAAGAAGCTTGGGCAATATTTATTCTATCAATAACTTTAGCTTCTACGATACCAATCCCTACATCTTCTGCGCTATTTAAGATAGAATAATATAATTCTGTTCTTTTTTGTGAGGTTAACTTTTTGGAATCTTTAATATTGGAAATAAATAATCGGCAGGGCATTATTACCGCGACAGCTACTACCGGTCCGGATAATGAACCCCTGCCTGCCTCGTCTATTCCCGCTACTAAGGAGTATCCTTCTTTTCCTAATCGATTTTCATAGTTATAGAGATTATAAATTCTTAATCTTTCTTTATATAATTTTTCTATTTTTCTCTGATAACTGCAAATTATTTTTTTAGTTATTTTTAATTTTCTATCTTTTGCCCTGCATATCATTTTATTATCTTTTTTCTTTAACTGTACTTCTCTTCCCTACCCTGTCTCTCAGATAATATAATTTTGCCCTTCTTGTTTTCCCTTTTTTTAAAACCACTATTTTCACAATATTCGGTGAATGCAGCTGAAATATTTTTTCTACTCCAACACCTTTGGATATTTTTCTCACTATAAATGTTTCCTTGCTTCCACCATGTTTTTTAGCTATAACTATTCCTTTAAAAACCTGTACCCGCTCCCTGGTGCCTTCAATAATTTTTTGATGTACTTCAACTGTATCACCATTTGTAAATTCTCTAATCTCTTTTTTAGATTGTTCTTCTTCTAATTGCTTAATGTAATCTACCATAAAAATCATCCTTCCTATCTATTTTTTTTTGTAATATAACTATTTTACCTTATTCTTCCTTAAAATTCTTCTCTATTTCCTTAAGTAGATTTAAATACTTTTTAGATATTTTTTTATTTGCAAAAATTTCAGGCCTTCTAATTAAAGTTCTTAATAAAGACTGTTTAGTTCTCCATTTTTCAATTTTTTTATGATTACCTGAAAGTAATACTTCCGGAACTTTTAAACCTTTAAATTCATCAGGTCTGGTGTAGTGTGGATAATCAAGATATTCGTTGTAAAATGAATCATTTACCATAGATTCCTCTTTTCCCAAAACTCCGGGAATCATTCTTGAAACCGCATCTACCATTACCATAGCTGGTAATTCTCCGCCGCTAACTACAAAGTTTCCGATTGATACTTCCTCTGCATTGAGAAGCTGAGGTATCCGTTCATCTATACCCTCATATCGGCCGCAAATAATTAATAATCTCTTTTCTTTCGATAGATCTTTAGCCATCTCCTGGTTGAATATCTTCCCCTGAGCGGAAGTGATTATAATTTTTAAAGGTAATGAAGATATATTTTTTTTTATTAACTCTACGGCATCCCAAATTGGCTGAGGCTTTAAAACCATACCGGGACCTCCGCCATAAGAATAATCGTCTACAGTCTTATGTTTATCCAGGGTAAAATCCCTAAGATCAATCAGATTTATTTTGATTAATCCCTTTTCTTGGGCTTTATTTAATATGCTTTCGGAAAAAGGGCCTTTAAACATATTGGGGAAAATAGTTAATATATTAATCTCTAAACAATCATTTATCATATTAATCCATCTACCATGTTTATAGTAATTCGTTTTTTTTCTAAATCAATATTCTTCACAACTTCATGAATAGCCGGGATAAACAGTTCTTTTTTATTTTTTCCTCTAACTATATATATATCATTACTTCCCGTGCTTACCACGTTTTCCACTTTTCCCAGAAAAAGGTTATTCTCGTCATATACCTCAAGGCCGATTATCTCAAAGATGAAATAAGTGTCTTTAGCTAATTTCACAGCATTTTTTCTTTCAACTTCAAGAAAAGACCCTACTACCGCTTTAGCCTCTTCGATATTTTCTATATCTTTTAATTTCAAGACTACCATATCTCTTCTTATTCTTACTTTTTCTATGCCTACTATCGTTTGGCCACGGTTATTTTTTAAAAAAACAGTGTCCAAATTTTCAAATCTATCGATTGAATCGGTAAGAGGTAGAACATTAACTTCCCCTTTATTACCCTGGGTAGAAACTACTTTACCAATTACAATAAATTCTTGACTCAATCAAATTTCTCCTTATCTCGTATCTCGTATCTCGTGAAAATTAGCGTATAGCGTTTAGCATAGAGCGTATACATTATGTATGTTTTGAGTTTTGAATTATGGTTTTTCGCTTTTCGCTTTAAGTTTTTAGCTTTTACTATACGCTAAACGCTGTACGCTATACGCTACTTTCAATCGACAATTTCGATAACCACTCTCTTATCATGATTTTGAGCTGCGGCATTTACTATAGTCCTTATTGACTTTATATTTCTACCCTGTTTTCCAATTACTTTACCTATATCATCAGAATCAACTCTTACTTCAAATATTGATGTTTTTTCACCAAGGATTTCATTTATCTCTACCTTGTCCGGGTTGTCTACTATCCCTTTTATAATTAATTCAATAAGTTCTTTCAAAATTATCCCCTCATTACTCTATCTATTTTTTTAATATTCCTTTTTTCTTAAATAAATCCTTTACTGTTGCCGAAAGTTGAGCACCCTTCTCCATCCATTTTAAACTTACTTCCTGGTCAATTTCAAAAACATAAGGATTGGAAAGTGGTTGATAATACCCTAATTGCTCTATAAATTTAGCATTACACGCTTTCCTCGAATCAATTACTACTACTTTATAATAAGGTTTCTTTTTGCCACCTTCTCTTCTAAGTTTAATCTTTACTGACATTTATTTTGCCTCCATTTTGTTATTTGTATTATTATTTTTTGATTTTCTTAATCTGTCATTCCCGTGAAAACGGGAATCTATCTTTCTTTATTCTTTGGCTTTTCTAAATTCTGGCTTCTGGCTTCTATTTTTCTTACTATACACTATTGCTTATTTCTTCATTTGTATTCTGTCTTCTTCTTTCCTAACTATACGCTATACGCTGTTCGCTCCACGCTATAATTAATTAAAAGAAAGGTTTTTTATTTTTGACCCCTTTTTAAACATTTCTTTTATCTGATAAAATTGTTTTAATAGTCTATTAATTTCAGAAAGTTGTGTTCCACTCCCCCTGGATATTCTTTTTCTTCTGCTTCCATTAATTATAGAAGGATTTTCTCTTTCTTCAACAGTCATAGAACTTATAATAGCTTCAATTTTCTTTAGTTCACCCTCTCTATCCCCTAATTTTCTAACATCTATTCTATTCTTTAAATTATTTAATCCCGGGACCATATCCATAATCTGATCTACTGAACCAATATTTTTCATCTTTTTTAGTTGTAGATAAAAATCATTTAAATCAAAATCATGGTCCCTCATCTTTTTGTCTAATTTTTTTAATTCATCCTTATCGTAAGCAGTTTCAACTTTTTCTATAAGTGTTAAGACATCGCCCATGCCCAAAATCCGGGAAGCCATTCTTTCCGGGTGAAAAAGTTCAAAGTTATCAACCTTTTCACCTATACCTATAAATTTAATGGGTACTCCCAAAACCTTTTTCAAGGATAGGGCTACTCCCCCCCGAGTGTCACCATCCAATTTGGTCAGAATAATTCCGTTTATTTTGATTTTATCACAAAACACTTTAGCTGAATTTACCGCATCCTGTCCGGCCATGGCATCTACTATTAATAATTTTTCCTGAAGAGGGATATTTTCATCAATCTCCTGTAATTCATCCATTAATTTATCATCTATATGCAATCTTCCGGCAGTATCAATAATTAATATATCGTGATTTCTTTTAGATGAATAATTTATGGCAGCTTTAACAATATTTACCGCACTTTCGTTTTTTCCTATAGAAAAAACCGGTAAATCTGATTTTTCAGCTAATACCTGTAATTGTTCGATAGCTGCCGGTCTGTATATATCTGTTGCTACCAGGAGCGGCATATGCCCTTTTTTTCTAAAGTGATTAGCTAATTTTACGGCTGTAGTAGTTTTGCCGGTCCCCTGCAATCCCACTAACATTATAATAGTGGGAGGAGCAGGATTCATTCTAATATCATTTTGTTTAAAGCCTAAAGTGTAAGTTATCTCCCCATTTACCATTTTTATAATCTGTTGAGCAGGGGTTAGGCTTTCGGATATCTTTTCCTGCTGCATTTTATCATGTAAACTATTTATGAATTCTTTTACTACTTTGTAGTTTACATCTGCTTCTAAAAGAGCTATGCGAATTTCATGAAGACAATTTTTTATATCATCTTCATTTAACTTTCCCTTGTTTTTTATCTTTTTAAATATTGTCTGTAATTTATCAGTAAGACTGGCAAACATAAAAAAAATAACTCCTCTTAACTTCGGTTTCCCTAATAATTTTCAATTCCGCCAAAATTCCTTTATAAGTATATAGAAAATTACCTTTAGTGTCAATCAAGAAGAGCTTTAATGTCATTTAAAAATCAAAAGTGCACTGTTTTTAGATAATTTAAAAATCAAAAGTGCACTAAGCCAAAATGATAAAAAAGATGTAATCTAGAACTAAATTTTAAGAAAAGAGGTTCTAAATTATGTCT
>JAYEJO010000112.1:0-2764 GCA_034660595.1 Candidatus Caldatribacteriota bacterium
AAAAAAAGGAAGCGGGCTACTTTTTCGATCAATGTTTAAAATAAAAAAAAGGAAAAAACTTTAGTTTTTGGGAGATAATAATTATATGGTTACAACCCAAAAAGTACCTAAAGTATCCATATTTCAAAATATTACAAATAATATCAACTAATACTAACTTTTAAGGCTAAATTATTTATTCATAGCACCTTGAAAACTTAATCAGCAAAAATGGCTAAAACCCTTTATTTTACTTGCGTTTTATGGTATAATAAATCATAAAATACTAATAAATAAAGGAGAGTGACCATGTCCTTTCAGCTAAATAACACACAACAAATGGCCATACATGATTCCCTATTATCACTTACCGAAAGAGAGAGAAAATATCTCAATAACTCCTGGGCAGAAACCTTTAGCAAGAAGGTATTCCCTTTCATAAAGGAAGACCGGTTTAGTGTATTATATAGTGATAATCCGGCCTCCCGGCCTAATAATCCGATAAACGTCTACTTCGGACTTCTCATCTTAAGGGAAATCTTTAACCAATCAGATGAAGAAGCCCTTAATTCTTTAATGTTTGATATCAGGTACCAACATGCCTTACATACGACAAGTTTCCAGGAACAGCCGATATCCAAAAACAGCCTGACCAACTTTCGAAAAGCGGTATACAGATACAACCAGGAATACGGTTGTGACCTTATCCAGGAAGAGATAGAATCTCAAGCCAAAACATTCTCTAAACTACTTAACATAGAAGGTCAGACCATCAGGATGGACTCTTTGATGATAAGCTCTTCCTGCCGGAAATTATCCCGTTTGGAGATTGTCTACTCTACAGTAGCCCGACTCATAAAGGTGATAGATAAAAATACTACTCTACAGGAATATTTTAAACCCTATTTAGAGGAAAGCCATTATAATGATACCATCTACCGCTCCAGGGATAAAGATCTAAATACTAAAATTAAAAAAGTATTAAAAGATGGTTTAAAACTTTATCTTCTATATAGAAATAATAAAGAGATAAGTAATACCGAAGAGTTTAAACTCCTTGCCCGGATGTTAAAAGAACAAACACGAAAGCATAGGATAAAACCTTCTAAAGAGATAACCCCTGACTCCCTGCAAAACCCTACTGATCCGGATGCCACCTACCGCAGGAAAGGGAAGAAGAAACACATCGGTTATACCGCAAATATCATAGAGAAGTTTGATGATGACCATCGGATGATCACCGGTTATGACTTACAAAAAAATACCTACAGTGATCAGAAATTCGCTCAAGAGACTATTAAAAAATTAGAAGATACCACCCTCCTTACTGATGGTGCCTATTTCTCCGAAGAGATAAACAACAAAGCAAAAGATAAAGGTATAAAAATGGTTCCTACTAACCTGGTAGGAGGAGGTAAAAATAATAATGCTGACAAATTTGAGATAGAGGAGAAAGAACACCTGGTAGAAAAATGCCCTTCTGGCCATAAACCGATAACCAGTAAATTTAAAGAAGGATCCTATAGGGCACACTTTGATAAGAAACACTGTAACAATTGTCCCTTACGTAAAGATTGTCCGGTAATAAAACAGAAGAAGAGTTATCTCTTTAAAGTATCAGAAAAAACCTTACACCGCTCTCGACTTATCACTAAGATGGGAACCTCCGAGTATCAGGAGTTAGCCAAAAAAAGAGCCGGTATTGAGGGCATCCCCTCAGTACTCCGGAGGAAGTACAAGATAGATCATCTGCCGGTAAGGGGAGAAGTACGTTCAAAGGTGTACTTAGGGTTTAAGATATCGGCCATAAACTGCAAGAGATTGATAAAGGGGTTGATAAATAGGCCCATACCCGAGCTTTCTACTCTTTTATATAACCATTTATTATCGTTATTCAGTTTTCAAAGGACATATAGAGTTAAATTTGCTGCTTAAGTTAAATATGTTAGTTTAAATAGTTAGTTTTTGGGATATAATCATAATATGTTATAATGCGTAAAATAATTAATATTTTGTGTAGTCAGTAAGCTGCATTTATCAATTTAATTCATTTATTAAATTCACTAACTAAACCAATTAATTTATAGGCCAAACGGCTACCTAACTACCAATATTTTTAGGAATGATAAAATGTCCAATTTAATGCTTAGTTTATTTATATCAATTATAACTTACTTTTTAATTTTTACCAATCGTAGAATTAGAGCAACTTCTGCTTTTTTTGGAGCACTTTTAGCCATCGCTCTGGGTTTGATTAAATTTGATAAAGCAATTGATTATATAGATTTTAATAAGTTAGGCATCATACTCGGTATGATGATATTTATTATAATAGCAAAAGAAAGCGGAATATTCCAATATTTTGCTATAAAAGCTACTAAATACAGTAGAGGCAATCCTTTAATTCTTCTAATTATACTTTCATTACTGGCAGGATTTCTCTCTTCAGTTTTGGATGAAATCACTACTTTACTCTTTTTAGTAAATATAACCATGGCAATTACACATATATTGCAAATATCTCCCATGCCTTTTCTAATTTCTGAAATTATTTTCGCAAATATTGGCGGATTAGCTACTTATATAGGTACCCCTGTCGATATTATGATAGGCTCAGCTGCTCATCTTAATTTCTATGATTTTATATATCATATGACACCAATATCGCTATTACTTGTAATCTTTAATATATTTTATCTTATTAATCTTTTTAAAAATACCCTTAAAAAGAATGATATACCGACAGAAATTATTTCTCGCTTTAATAAAATTGATGAAAAAAAAG
>JAYEJO010000113.1:0-2668 GCA_034660595.1 Candidatus Caldatribacteriota bacterium
ATTTTTTAGACTATCTAAATATTTTCTGGGCGGTGCCGCCCTGTATTCATCAAGGAAAGGATAATAAAAATAATTATGAAGACACTTTATGTTTTTGATATGGGTGGTGTCCTGTGTTGTGACTTTAATGATATTCCCGTTATAAGTGAATATCTGGGAATTACCGAAGAAAATTTTTTCATTTATTCCGGTGAAAATTTTAGAGAACTTCTTGACGGAAAAATTGACAGTAACGAATTTTGGATAAGATTTTCTTTAAGATATGGTAAGAAAGTAAAAGAGGAATTATTTGGTAAATTTTTTAACCCGGGAACAATTCAGGGGACAAAGGATGTAATAGAACAGCTAAGAAATAACTCAAGAGTTGTATGCGGTACTAACACTATTGATTCGCATTATTACTATCTTTTAAATCAAGGCTATTATGATATTTTTGATGAGCTTTATGCCTCTAACTTAATGGGGATATCCAAACCTGACCCGGATTTTTACCGATATATATTAAAGAAGGAGGGGATTAAGCCCGAAAATACAATTTTTGTGGATGATACCGAAGAGAATATTCTTTCTGCTCAAAAAATTGGCATCAACTCTATCCTTTTTACCGATGCCGAATCTTTAAAACAACAAATAGAAACATTTAATAATTCGAAAGGAAAATAATTATGGTTTTTAATTCTCATGGACGCTTGCGTTCGGTGCTGCTCTGTAAACCAACCTATTATGAAATTTGCGACTTTAGCGAGGTCGCTTCTCAACATCTTAGAGAAGGATTTAGGGTTTCAAGGGAGGATGCAATTAAACAACATAAGGAATTTTCAGAAGTATTCCGACAATTAGGAATAGAAATAAAATGGCAACTTGCAAGACCCGGGCATCCTGACCAGGTAGCAACCAGAGATTTTGGGGTCAATACAAAAAAAGGAGTATTAATCGGTAATTTTCGTTATGCAGATAATGAAGGAGATACCGAATTGGCTATTGAAACCCTTGAACAGTTAAATGTGCCTATGATAGGGAGAGTGATGCATGGTTCGTTAGAAGGCGGTGATTGCTGGTATTTAGATGAACATACCCTGGTGATAGGAATAGGAAATCGCAGTACAATGGAGGGGATAAAGGAAGCAGAAAAAATACTCAAACCTTTTGATATTAAGATTATCCCTGTACAGTTTGAAGCAAAATGGAATCACCTGGATATAATCTTTTCAGTAGTCGCCCCCAAAACAGTTATGTTGTGTCCTGAGGCTTTACCGGATGATTTCCTAAAATATTTAAGGCAGGAAAAATATGAAATTATAACTATTCCCGGGGATACCGTATTCACAGGAACAATAAACCTTTTAGCTTTAGGAGATGAAAAAGTGCTCTCCTTTAAGGAAAACAAAATCGGAAACGAAAAACTTAGAGCCTTAGGACTGGAAGTTTTTGATCCTTCTTTGAGCCAATTCCTAATGGGTGGTTCAGGTCCTCACTGTCTTTCCTTCGAGTTGGTTCGAGAATAGTTTTTATCTTTAAACATGTATTTATCTTTTTCCTCCCTAAAATTCACAACTGAGTTGAATTTAACTTCCCTTAACTTCAAAATTTATTTTATATATTTTTAAAATATTTTAGAAAATATTCTTGCAAAATAATTTTAAATATGTTGTAATAGAATTACAATTATTAAATATATTTTAAAAAATATAAACCCACAAAAAAATCTAACCGGAATCAAACTTTAAATTTTTATCATAGCAAATAGACGAAATTCCACCAGTGAAAGGCGAAAAGAGGATGAAATTATAAATGATGGTTGAGAATAAAAGACTAGGAAATAAAATTCGCAAACTTCGTATTTCTAAAGGCATGAACCTTACTGCTTTTGCTAAAAAAATAGATAAAACCCCCAGTTATTTAAGTCAAATAGAGCGGGGGGTGGCTTCCCCATCGATTATGGCTTTAAGGGAGATAGCTAAAGCTTTAAATGTACCCATGTTTCATTTCTTGATTGATGATAGAAAACAAAGCATAATAGTAAGAAAAAATAAACGCAAAGTTTTACAATTTCCTAAATCTCATTTAACCTATGAATTGCTCTCCCCTGATGCGAGCCACCGAATTCAGATGATTAGAACCCAAATAAAAGTGGGGGCGAGCAGCTGCAGTAAACCTCTATCCCACGAAAGCGAAGAATGTACTCTGGTAATGGAAGGAAAGATGAAAATCGAAATTGGGGATGATTTTTTTGTATTGGAAGAGGGTGATAGTATCTATTACGTTGCGAGCATTCCCCATAAAATCACCAGTGTTGGAGATAAAGATCTTGTTATTGTTTCCGCAAGTACTCCTACTAATTTTTAAAACTTATTTTTGCGGATTTTTTTTAAATAGCGGTAGATTAAAAGAGGAGATAAAGTGTTAAGGATTAAAAATGCCCGGGTTATAGAAAATGAACAATTACAAACGGTAAATATATATATTGAAAAAGGGAAGATAAAAGATATTGTGCCCGAAGGTAAAGCTTTGCTCCCTGCGGAAAAAGAAATTGACGCAAAGGGGAATATGGTATTTCCTGGTTTTATCGACCCCCATGTTCATTTTGATGACCCCGGGTTTACCGAAAGAGAAGATTTTGAAACCGGGACCAGGAGTGCAGCGGCTGGCGGTATTACTACAATTATCG
>JAYEJO010000114.1:0-34245 GCA_034660595.1 Candidatus Caldatribacteriota bacterium
TTTTGATATTTGTTTTTTGGGGTTAATTTTCATTCTTTTTTTTATACCCACTCAGTGATATATTCCTTTAAATGTTTGGTCTGATTTAATTGTATCAGGCAATATCCTTTGCCTTCTTTATAAGAAAGAATACTGTAAGAGGCGGTATCTAGATGAATTTTCCAAAAATAAGGTGAAGCGATATTCAGGCAGGCGGCAATAAGGGGTTTGAGTACTGCTCGGTGGGAAACTACCGCCAAAACCTCTCCATTGTGCTGGGAAACTAAACTATCCAGACAAGCCTTGGTCCTTTTTTGCACATCATAAAGTGTCTCCATATCTTCCACTCGAAGCTTTTCCGGATTATTTACCCAGAGCTCCCATTCTTTGGGATAGAGTTCGGCAATCTCTTTTTTAAATCGCCCTTCCCAACTTCCTAATTCAATATTATTAAATTGTTCTTCTACTTTAACTTCTATTCCACATTCTTGGCCAATTGCCTCAGCGGTCTGCCTGGCTCGGGACAGAGGACTGGTATAAATATGCTTAAGAGAAAATTTTTTCAGCTCTTGTGCCAAATCCCGGGCTTGAATAAGCCCTCTTTCGTTTAAAGGGAAGTCTGTCCTCCCTCTAAACATCCCCTTAATATTCCCTTCACATTCTCCGTGTCTTACCATTATTATCATTGTTCCCTTAAAATCCTTGAACATTTTTACCTCCCATCTTAATAAAATGTAAACAAAAGTGCCAGGCACTTTTGTTTACATTTTTCCTTTCCATTCTTTAAAAAATTGTTTTAAGTAAAGATTTAGAAAACGGTGTCTCCTTTTAGCCATCTTCCGACCCAAAGGAGTATACATCATATCTTTAAGTTTTAATAACTTTTCGTAAAAATGATTAATAGAAGGGGCTTCGGTAGTTTTATATTCCTCTTTGGTTATGAATTTGCTCGGTTTAATAATGGGGTCGTAAATTGGTCGATTAAAAAATCCCCCATAGGTAAAAGCCCGGGCAATACCAATTGCCCCCATGGCATCCAGACGGTCAGCATCAGTCACTGCCATTAATTCTTTGGAGACTGTTGGAGTAGCAGAATTTTTTTTATCTTTCCTTTTGCCCTTATCGGGCAAAGTATGCATAAAAGATATCTGAGAAGTAATTCCCACAATCTTATCGATAAACGAAGGTGAAATATCTAAAGAAGAAAGCCACTCCCTTACCTTCACTGCTCCGACTTCTTCATCTCCCTGAAAGAATTTATAATCCCCAACATCATGTAAAAGAGCAGCCAATTCCACTATAAAGATATCCGCTCCTTCATGCCGGGCAATCCGTTTAGCCAAATTCCTTACCCGATGAACATGCCACCAGTCATGACCGGTACTATCTTTACTTAAGGTTTGTTTTACAAATAATTCTGTTTTTTCAATTATCTCTTGTCTATCCATATTTCCTGACAGGGGACGGTTCTTTGGCAGGTTTTTAGGCCATCAAAAAACCGTTTATTTTTCCATCTTGTTTTATTTTAATTAATTAAAACTATCAAAGCAAATTATTTGTAGGTTAAAGAGTGTAATCTTTAAATAAATTTTTTTATATCAGAGAACAAAGTCCTTGTTTTGCGATTAAATCATCTTGCTGATATCCAACAAGCTCCTCTTTGTGAGCTTTCCACACACAGATTAATGAACTTGACACCTCTTGTACCGTCTTCAAAGGTAGGGAAATCAACTTCTTTCTGGCAAGGCTTCCCTGCATTTTTGGCCAGTAATGCATCGGAAAAATTAGAATAGATATTAGCAAAAGCCTCATATACACCCTCGGGATGCCCTCCGGGGAGTCGAGAGACTCTCAAGGCCAGAGGATATAAATTATCTCTCCCCCGAGATAATATCTGAGCTGGCTGACCATAAAAAGCAACTTTCAAATAATCAGGTTTTTCTTGCTCCCATTCAAGCGAACCCTTTTCTCCTAAAACACGGATTTTTAGGCCATTATTGTACCCGATAGCCACCTGGGAACACCAGTAAATTCCGCTTGCCCCGCTGGTATACTTGACTAAAACCTCTGCATTATCATCGAGCGCCCTTCCCTTAACAAAAATATCCAAATTGGCGCAAAGAGAATCGATTTCCAATCCGGTTGTATAAGAGACAGTATTTTCTATGTGGCTTCCGATATCCGCTGCACAATTAGACCTTCCGGAATATTTGGGGTCAGTTCGCCAGGATGCCTGCTTATTTCCTTCCTCTTTCTCCACCGGCATAGCCAGCCATTCCTGGAGATATTCTCCCATTACCATCCGAATTTTACCAATCTCGCCCCTTTTAATTATTTCCCGGACATGTTTCACCATAGGATAACCGGAATAGGTATAAGTTACACAACAAAGCAAATCTCTTTTTTTAGCTAAATTTGTTAATTCTTCAGCCTCTTCGACTTTCAAAGTCAAAGGCTTATCGCAAACAACATTAATACCTTTTTCTAAAAAAGCTCTGGCTATCTCAAAATGTGAATTATTGGGGGTTACAATGATAACAAAATCAATTTTATCCTCTCTTGCCCCCTCTTTCCCGGCCATTTCCTTAAAATTTTTATAGAGTCGTCCGGAATCTAAATCCAGCTTTTTCCCCGTAGATAAAGTATTGTCATAACTCCGGGAAAAACATCCGGAAACTAATTTTGCTCTACGGTCAAAGGAAGCAGATTTACGATGAACTTCACCGATTAAAGAGCCGATTCCGCCACCTACCATACCAAAATTTAAAACTTCGTTCATTTAATTTACCTCTTTTTCTTTAATTCAATTTTTTAAAATCATGAAGGCTAAATGTTTAACTTATAGATTATATTCTGCAAAATATTAAAAAGTCCTCTTTTATTATAAGTAAAATACTAATATTTTAAAAAATTTTGTAAAAAGAGAAAGAATATACTAAAATTTAGATAATTAAAACAAAAAGGGCTTTGATGAATAAATATAAAGAAAACGCTAAGGGAATTATTATAAATATAAAACACGGTGTCTCAAAAGAGGGACCGGGATGGAGAAGCATTGTCTATTTTAAAGGCTGTAGCTTCTACTGTCCCTGGTGTGGCAGTCCGGAAAGCATACCCTTCGGAAAGACCGAATTAATTTATGAGGATGGCTCCAAAGAAATTGTTGGTAAGGAAATTACCGTAAAAGAAGTTATTCAAGAAATTTTACCTTACCAAAGATTTTCCAAGGACAATCTTCCTTATGGTGTAACCCTGTCTGGGGGAGAACCTACCGCCCAATGGAATTTCTATTTTGAACTTCTTAAAGGCCTTAAATATTTTAATTTTCCTACTGCAGTTGAAACCAATGGCTCATCTCCTCAATTTATTACATCCCTCCCCTATCTGGATTTGATTTTCTGTGATATAAAACATATGAATTCAGAAATACATAAGAGATTGATGGGGAAAGATAATAAGCAAGTATTGCATAACATCAAAAAAACTTATGATGCCGGAAAAGATTTATGGATAGAAATTCCTGTAATCCCGGGATATAATGATTCGGAAGAAAATTTTCAAGATATTGCCGATTTACTTTTTCCCATGAAAGACGGGCTCAAAGTAGAGTTGTTAAAATACGGAAGACACGGTATTTATAAATGGAGAGCTTTGGGAAAAGACTATCCCTTACAACATCTTATGCCTCCTTCTAACCGAAAGATGACAGCCCTGGCTAAGATAATAAAAAACAAAGGGATCGAAGTAGATATTTCTTAAAAAGAGACAGACCCCGGATCTAAGCGAGGGATAATATCCTTTTTCAAAATATCCGGAGATAGTTTTCGGGCATCTCCATATTGACCATGAATTCGTACTATAACCGGATAAGGATACTTCTCGGGGTGCTCAGCTACATCTAATAATTGTGCAAAAGAAAATACATTAAAATAAACATAACCCAATCCTTGCCCTTTGCCTTCGGTAGAATAATTAAAAATAGCGCTAATAATATCCCTAAGGTATAGGGCTTTCTGTTTTAAATTCATCCCTTTAATATTTTCCGGGTTAATACTCATCGCTACTGCCGAACCACCGGTCATAATTTCATAATCTAATTTTGACTGAGAAAGAATTCTGGTTAAAAGACCGTTTACAGCCATCCCCGTAGAGGGGTCAAGCCCAAAGCTTAAATCCTCACGAGCTCCTCTTCCATCGGGAGTAGCGCCCGTCCAGTATCCGTAAAGCAGATTAGTGCTGGGACTGCTCCAGTCAGCAGCAAAATTCTTACCGAAAGGATTTTTTTGTCGATTGATTTTTTCACTGACTATCTTTACTAATTCTATTGCTTCTTTATCAGCGTAGGGAATATTGTTCCCGAACTTCGGAATTTTTTGAATGGTATTTCGCAATTCTTCAAATCCTTCAAAATTTCTTTTCAGGGCAGCAATCAAATCATCTAATGAAAATTCTAATTTAGATTCTGAATCAAAGAGAAATTTAATAACAGTCAAGGAATCGGCAGTGGTCCCTAATCCATGAATCAAGCAGCCGGATGCATTATATTTTGTCCCCGGACTGCTATTGCAATCCCTCATATCGCTTCCGGTCTCTCCTCCTCCCATAAAAAAAGAAGCAAAAGGAACCGGCAACAAAGAAAGAGCTTCGGTGCATTCATTGGCTGCCTTTACCATCTTCCTAATAAAATAATCCAGATAGTGATAATAAATTTTTTTAGTTTCCGCAAAAGAAGTAAAAGGATTCTTTTCCAGACCCAATTCTTCATAAGAAGGACCCAACTTTTCCCCGGTAATTAATGAATACCCGTTATTTAAAGAAATTTCCAAAACTTTAGCCAGATTCAACCAGCTATTAGTGGTGTTCCCATTTTCTTTGCCTTTAATTAATGGTTCCTGGCAGCCGGCAATGGCATATTCTTTTAAATCTTCTTCGGCTATACCTTTCTTCTTTAAAGCAGAAAACAACGCTACATCATTGAGAAAAGAAGGAGAACTATGTCCAAAATTAAACATGAATTTTGATATTGCCCGATAAAATTTAAACGGTGTATGAAGGTGTGTCTTAACTGAAAAATTCGGCTGCGGCCGGTTGGATTGGTGGTAAGCCTCTAATATAATATAAGTCATATCATTGGATAAATCATTGCCTTTAACATCTGAGCCGCCTACCATAATATTCTGTGAAATAGCCCAGTCTCTATCTCCCACTTCAAAAAAGGCCAAAAAATGGCGTGTCAATTGCACTGCTAATTTTTTAGAAACCTTGGTTCTCTTGTAATAGGGCTGCATTATCCTATCCAGATTGCCCACGGAAAAGGCGTAGGGGTTGGGAAGCTGTTCCAGATTCATCACCTGCCAGAGCAAAATGTAAGATTGTAAGGCTTCATATAAACTTACTGCACCTTGACGAGGAACTTTATGACAGGTCTTTTCTATTAATTGTAATTCTTTCTTTCTTGTCGGATTGTCTTCCTGTTTAGATTTCTGTCCGGCCAATTTACTGTAACGGTCAGCTAAAGTCATAGCCGCCTGTAAGGTCTTTATCATGCTATTAAAATAATCACTCTTAGCAGGAAATTTCTTTTTTTGTTGTTTTAATTCTGTAATTTTGTATTCTAATCCTTCCTCCAGAGCCTCCTCAAAATCAGGTATGGTATGACCGGTAACCCTTTCTACAAAATACACTGCTTCTTTAGTCTGGTTTCCGGTTTCTTTATATATATCTCTTATCTTTACCACAGAGGGATGTCTGCTCCAGAACTTTCGGTTATCTTCAATCATTTGCTCGGTTATTTTAATATCAGCAATCTTGCCACTTGGTTTTACATCATCATAGAAGGCCATTTCATCATTATATCCCTCGAAACTCTCTATCCGAAAAGTAGGGTTAATCAAGGCATAACTTGCTGAAAAAGCATCCTCTTCCGTTCCGGCAAAAATCTGTCCCGGTTCGATAAAAATTGGCAGCTGTTCACAGACTGATTCAAGTAAAATGGCTTGAGTCATAGCCGGAGAATACTTGTCACCAAGTTCTAATAATTTTCTTCGCTGGATATCTTTAGCTAATACCCAGCCGATAAGGTTATGTTTTTCCGCATTCCTCTTTATAGTTAAATCTAAATATTCTTTTAATCTTTCGATATCTGAAATCTCTTCTAATGCCATTTTATACTACCTACTCTTTTAATCTCTTAAAATCCTGCTTTAAATCTTGATATAAAGATTTAAAAATTTCGAATTGTTTATGGTAAATATCGACATTTTCAGGTATTGGTTTTATTTTTTCTTCTTTTAATTTCACTACTTTTTTACATCCGTCTTCCACATCTTTATATATTCCCACTCCTACCCCGGCTAATATAGCAGCTCCCATTGCCGCTTGTTCGATAGATTGAGTCATAGATATCTCCTTATTAAAAATATCAGCCTGCATCTGTCTCCAAACTCTGCTTTTTGCCCCTCCTCCGGAGGCAATTACTTGCTCAATTTTGACGCCTAATTCTTCAAAGGCCTCCAGGCAATCCCTTAAGGCAAAAACTGTTCCTTCCATAACTGCTCTAATCAGATGGACTCGGTGGTGCTTTAGACTGAGCCCAAAAAATACTCCTTTGGCCTGGGGGTTCATATAAGGAGACCTCTCTCCCAAAAGATAGGGAAGAAAAATTATGCCTTCACTCCCTGCCCTGATTTTTTCCACTTCCCCGTCAAATATTCGATAAGAATCAGGAGTCTGTAATATATTCTCTCTCAGCCATTTTAAAGATAACCCTGCGGAAAGAATCGCCCCTAACAAGTGATAGGTATTCGGTATAGCATGGCAAAAGGTATGGATTCTTAACTTGGGGTCATAGGTAAATTTATCTACGGTAATAAATAATTGACCGCCTGTCCCGATAGTAGAAGAGAGAATTCCCGGTCTAATCACGCCATTACCGATTGCCTGCATCGATTGGTCCCCTCCGCCATAAACTACCGGAGTTCCTTCTAATAATCCGATATCTCTTACTGCCTCTGCGAGGAGATAACCAGCCACCTCTTGAGATTCATGAACTTCTTCCGGAAGAATTTTAAGCGGAAGGTCGAAAATATTTAACAACTCTTCTGACCAGCATCTTCTTTTTATATCCAACAACAGAGTGCTGGAGGCATCGGTAACCTCTACTCCTAAATTTCCGGTTAATCTATAACGAATATAATCTTTGGCTAAAATTACTTTATATATCTTACTACACATTTCTGGTTGGTTTTCTTTCATCCATAGAAGAGTGCTGCACATAAAACCCGTAGCTACCGGGTTCCCGGTTAGTTCAGCCAATCGCTCTTTCCCAATTTTCTGATAAATAAATTCACATTGAGAGCTGCTCCTCTGGTCGGCCCAGATAATAGCCGGACGAAAGGGTTGTAAATTCTTATCCAAAAAGACAGTTCCATGCATCTGCCCCGATAACCCTATCCCCCTAATCTGTTGGGGTTTAACCTCTGGTTTTTTTATTACTTCCCTTATGACCTGGATAGTTGCTTCCCACCACATTTCAGTGTCCTGTTCTGCCCAACCCGGCTGAGGTATATCTATAGAATATTCTCTCCCTGCCCGAGCATAAATTTTGCCCTCTCTATCCATAAGCACTCCCTTAGTCCCGGAAGTGCCGATATCTATACCCAATAAATAATCCATTTTTATCCCTTTCACATACTAAGCTTTAATCCCATTATTCCGCTATTAGACATTATATTTTTATCTATTTTAATTAAACCGCCGGCTTATAAAACGGTGGCTTTTAAGATTTTTGAAGTATAAAGGAGATGTTCAAAAACTTTTAGATTGCTCCAACCCGGTTATATAGTTTAACCTTTTAAGGAACCTTGCATTAAACCCCTCAAGAAGAACTTTCCCAGGAATATATAAACTAATATTGGGGGCAAGGCGGTAATAAGGGCGCCGGCTATCTGAACATTCCACTGGACGATATAGCTTCCTGCTAAATTATTTAAGGCTACAGTGATGGGTTGGGATGCCGGATTAGGTGTTACAATCAAGCCAAAAAGAAAATCATTCCAGATAGAAGTGAACTGCCAGATCATGGCAACTGCAAAACCAGGTGTAGATAAAGGAAAAATTACCCATCTGTATATACCGAAAAAATTTGCCCCATCTATCTTGGAGGCTTCTATCATTTCTGTGGGAACTGTTATATAGTAATTACGAAAGATTAAGGTGCTTATGGGTATCCCGTAGATTACGTGGACTAAAATTAATCCGGGAATTGTCCCATAAACATGTAATTTCTGCAGAGTAATCACCAAGGGAATAATAATGCTTTGATAAGGGATAAACATCCCGAATAAAATCATAGTAAAGATTAAATCCGAACCATAGAATCGCCATTTGGTTAAAACATAACCATTTAACGAACCAAAGAGAGCTGAAATTATAGTAGCCGGTATTACCAACAATACACTATTTAAAAAACTTCCCGAAAGACCACGAAATCCTTGTTTTATGCTCCCTACCCAGGCAAGGGTAAAGCTATTAAAATTTAAACTAAAGGGCAGATTCCACATAGTATCAAGGCTAACCTCGGCAAAACTCTTCATTCCGGTTACAACCATTATATACATAGGAATAATATAAAAAATGGTAAATATAGCTAATATAATATAGATTAAAAGACGGGTTAGGGATATTTTCATCTCTATGCCTCTTTACGGAATGTAGTTATAAGATAAGGAATAATCAATAAAGATACTAATAATAACAATATAATGGCAATACTTGCTCCTTGAGCAAAGTGATTTCCTCTAAAAGTTGTGTCATACATAAAGAAAGCCGGAACATCACAAGAAAAAGCCGGACCACTCCCGGTCATAGCTACTATTAAATCAAATATCTTAAGGGAAATATGTCCCAAAATAATAATAGCTCCAAAAGTAATAGGCCTAAGAAAAGGGAGGGTAATATGATAAAATATTTTCCATTGACTGGCTCCGTCTATTGCTGCTGCTTCTCGCAATTCCAAAGGTATGCCTCTTAATCCGGCAAGATATAAAGCCATGGTATAGCCAGAAAACTGCCAGATAGCAGCAATAGCCACAGCTTTAATCCCTATATCGGGATCAGTATACCAGCCACAGATAAGAAAATTCAGTCCTACCTTTTCAAATAACTGATTAACTCCGATATTGCCCATTTGAATGCTGCCCGGATTAAAAAGCCAGTGCCAGATTACTCCGCTAACTATAAATGAAAGTGCCATAGGCAATAAGAATAGATTACGGAATATACCCTCACCTTTAATACGCTGATCGATTAGCACGGCCAATAACAAGCCAATTACCAAACAAGAGGTAACAAAAATAACTGTAAAGACGAGGGTATTATGAAGGTCTATCTGAAAGCGCATATTGGCAAATAGCTTCCGATAATTTTCAAACCCTACCCGGGTGTAGTCGGGAAGAACATCATTCCATTTAGTGAAAGATATGAAGCCGGTCCAACCGATAAAACCATAAATAAAAATACCCACAGCCACTATGGAAGGGGTTACAAATAAGATGGGCGTCCACTTGTCTCCTTTTATTTGCATAGGCTATTTCTCCTCTAATTAATTCAGTCTTTCAGGAGCATTTTTTAATGCTCCTGAAAGACCTACTACTATTCATCTATTTTTTAAGATACTCTTCAGCAGCTGTTACAAGTACTTTCTGAGTGTAGGAAACATCCGGTCTTGATACAAACAAGCTTATTGTATCTTTATACTCTGTGGTCCAACCTTCGCTGGCTGCTGCTCCATGCATTACACTGGGAGAAATAGCATCATTTTGCCAATCTCTCGCAGCCGATTTCAGATAATCATTGTAATCACTAATATCTATATCTGTTCTTGCCGGGATTGAACCTTTGGCTTTATTAAAACTGTATTGCCCTTCTTTAGAACCAAGAACTTTGAGCCAGGCTATAACATTTTCTTGATTTTTACAGCCTTTAGGCAAAGCAAAACTATCAGAAAGAGCTAAAAAGATACCTTCATTATTTGGAGGAGGAGCCCAGCCATAATCTTCAAACCCAACTGACATAAACCAGCCATTGGTCCAGTCTCCCATAATCATCATTGCACCTTTCTCTTTAAGTAGATACTGTCCGGCCTCATCCCAGGTAAGAGCAGAATGGTCAGTATTTAAATAAGAAACCATTTTAGCAAATGTTTCTAATGCATCAGTAACTCTGGAGTCTGACCACTTCACTTCTCCGGTCCACAAGCCATTATAATCATTTGCTCCAAGTTTTCCTAACAGGATAGATTCGAATACATGGCCAGCTTCCCAACCACCTTTTGTACCCATAACAAAAGGAACCACCCCTTTTGTTTTTAATTCATCGCATACATCAAAGAATTGGCTAAAGGTACGAGGGGGAGTAATCTTGTACTTATCAAATATGCTCTTATTGAACCATAGTACATTAGAACGATGGATATTTACCGGGACAGACCAATAATCTCCCTGGTAAGAAACGATATCCAGAACACCCTGAGGCATTGATTCAGTCCAACCTTCGGATTTATAAATATCAGTTAATGGCTGCATATAACCCGGCACAACCCAGGTATCGATTAATTCATGTCCGGCATGAACCTGAAAAGTATCTGGGGGATCTCCACCGAGCATCCGAGTTTTAAAAACAGCTTTTGCATGTGTTCCTGCTCCACCGGCTACTGTAGCATTGATAACCTCTACATTGGGATATTTAGCGCTATAGATTTCAATTAAAGCATTCAATCCTTCTGCCTCACCACCTGCTGTCCACCAGCTGTTAATCTCCAGAACACCCTTAAGATCATTAGCAAATGTAGGAATAGCAAAAAATACACTTACCATAAAAACTAAGAGCGTAATTATAGAAATTTTACGAAACATACTTTAATACCTCCATTTAATTAAAATATTTATTCTCTTGAAAATTTAGAAAAATATATTCTATTTAAAAAAATAGGCATCCCTCCTTTTCCATTAAAATATCTACGTTCGGCTATTTTCAAACTAAATGCTGGTGTTTTAATTATACTGCATTAATTTAAAAAATGCTAAAATATTTTAAAAATAATTTTAAAAACATATTGTAAATCTAACTAATAAAATACTACGGGTAATCCCTACTCCTATTGGGAAATAGGAGGGAGTGAAATAACTATATCTAAGTTCTTTTTAGTTGCTAAATATCTGTGAACATCTATTGAAGCAGGGATTACATAGGTCTCTCCCTCTTTTACCTCAAAGTCTCCAACATTTGTAGAGATTATTCCTTCTCCCCTGGCAATTACTATAGAGGCAAATCTTCCTTCAAAGGATATTTTTATATCTTTTACCTCTTCCATTAACAGCATTTCAAAACATGATTTCATATACTCTCCGCCATTTAATCTGAAAAGTTTTCCCCCTCTATTAGAGGACAGTGTCTCTTTTTTCATTTGGTATTTCTCGTTGATTTCGGGGAGAGAATATCCTTGATAATCAAATATATCTAATGCTTTATCCCAGCCAAGACCTATATGACAATCTTTTTCTTTTAAAATATGTGTACCTATATTCTTTTCCACTAAAATAGAAAAATCTGTGGGCTCCTGAGTTTCTACCATAAAGACACCTTCTCCGATGGCATGGGGGATACCCGGAGCTACAAAGATAGCATCTCCCGGCTTTACCTCTATTTTGTGCATAAAGGAAATTATCCCTTTAATATCCTGTTCTTCTACCATCTTTCTCATTATGTTTTTATTGATGCCTGGTTTAAATCCTATAAGCACATAGGGATTCTCCTTGCCAATCTTTCTAGTGGCAAGGATATACCAGGCTTCTGCTTTTCCAAAATCAGAATTTAAATATTTTCGGGAGAATATTTTACCGGGATGAGCTTGTAAGGGAAGACGAATAGATGAATCTAAAAGTTTTACCAAAAGATTTAAGGAATCACTAAATTTATTAACATAACCTTTACCTAAAATATCTTCTGGAAAATGTTTTATCAGCACCTCTAAATTATCTATATTTTTAATAGTTTTAATATTAGAAATACTCTCGTCAGATATACCATAAGGCTGCATTGCCTTAACTGTAGAGAGAATCCAATCTTCGGGATAATCAGAATCTTGAGGGTTTTTTATACCTCTAAATTTTTCCAGAAGATATCCCCCTCTATAAATCCTGAATACCCTGGAGGGAAGAATCTGAATAATTCCTATACTGCTTTTCTTCATCCTGATAAACCTCTATTATTAAACTATCTTAAAATATTTATTCTCTTAGCCATCTTTTTAATTCTTCTTCGCTGGGCTCTACCGCATCCGGTTTTAATTCGGGAATATAACGACAGGCTTCATAGAGTACCGGGGCAAACTTTCCGTAAATGCCAGCAACATGATGGATATAGGGCCCCCGAATAAATCTTTCTTCCCATAAAGGCCAGTCATTCACTTCTACCCATAGATATGTTCCGCTTGTTTGGGGACCTTCCACACTATGAGCATGCCCCATTAAGAGGGAATACTTGCCATTATCCCCATCAAATCTAAGCACGGTAATCTCTCCTCCTTTTAATTTCCAATGAGCAATTCCGGGGAATGCTTCACCATGCCATCTAACAGAAGCCGGTGAATCCTTTGCTTTAAGCGAATAAGGAAAATTGCCACAATGCCACAAGAGCTCAGAATTTTCTCTTTTGGGATGTCTAATAGTAAGGTCGGCAAAGAATATCGGTTCTTTACACATATTTGCTGCTTGAAGCATCACTGCGGTAATCGCCCCGTGAATATCAGTCTCACACACCACCGGAATCTTTTCATCAGTTAACATAGCGTTGGCAAAACAAGGAGCTACA
The DNA here is from genome assembly GCA_034660595.1 of Candidatus Caldatribacteriota bacterium. GTDB lineage: Bacteria > Atribacterota > Phoenicimicrobiia > Phoenicimicrobiales > Phoenicimicrobiaceae > Sediminicultor. The sequence goes on from JAYEJO010000114.1 coordinate 12,850, forward strand.
CCGTATTCATCGGGTAAGGCCATCCAACATTGAATAGCAACGGCAGAAAGTTTTTCTTCTTCTACCCATTTTTTTATTGCAAATTTAAGAGCAACTATTTTTTTTAGATTTTCTTCACCAATTGATGAATAATCTATATTTTTCCCTTTGATATCTTTTACCACCGCTTTTAATTCTTCGCTATTCTTATCATTATATTTCCTGGCTAAGGCAATCATTTCGGTAAGAGCAACAGGAATTACTTCAATGCCAAATTTTTCCAGTAATTCCCCTTCGTTTGCCATAACAGACCAGAACTCTCCGGGGCGTGTACTTATCATTCCAATTCTCATATTCCGAAAAGCTTTAACCACAGAGGCAGCCCGAATAAAATTAATAAAACCCTTTTCAAATACACTATCCTCTATCCCGCTATTGGTTATATAAGTAAAGGGGACTCCGAATCTGCGTAAGATTTTACTGGTGGCAAAAAGCCCGCACTGAGTATCTCGAGCTCGTATTTCATTACCTATAGGCGCATCATCACGAGGTCCCCATAATAATAGAGGTTTATTCATTAGTTTGCCTAATTTGGCTACTGCGCTTTCCGTGCCAAAATTACAATGAGGTGTAAATAAAGCGTCGACATCCTTCTCTAAAAAATATTTATATACTTTTTCTACATCTTTTATGTCATAGAGCATACCATCCTCATTAAGCCAATCAATATCCACCAAATCTATCTTCCATGAAAGAAGTTTATCTCTAATCAGATTTTCATATTTTTGAGCTTCTTTTTTATCAAAAACAAGTCTGCGAGTAGGAACAAAACCTAATTTTATAGAAAAATCTCTCATCTCTTTGCCTCCTCTATTCTTTTAAAAATTAGCATTTTATATTTCTTTAAAACTTAATAGTTTATTTCTATTTTTGGGCTATAAATTATAATTCTACACAATTCCTAAAAATCCTCTTTTTATTATATAATAATTTTATTTTTGATTACAGTTAGAGAAAAGATGGATTCTCACTCCCCGATCAGGTCGAGGATAGGTTTCGCGGGAATGACATATGGGGAAATGGAAATGACATAGACTGCGGGAATGACACTAGAAAAGCCAAAATTACGTTACTACTTTTATTGGCAATGGGTTTCTAATTTTAATTAAAACTCGAACTTTCTCTCTCTAAAAAGCTTAAGGCAGGTATCCGCTACTTTAGGGTCATAAAGGATACCACGATTTTGGGAAATTTCTTCCAGGGCTTTTTTAATGCCTAAGGACGGACGATATGGACGATGGGAGGACATTGCCTCCACTACATCGGCCACGGCTACAATCTTAGATTCCATTAGAATCTCGTCTTCTTTTAACCCTTGGGGATAGCCTGAACCATCTATCCTTTCGTGATGTTGAAGGACAATCTCTTCTACTGCCCAGGGGAAATTTATGTCTTTCAAGATGTCATAACCGGTCTGGGGGTGAGCTTTGATTAGTTTATATTCAATCTCTGCTAATTTGTTAGGTTTGTTTAAGATCTCTGCAGGTATAGTTGTCTTTCCGATATCATGAACTAAAGCAGCAATTTTTATAAAATTGACCTTTTCTTCAGCAAGCCCCATTTCTCGAGCGATGGCTGTAGCAAGTATTGATACTCTCTTCTGGTGACCCGAAGTATAAGGATTCTTTATTTCAATTATCCTTACCAGGCCATTCACGATGTTATTTACCATCTCTTCTAATTTCTGGTTAATCTTTATTATTTTTTCTTCTGTCTTTTTACGTTCACTAATGTCCCGGATAATGGCTACTGAATGCCATTTTTTGTTTGACTTGATATCTAAGGACGACAGGGACATTTCTATAGGAAGTCTGGTTCCGTCTTTCTTTTTAGAATTAAATTCTAAAGTTTTTTCTATAATCGGGCCTTCGCCAAACTTTTTGAAATGGGCAAAACCTTTTTTGAAGGCCTCATGATACTCTGGTGGAATGGTAATACTGGTTAAAAGTCTGCCCAGAGTCTCTTCTGATGAATAACCATATATTTTTTCTGCAGCTTTATTCCAGAAAACAATTCTTCCTTCTTCATCGGCAATAATGACGGCATCCGTAAGTACTGAAGCAACTTTTTTAAATCCCTTTGTTAGTTCAAAAGTATAAGTTGTAGCTGGTTCTTCAAGGGAATCAGGACATCGTTCTGTTTCCTCATTGACATTCTGAGATTTATTCTGTAATTTTTCTAAATCATTGATTCTCTGCTGCAGTTTCTCTATTTCTTTTAGAAGTTCTTCTTCTGTTTTTTCATTCCCTCTTATATAAACCATTTTCTCCTCTTAATAAAAAAATAAAAGCCGGTAGTCTGGCAGTCATAACTAAAAAGTTTTAGACCCGCGACTTTGCGCCCTACCCTTTCAGATAGTTTGCCTTTTACAACTTTTTAATAAATTCATCTTTTTTAAATTCTATATTTAATTTGCCTAATAATAAATTATGCAGAATATTACTAAAAAATATAGTTGTTAAAATCCTATCACAAAATATTTTTTATTTCAAATATTTTCACAATCCCTACGTATCTTAAACATTCCTCTTCTTTGTCTTTAATACAAAGATAAAAATTCCTGCAATCAAAACAAACTGCCCGGGCTGGTTTGTCAAGTTAATTATAATTATATATATTAAGTTCTACGTGGGGTTCAGAGAATCCTCTTTTTTAATATATTTTTTTGTAAAACCTGCCAGAGGACCATTCTCTGGCAGGTTTTTAAGCTTCTAAAAGATAAGACTCCCCCTACGTAGAGTATGGACAATTTGCAGACTATCATCACCGATTTGATAATGAAATAGGGTGAGGTTGGCAGGTGCTCCCACTTCGAGTCTGCCATAGTTATGAGGCATTTTTATAATTTTTGCCGGGTTAATGGTACATAAAGGGATGGTATCGGCTAAATTATTTCCCGTGAATTTGATAAAATGAGCAATATCCCAATCTAAAAGATGACCGGCGCCGGCAATACCAGCAAGGCCAAGGTGGCCATCTTTAAATACTTCTACTTCCATGTTACCCCATTTATAAATATCCGGGTTTAATCCTCCAGCTAAAGCAACATCGCTGGTTAATATTAACCTTTCTAAGCCTTTAGCTCGAGCAAATACTTTTACCGCTGAAGCAGGTAAATGGAATCCATCGCAGATAATGCCCGCAAATAATTCATCAGCAGCCAATTATTCCCATATATAATTGTTTACTTTAGGAAGAATCAGATAACTGCCGTTCCCCAGGTGGGTGGAAAATTGTGCGCCCGCTTCTATGGCTTCCTTAATTATTTCAGGAGCCGCCCCGGTATGACCGATAGCAATTTTAACACCTGTACGGGTAACTTTTCTAATAAAATCTATAGACCCTTCCCTCTCCGGAGCAATAGTCACCATCACAATCCAACCTTCCGCCGCTTCCTGCCACTGCTTAAATTCTTCAAAATCGGGATTCCGAATAAAGCTCGGGTCATGGCATCCTCTCGGTCCTTCTTCGGAGGATATAAAAGGACCTTCAATATGTATCCCCGGAATAGTTTCCTTGATATCGGGCGAGGAATTTATTGCTTTTGAAATTATTTCCAAATTTTTCAATATTCTTTCCGGGGGAGAAGAAACAATGATAGGGATATGTTGGGTAGTTCCGGAAGAAGCAAGACTGGTAATAATATTTCTTAGATGCTCTTCCGAGAAATCTTCTAAGCTATAATCGCTCCCTTTATAACCATTCACCTGAATGTCAAAAAACCCCGGGGAGACATAAGGTAAATTTCGCTCACTTTCAAGTGATAAACCAATATTCTCTATAAAACCTTCCTTGATTTCAACCTCAATAGGTTTCTCATTAAAAACAGAAAGACCTCTAACCTTCATAATAATTTCCACCTTATTATAAGGATTTTACTAAGGGATGGTTCTTTGACAAAGAACTTTTTCAAATTTGTAGATCCGGCTTCGTTGTTCATTACGAATATTATATTTTCTTGGCCCTTAAGGTAAAGGTTAGAGGGAGCATTCCCTTGTATTTGGGCAGATACCACCATCCTTCCTCATCTTTTACCATATCGGGAAGCCCTTTATAGAATAATCTATCATATTCATGTAAGAATTCAATTTTCAAACTAGCTCCGATTAAAGAGGAAAGGATTTCACCTAATGGCCAGGTCCAATCAATTGAAGGTGCAGCAAAGATTTATCTTTTACATTTCCTATTTCCTTTTTCTGTATTGCATCAATTAATGATTTCCCCTGTTTTAGTTTTTCGATATCATATGATTTATAATGAATTGGAGCTATCTCGTCCCAAAATACCTGATTTGCTATTTCTGCTTTTTTATTTACTTTATCTAATTTTTTGGTCATAATATAATATATCCTTTCATATCGTAACAGGAGATAGCTTTCTTCAACTCTTTTCTATTTTTATCTTATAATACTTATAATTTTGTTATTCGTTTTTTTTGCTTCAACATCAAAGTAGTAATCGTTAAAAGATTTTATTCTTTGGCTTATTATAAATTTTATCATATTTATCCTTTAGTTATAAGATAAACGAATTTTTTCATCTGCTAAGGTTGGCTGAATAATTTCTTCCCATTTTGGAGAATCCCATGTACCTAACATCTTATGCATATCATAGTATTTTTGAGGAATTGGATGTGTTCCAATAACTACTTTTATTCCGTATCTTTCCTTAATAAAATCACAAAAATAAGTTATACGGGTACAGGGAGGATATCCGACAACCAACCCGGTAGCCAGGTGAATAACCTGTACTCCGTTCTTAATCATCTCCTCGGGAGCATATTCAATGTTTCCACCAGGGCAGCCGTCACAAGTAGTATATCCAACTAATTCCAGTTCATCATCCTTACTATAAATACTAAATGCTCCTTCCCTATTGCGGAGAGCTCTAAGGCATTTACCTCCCGCACAGGTATGGTAACGGTCACAGATAATAATTCCAATTTTGATTTTATCTTTCACTACTATTCCTCCTATTAAATTTTAGATTAAATTTATTAAATTATCGCCATCTAAGGCAGTTGCTTTTAAAGAAAAAAGCTATTTTTACTTGTCCCATAATTACAATGTTTCTACTTTTAGTAAATTGGTGGTGCCGGGGATTTTGAAGGGAATTCCGGCGGTAATAATTATTTTATCCCCTTTCTTAACTAACCCAGTTGCTAAAGCTACTTTCCTGGATTTTTCAATCATATCATCGGTATTTTCCAGTTCATCAGCTTTAAAAGGGTAAACTCCCCAGCTAAGAGCAAGTTTTCTAACTGTGGAATCCCGGGTGCTGGCTGCGATAATGGGAACAGGAGGACGATATCGGGATACCATGCGGGCTGTGCTGCCAGAAAAAGTAAAGGTAATAATTGCCTTTGCCTTTAAATCCAGGGCTACCTGGCAGGTGGCATGACTTATCGCATCCGGATTGGTGGGTTTAACCGAAAGAGACCTTTCGCTCAATATTTTTTTATAATCTATGGCTTTTTCAACTCTTAGAGCAATCTTATTCATTGTTTCCACTGCCTCTAAAGGGTAATTGCCGACTGCAGTCTCCTCAGACAACATAATAGCATCAGTACCATCCAGGACGGCATTGGCCACATCGGTTACTTCTGCCCGGGTAGGGCGAGAATTACTCACCATCGACATTAACATCTGGGTTGCGGTAATCACCGGCTTCCCTGCAAGATTACATCTTTTAATAATATCCTTCTGAACCAGAGGGACATTTTCCAAAGGTATTTCTACTCCCAGATCACCCCGAGCTACCATTATACCATCAGAGGCTTCAATTATTTCTTTCAGATTATCTACCGCTTCTTTCTTTTCAATCTTGGCAATCAAGGAAATATCTTCTGCCCCATTTTCCTTTAATATTTTTCTTGCCTTTAAGACATCCTCAGCATTTCTGGTAAAAGAAAGACCGATAAAATCAACTTTATTTTTTATTCCAAAGAGAATATCCTGATAATCTTTTTCAGTCAAAGATGAGATATCCATAGATATATTCGGAATATTTATCCCTTTACAAGAGGTAAGTTTTCCACCCCTCACTACCTTACAGATAATATCAGTAGAGGTAAGTTCTTTGACTTTAAGCTCTAAAGTTCCATCAGCTAAAAAGATACAGTCCCCTTTCTTCACCTTCTGGGGCAAAGAAGGGAAGGTAACAGATACTCCCTGTTCGTCACCTGGAACCTCGCGGTTAGTAAGAATAAAAGAAGAATTTTCTTTTAGAAGGATGGGTTCTTTTTCAATCTTTCCAATTCTTATCTTTGGCCCTCCTAAATCTTGAAGGATGGCCACAGATTCATTTGTCTTCAAAGAGGCCTGGCGAATATTTTTAATAATTTGACAGTGATTTTCGTGGCTTCCGTGAGAAAAATTCAAACGGGCAACGTCCATGCCCCCTTGAATCAGCTTCTCTATTTTTTCATAAGAATTGCTCGCCGGCCCAATAGTGCACACTATTTTAGTTTTTATCATTATACTCATCATAACCTCTCCCTTAATTTAATTGGGGATATCCGCCGTTTAACCTTATTTTATTTCATTTTTTACTATTGCGCAAACTTATCTTTTACTTCTCCGAATTCAATCCCTTTATCGGTTGCGAAATCCTTTACTAAAACTGACTTGTCATCGGGTACCTTAAAACCGGTAACCTCTTCAAATTTTTCTTCAGTTACGCCTCCATTAAGTAATTCCTGAATGGTGGTTTTTCCGGTGACTTTAAATTCTTCAGTTTTATCTGCAATCTCCTTCTCAGATACATCGGAAGTGATTAAATCATCACTATCCAGATATTCCAATCTAAAAGTATGTCCCTGCCAATATTCTTTTTCTTCTCCAGTTAGTTTGCCATTTTCTATTAGATAATTTACGGTCTTTTCGGGCAGATAAAAGGTTTCATTAGAAATATAAGGGCTTTTTGAATAAAGGGAGACAAAAACTCTAATGGCATCGGTTTCCACATTATATTCTTTCCCTTCCAGCTCTACCGGCTTATATATCTCTCCCAGATTTTTTAATTTAAAAATGCTCGGATTGGTACCCGGTTTTAATCCAAAGGCCTCTATAATTGAAGAAGCCGGTACCTGATAATATTTTTCAATCTCCGCCAAAGTATGTGAACCCCGCATATCAGAGACATCATATAACCCTTCTACTGTTTTTCTGGGGCTTTTTATTCTGGTGGTATGATAGAGATCTAATTCGCTGGCCAGTAAAATACCTCCTCCGATTATAATTATTATGGCTAACAGTATATGTATACTCTTTATCTTCATTTTATCCCTCCTGAAACACTTTCTTCAATCTTATCTCCGGAATCGCCATCGGAATTTTCTTTAGGATTCTTTCTTTCTAAAACAGAAAAATTTAAAGTATTATTAATCGGACAAGTTATTTCATCGGTACATAAAAGACAGCTGATACATTGATGATCGGAAACAATTTTAGAAATAGAAACATTAATATTCATCGGGCATACCCGGTCACAGGCCTTACAATTTATACAGGTATTTTCGTTTCTCTTGAGCTTTACAATTCTAAAAAGATTAAAAATTCCCAGTAATGCCCCAAACGGGCAGAGATATTTACACCAGGGTCTTTCTACAAATAGGGATCCGATTAAAACCAGGCCGAGTACCAATAAAGATAACCTGGTAACCTCGCTGGACCAGATATTAAAAAGGGCATAATAAGGATCAAAATTAGAAAATAGCAATTTTCCGGAAATAGCAGTATTAACTACTACCAATATTAAAATTACATATCTCAGATATCTTAAGGGCTTATCTATGACTGAAGGTAAAAAATTATTATACCTCTTTTTAAATATCTTCCTCCCGATCTTACCGATAAACTCCTGAACTGTCCCAAAAGGGCAGATCCAGCCGCAAAATACCGGACCAAAGAGCAAGGTCAGAGCGAGTACCAGCCACATTAAAGTAAAAGCAGATTGATGAATTTTTTGTATGAAGGCACCTTCGGTAAGATAAGTGTAAATAGTTACTACTCCTCCGAAAGGACAGACTGCATGAAGAGAAGGGCTCCCTATCAACAGAGGTGCCAGCCCCTGTTCACTCCGAAAATGATTAACACTAATTAAAATTATCAGGGCAAGGAAAAAAATTTGAACTGCTAATCTTATTAGATCTTTTTTCTGTTTTTTTGCCACAAAATGTATCCTCCTTTTTATTTTTATAGATTTTTCCATTATCACACTAATCTATATATACATATATACTTATACATACGCAAGAAGGAGTAACTTTCTTTCATAAAAATATTTCCACTAGGGCATTAGTGTAAACTTTAGTGAGGTAGTTAGATAAAAAGAAGAATGTTACTTTTTTCTATCTTCTCTTTCTTTTTCTCTTTCTAAACTCGATACTATATACTCGATACTCGATACTGTTTTCGCAGGCTTGACAAAAATAAAATTATTTACTATAATATTTCGTATCCTAAATATTTGTATAATAAATATATTAATGCAAAGTAATTTTTTAAGTACTTTGTCTGATTATGCTTTATTATACTTTCATATATTATATACGTTTTTTATATTATATAAAATAAATCTTAATTTATCAAAGAGGAGGAAATATATCTATGCCTAAATCTAAATTTGATAGCATTTCGAAAATAATTAATCTTACCAGAAATTTTAACAAATCTATGAGACACAAGTTTCATCATTCTATACACGATTCAGGATTCACCCTTCCCCAACTTTCAGTAATATCGATGCTGGAAAAACATGGAGAGCAGAAGGTAAGTGAATTAAGTTTGAAAATGGGATTATCTGACAGCACTGTATCGGGAATCCTGGATAGGTTAGAGCAAAAAGATATTATAAAACGCGAGCGCACCAAAGATGACCGAAGAGTGGTAAAAATATCTTTAATCGGAAAGAGCAAAGAATTCTGCAATGATTTTCATCAGAAAAGAGAAGAGTTTTTTACCCGGCTGCTCAAAAAACTTTCTGAGCAGGAAATAAAAGATATAATTAAAGGCCTGGAAATTCTTAACCGCGCACTCGCCGAAGAAGAATAGAGGAAAAAATTGTAACAGGAGATAATTCATGAAGCAATTAACTGCCAGATTGGGAGAAGAAAAAATAAGTAAACTTTTGGTAAATTTATCTTTACCGGCAACTATCGGTATGATGGTAAACGCATTGTATAATCTCGTTGATACTATCTTTGTGGGAAGAGGAGTGGGGGCTTTAGCCATCGGCGGATTAACCATAGCCTTCCCCATTCAAATGGTTTTAATGGCTTTCGCCCAGATGATAGGAATCGGTGCCGCTTCCGCCATATCCAGAAACCTGGGAGCAAAAGATATAGAAAAAGCGGATTACGTTGCCGGAAATTCCTTTTTGCTTATAGTTGCGCTGAGTTCAATAATTGCCGCTATCGGCCTCACTTTTACCGAACCGATGCTAAGACTTTTCGGCGCAACAGATACTATTTTACCTTATGCTAAAGATTATATCACCATAATACTCTGGGGCAGTGTTTTCTTTTCTTTCGCTATGTCTTCCAATAACTTGATCAGAGCAGAAGGTAATGCCAAAGTAGCAATGGCTACCATGCTTATCGGGGCAATATTAAATATAATCCTGGATCCGATTTTTATATTTGTTTTTAAGATGGGAGTTAAGGGTGCAGCCCTGGCTACAGTTATTTCTAAAGTTGTTTCTTTTATCTATGTACTAACTTATTTATACAGCGGTAAAAGTTCATTAAAAGTAAAACTACACCACTTAAAACCTAAGATACCTATCATAAGCGAAATACTTACAGTAGGATTTGCTTCTTTTGCCAGACATGTTACCGGGAGCGTAGTAGCTATCGTGGTAAATAATTCTCTGAGGATTTTTGGCGGAGATATAGCCTTAATAATTGTAGGCATACTTCACCGGGTTACTATGTTTGTGTTTATGCCTTTATTCGGGGTAATACAAGGGATGCAGCCTATTGTAGGATTTAATTACGGAGCGAAAAAGCTTGATAGGGTAAAAGAGACTCTCAAGTTATCGCTTATTACCACTACCGTCATGGCCACTTTTGGTTGGCTGATAATAGAAGTGTTCCCCTTTGCAATCATAAGCATATTCACCAGGGATGCAGAAATAATAGAAAAAGGCTCTACTATAATGAGGATAGTTATTTCTGTAATACCTGTAATCGGCATACAGTTAGTGGGGGCTGCTTTATTTCAAGCTTTGGGGAAAGCAGTTCCTTCGTTGATACTGGCTTTACTCAGACAAGTTCTATTATTTATTCCTTTAGTTATCATACTGCCGCGGGTTCTTGGACTTGGACTTTTGGGTATCTGGATTGCCTATCCTGCTGCTGATATTTTGTCAGTAGTTCTTACTGTTTTGTTTTTAAGAAGTGAATTAAAAAAGATGAGCTTAACCTTGTAGTGAGTTGAAAAGCCTGCTAAAGAACCATTTTTATTTTACCATTTAAAGAATTCTCTTACCAGCTTATTGTAATCACCTTTGCAAATCAGGTGATGATTACCCAGAGAATTTTGTAGAAAATATTTTACATCTTCATTCATTCTCAATCTTATTTGAGTCCTACACAAATTCTCGCTATTTAAATTTTCAATAATTTCTCCACCGGACACAAAATATTCTTTACCATCCCGGGAAAGTTTAAAAATAGTGGCCTCCCCTTCCTCTATGACTCCCTGTATGCCCACTCCCAAACCTGATTCGAAGTGAGTTTTTAAATAAAATTTATCAGGCATATTTAAGGGTAAAGTACAATGAGCTAAAATTATTTCATTCTTGTCGATATTAATACTTGCAGGATTAGCCATAAAAACCGGTTCATCAGTTAAATAATGCAGAATAACCATAGATATAAGAGCGGGAATATCCCCTTCGCATCCACCAATAATTCCTTCATCATTTAACAATGAAAGACCAAGGCAACCGGTATTTTTATAAATTTCCAGCAGGTCAAAACATCTTACGGTAATACCGTCAAGTTTATATTTGTTTACGATAGCTTTAAATCCGCTATAAATTTTCAATGCTCCGTCGATTGATTTACTATCAAATCCTTTATTTTTAATGTTATTTAATTTGGGATAATCAAAACGGTGACCCTGGTCAACTTCTTTAACTAATTCATCCATTTCAATATCTATTAAAGAAATTCCTAGGTCATCTTTGACCTTACTATAATCTACGTCGCTAGCTATAAGCCAATCGGACGGTTTACCGATAACTCCTAATTTAGTTAAAGCTAACCTCTTTTTTACTTCAAATATTTTACCAAGTTCTTTTATCCTCCTGGCGATATAATTACTATCCCCGTGGATTATTTCTACTTTTTCTCCTTTCTGTTTTAAAAAGGAAGCAATCTCCAAAGAGGCGGCAAAAGAGTTATGTAACCCACTGGATAAAAGCAGGTAAGGTCCCTTGACCTGTTTAAAAATCTGTTTGAACTTCCCCTCAACTCCCCCGGATTTAATAAAGATAAGGGGGAAATAATCTTCACGTTTAAAGCCCTCTAAGTTTATATTTTCAAATTTCTCACCTAATTTTTCTTCAATATCTGCCAAAAAACCTTGTAAAGTGCTACTAATATAGCCTTCATTATGTACTTCTGAAACCAGATCATATAATCCTATCTTCATCGAATAATACTCCTTTTTTATTATATTAACAATTGCAATTAGATTTAAAATTAGGACTTTTTTATCTTCAAATAATTATATTTCTTTTTTATTAATTAGGAAAACCAACCTTCTCTTTTCATTATATCTTTTGCTATTTTACTGCTTGGGCCATCTCCTCTGGCTACAGAAACCCCAACACTTTTCCCCACTACCTCTGATATCTCTGCCACATTCTGATGGGTAAATCCCGGACAGAGGAGTACGGAATGAATACCCTCTTCTTTAACCAATTTTTTACACACTTGTACCGCCTGCTCCTGATTCTTAACCAATCTTACCAGGAGTTTGTATTTGGATGTTTCGACTACACATTGGTGTTTCTCCAGTTCAGCATCAGGGGTATGAGCGATAAAAACTACTTTAAAAGCCATAATTTTTCCCTCCTTAAATTTTTATAATTAATTTTGTATTCTATTTTTATTTATTATTTACCAAATTATACCCATAAAATTACTATTCTACAAATCTTTTAAAAATCCTCTTTTTTATCAAATAATTAAATAGACACATCCCATTTTTTTAATGGAAATAAAAAAAATGGGATGTGTCCCCATTTAATAAAATTGACGGAGTTTTTAAAATAGACTATCATTAAATATATTACCAAGACAAAGAACTGTTTCTCGCATTATTTTTTCATTATTTAAAGGGGTGAGAGAATTGGAACAAGTACAATATCATATAAGATGTAAGAAAGGTGATGTGAATAAAGCGGTGTTGCTTCCCGGTGATATTGAAAGGGCAGATTATATCGGGACAAAATTTTTTCAAGATTCTGAAAAAATTGTAGAGAATAGAGAATTTCATATTTATAACGGCAGCTATGAAAATACACCGGTAGCGGTCTGTTCCACCGGAATCGGATGTATGTCAGCTGCTGTAGCCATAGAGGAACTGACCAATATAAGTTGTAAATATTTTATCAGAGTGGGGACCTGTGGTTCCCTCTCTCCCCAAATAAACCCCGGGGATATAATTATTACAACCGGAGCCGTTCGGGGAGACGGAGCCTCTAAAGAATATGTCCCCATAGAATACCCGGCAGTGGCAGATTACCGAACTGTTACTATCCTGCGAAACCGGGCTAAAAAAGAAAGCACTGACTATAGTTTAGGAATAATAAGAACCCACGATGCCTTTTATATGGAATCCCCTTTTGCCTTCGGAGATTATAAAAAAAGAGTCGCCATCTGGTCTGAAGCAGGAGTTTTAGCTATCGAGAATGAAGCTTCTGCCCTTTTTGTGATAGGCTCTCTGAGAAAAGTACAAGTGGGTGCAATACTCGTGGCGGCGGGAAATTTAATTACCGGCAAAAAAGGTACAAAAGACGAGCTGCAAAAAAGTATTGATAAGGCAATAATCATCGCTACAGGAGCTTTAGCTGACCTTCAAAAGGAGGAGGAAAAGATATGAAAAAGATGCATCATCTTCAGATAGAACCAGGCCAAATCGGAGAATTTGTAATAATGCCGGGTGACCCGGGCCGCTGTCATCTGATAGCTGAACATTTCGAAAATCCTCAATTGATTGCCAAAGGTCGTGAATATATAACCTACACCGGAAAATATAAAGGATTAACGGTAAGTGTTACCTCAACCGGTATGGGCTGCCCTTCTGCTGCTATTGCCCTGGAGGAACTTATTATGTCCGGGGCAAAATATTTAGTCCGCCTTGGCACCACCGGAGCTCTACAAAAAAATATAAACTTGGGGGACATTATAATACCCACCTCAGCGGTAAGATTAGAAGGCACATCGGTCGAATATATACCGATTGAATTCCCCGCTGTTGCAGATATAGATATTGTAGATGCCCTCATAAGAGCAACCCAAGAAAAAAATCTGAAATCTCATATAGGAATAATTATGAGTCATGATGCTTTCTATAAAGGCTCGGTATTTGCAGACCCTGATTTTCTGAAAAGGGAACAGGTATGGATTGATTCCAATGTATTAAGTGTAGAAAATGAATCCTCTGCCCTCTTTACTATCGGTTACCTCCGAAAAGTAAAGGTAGGAAGCATACTTACTGCAGTTGCCAACCACCTGACCCGGGAAGTTATTACTGATGAAGAAAAAATGAATCCCATATTTCACCAGCTTACCAACCTCTGCCTGGAAGCTTTTAAAAATATAGAGAAGGGACAAAAATAGTTTATGGGGTTAATAATAAAGAATGCCCGAATATACGAGAACAGAAAATTATCGAGCACGAAATCCATTCTTATTGAAGGAAATAAAATAGCAAAGATAGGCCGTAATTTTTCAGACGAAAATGAACACAAAATTCTGGACATTTCCGGAAGGATTGTCATCCCGGGCCTAATAGATTGCCATACTCACCTTTATCAGACCTTTGGCCGAGGTCTTATGGATGATTTACATATAACCAAGTGGCTGGAAATAATCTGGCAATTCCCTCACCTCTTTTCAGAAGAAGCATTATATTACTCCACATTGTTGGGGGCTATGGAAGCTATTAAATCAGGGACAACAACAGTGGGAGAATTATTAGGAGAGAGTGCAGAAGAGCCGATAATACAAGGACTAATGGATTCCGGAATCAGGGCAGTGGCAGGAAAGATGGAAAATGATTATCCCGAAGGGAAAAATACTCCGGTGAAATGTACTCAAGACTGCCTTAATGATAGCAAACAGTTCTTTAATCGTTGGCAGGAAAAATATGATGGCCGTTTAAAAGTTAAATTCTCTTTTGCCGGGCTTCCCGCCTGTACGGACAGTTTAATAATTAATTTAATAAAATTGGCTAGGGAATGCGGAGTGGGAATTCATGCTCACGCCGCCGAAGGCCGGGAACCTACCAATCAGGTGCGGAAAAGATTTAATAAAGGAGAAATTTCTGCTTTATATGAGCTGGGAGCACTTGGACCATCTACTCAACTTGCCCATGTCATCTGGGTAAATAATGAAGAGATAAAACTTCTCGCCCAAACAGGAACTTCGGTTATCCATTGTCCCTATACCAATTGCAAGGTTACAGATGGAATCTCACCTATGTATAAGATGCAAAGAGTGGGAGTAAATATAACTTTTGGGTGTGACGGGGGAGCAAGCAGCAGTAATTATGATATCTTATCAGAAGCCCGGCTTGGTTCGATGTTGCAGAAAGTTTTCTCTATGAATGAAAATATTTTTAATGCCTCATCAGTATATGATATGTTAACTGTAAACGGTGCTCGTGCTTTAAATCTGGAAGATGAGATTGGCAGAATAAAAGAAGGATACAAGGCAGATATGATTGTATTGGAATACCCCACTTCAAAAATGCTTTCCGAAGATGTATTGGTTAATAATTTTATCTACTCCTGCTCGGGAAATGAAGTAGTAAGAGATGTAATCATAGATGGTCATCTAATTGTCAATAACTATAAATTTGTATATATTGATGAAGATAATATCTTGAACAAAGCAAGGGGAATATTTTTAAAAGAAAAAGGGAAATTGGTCGCCATTAAAAACAAAATGAGGAAATAAAAAAGGGCGGCTGCCCTTTTTTAATGAAGGTTGCCGCCCGAGTTTAGCTTCTCTTATAATTCTTATTCCCAGGGACCGACGATGCCATCCACCGCCCAATCCATGGTGGTTAGTTCAAACACAGACATGCGTAAACCCTCCGGAACTTTCAGGTTGCCATCGCGGTCGTAAATCGGTCCGTTGAACGGATCGAAAACCATCGACGGATCAGCCATCTGTTCTAACCGCTTCAAAACCAGGTCGTAGACACTGATCATCCCCAGAACGGGGTCATTGATGTGGATCGCTTTTAGTTCATCCTCGTAGGCGGGATTTATCAGCATTCCCGGTTTGGCTCCCATCTCTACTGCCTTTTCCTTTAGCAGCCACCAGTAGTCAACATCGGCAAGGTTATGCGCCGTGTATACACCAGCATAGACCTTGGCCAGGAAGTCAAGGTAGATTTCTTCCCAGTGTGCGATCTGTCCGGAGACAACATGATCGGGGTCAAACTGATACATCGGGGAGTAATGACCGAAGGATGGAAATCCTTTTTCACCAGCGACCTGTACGACTGTCGGTGAGTCCTCGGTAAAAGCAAATACGTCGCATCCGTCGGCAATCAACGCTTCGGCAGCTTCCTTGGCTGCTGTGGGGCTAAACCATTCATAGATCCAGCGTATATGCACCTCGGCTTTAGGTTTGGCCTCCCGCACTCCCACGGCGAACGCGCCCATATGACGCTTTAGCTCGGGAATTGGGAAGGCACCAACATAGGCAGTCTTATTTGTTTTGGTAAGCGCTCCGGCAATTAACCCATTCAGGTAGTAGATCTGGTAGAAATCGGCCATATAGGTCATCATGTTAGGATTACGTTTGAACCCGGAGCAGTGAGCAAAGATTTTGTCCGGGTATTTCTGCGCTGAAATCAGCGTACCATCCATAAAACCAAAGCTGGTGGTGAAGACGACATCACAACCTTCTTCCATGATCAGCTTGTCGATGTAAAGCCCTTCATTTCCCTCGGATACGCTCTCTACATAGACTGTCTCCAGCCAGGGGAAGGTATCCTCACAGATCCTTCGCGCCTCATCATGCGCATAACTCCAACCTAAATCACCGATCGGCCCAACATAGATGAACCCTGCCTTGAGCGGTGTGCCGGGAACATACTCCTTGGCCATTATCACTGAAGCAAGACTGAAGATGACCATTATTGCCAACACAGCTACTAACACAACTTTATTTCGTTGAATAAACATTTTAAAACCTCCTTTATTATATTATAGACTGTCAAACAGCATTTCCATTTTCACAACTTTCACTGCTTACTGTACCATATATTCAGGATAGTGCAGTAATAACTATCCGGAATATTTGATAGATTTGGGCTAAAGACCTCACCTCCTCCATTTTTAGCAGTTTACAACTGCTATCGAATAATAAGATACTTCCTTCCTCTTACTCTGCAATTGATTATATCTTTCTGATTATCTTCCGTGCTCACTCTTCGCCTCTCGTGTAAGGCAAACTTAGCGCAGCCGGTGCCCCCATCCGCTTCTGTAATGTCCCGCGGGACACAAAGATTAAGACCAGGATTGCAAATGCGTAGGGCATCGCTTTCAGAAATTCCGGTGATACCCACGGCTGCAGACGGTATGACAGGTGGTAGAGAGCCGCGAATAAATAAGCTCCCAGCATGCCATAAGCCGGATTCCAAAACGCAAAGATGGTCAATGCAATAACGATCCACCCCATTCCTGCAGTCATTCCCTCGGTCCATGCCGGTCTATAGGCAACCGAGAGGTATCCCCCGGACATACCGGCGAGAATTCCGCCGATAAGAACACAAGCGTAACGGACCCGGGCAACATTTATCCCCAAGGAGTCGGCAGTGGCAGGACTCTCTCCTACAGAACGAATCGTGATTCCGATTCGCGTACGATAGAGGATATACCACAACAAGGGGACGAGAAGGATTGTTAGATAAACGATCAAGTTCTGCCCTTCAAAAAAGATCGGTCCCAGGAAAGGAATTTCAGAGAGACCAGAAACAGTAATTTTAGGGATTGTTACAGGAAGCGGTTTACCCTCCCAACCCCGTCCGAACATACCTGATAGACCCAGGCCGAGCATGGTGAGGGAGAGCCCGGAGACAACTTGGTTCGCCTTTAGTGTCACACAGGTAAAAGCGTGGATCAAAGAGAAAGCACCACCGACTACTGCCGCCACTAGGATGCCCAGCCAGGGATTTCCGGTGATATAGGCAGTGGTAAAGGCAGAATAGGCTCCCATTATCATCATCCCTTCGACACCAAGGTTAAGCACACCGGAACGCTCCGCATAGATCTCACCAAGTGTTCCTAAAAGAAGCGGGGTCCCGTAAGCAAGGGAGCGACTAAGTGTTGTAATTATCCATGTTTCCCAACCCATAACTACCTCCTCCATAAAAAGGATATTTTGTAACGAAGAAGAATTTCACTTCCAATAAGGAAGAATAATATTAATCCATTAAATACATTGATCAATTGGAAGGGCAGTCCAAGTGATACTTTAATCACATCCCCTCCGGTCATGATGACAGCGAACAGAAGTGAGGTTACTATCACGGCCAAGGGATTGCGTCGTGCCAGCCAGGCAACGATAATTGCAGTGTACCCATACCCCATTGAGATATTAGTCGGCCCTAATAGCCGCATATGAATCCCGGCTATCTCACCCACCCCAGCCAATCCTGCAAAACCTCCAGAGATGAGCATGACGAGCAGAGTCGTCTTAAGTTGGCTGATGCCGGCGAACCTTGCTGCATCAGGGTTCTCTCCGACAACCCGGATCTCAAACCCGCTCCTGGTGCGGGTAACCATTATATACATTACAACAGCAAGAACAAGTCCCAAAACTAATGTCGGCCAGTGAATACGTGTACCATAAATAGTCGGCAGCCATGCAGCACGCGGAAACGTGTCGCTATAGGCGAATCCACGCGCGGTAGGACCTTTCCATGGACCGTGGATTAACCACTCAACAAAGTATACGGCAATATAATTCATCATCAAAGTCGTGATGACATCATTTAACCCCAACATCACCTTTAATATGGCCGGAATAAGTCCCCATGCGGCTCCGCCCAGAAACCCGCTGATAAACATCGCCGGAAGGAGCAATGGACCTGGCAATCCGCTAAAGAGAGCGACCCCGGCTGCGGCAACCGCACCCATAAGCAGCTGTCCCTCAGCACCAATATTCCAAAAAAGGGCTCGGAAAGCAATCGTTAACCCCACCCCGCAAAGCAATAGAGGAATTACTCGACGCACTGTTTCGGCCACACCAAACCTGCTTCCCAGTGATCCCTTAAGTATCAGCTGATAGGCATGAATGGGGGAGACTCCGTAAATCCGGAAGAATATCCCAGCCACTATCAGTGCTGCAAGAATAGCAAGAAGTGAGGTGAAAAGCACCACGCGCCCGGATGCAACCGGTCTTCTCTCCACCTTGAAACCTATGCGTTCCCTCATAATTTTTCTCCTTCGTGTCGTGTACCGGCCATCATTAAACCAATCTCCTCTATATCTGCACTCTCCGCATCGAGAATCCCCATTACTTCGCCACTGAAGAGGACTAGAATCCAATCAGATAGGGTTATAATCTCCTCTAAATCTTCCGAGATGAGCAGAGTCGCCGCACCTCGTTCCCGTTGTGCCAAGAGTACTTGCCGTACCTGCTCGGTAGCACCGATATCGAGACCATAGGTAGGGTGAACCGCTACAATCAGTCTGGGGTTTTCGGATAATTCGCGCGCCAGGACCACTTTTTGGATATTTCCTCCGGAGAGGAGTTTGGCAGGCGTCTCGCAGCTTGGAGTAGTTATTTGGTAGTCTGATATCGCACGGCGTGCGTTCTCCTCAATCTCCTTATTGTTAAGAAACTCCCCGTTGCAGAAAGGGGGACGGCGATATTTTTTCAGAATCAGATTCTCGCGGATGCTAAGAGCAGGGACGATTCCCATCCTTATTCTCTCTGCCGGGATGTGAGCAACTTTAAAATCATTTATTTCTCGCGCGGAACAATTAGTAATATCTTTTCCTGCCAAAAATACCTTTCCCGTTGTCGACTTACGCAATCCGGTGAGTACCTCGGCAAGTTCGTGCTGCCCATTTCCCGATACCCCGGCTACACCAAGGATCTCTCCACCGGAGAGATTAAACGATACCCCGCGAAGGGCCGGGAGCCCACGGTCGTTTAGTGCATGCAGGTCATTCACTTCAAGAATCTTTTCTCTTTGTTTCAATGGGCTCTTCTCCAACCGGAAGACGACTTCGCGGCCGACCATTAACCTGGCCAGATTTGGTTTGTCCGTCTCGGCGGTAAGAACGGTCGAAACGACCTTCCCTTTTCGCAGCACCGTCACCCGGTCACTCACCTTCATTACTTCATCGAGCTTGTGGGTGATGAAAATAATGGTCAGCCCGTCATCCACCAGGGTACGCAATGTAGTAAACAGTTGGTCGACCTCCTGGGGGGTGAGGACGCTCGTTGGCTCGTCCATGATCAGGATATCGACCTCGCGGTACAGCGCCTTTAAGATTTCCACTCGCTGCTGCTGACCGACCGTTAACTGCCAGACCTTGGTCTGCAGGTCGACCGATAGACCATATTCGTTGGAGATCGATGAGATCTTCTTGCGTGTCTTACGGAAATTCATAAATGGGCCGGTCCCCTCGTCTAATCCGAGGATGATGTTTTCTTCCACCGATAGTGTGGGAACGAGCCGGAAGTGTTGGTGGACCATTCCGACATGGTGATTAAGTGCGGCCCGCGGAGAGGTCATATGGACCGGTTGGCCGTTTAAGATTATCTCCCCTTCTTCGGGTTGATAGAGGCCGTAGAGGACACGCATCAGAGTTGTCTTGCCTGCGCCATTCTCTCCGAGAAGGCAGTGAATCTCGCCACGACGAACCTTAAGATCGATACCGTCATTAGCAACTACGCCAGGAAATCGCTTAACGATTCCGCGTAATTCGATTGCATAACTTTCTGGATTATCCAAGACTACTACTCCTTTATTCCTGTTTGCTACAGGGCTATTATTTGTACTATCTATTACATCACTGGTTATTCTGGCAGGATGTTTCGGTTTTACAAAATCTTATAACGTTGAATGCAGCAAATTAGTTTATTTCTGGTCATACTCTTCGAATATTTTTATACCATTCTTCCCGAATTTTATTCCTCTTCTATTTTACTATTACAATTATAAATATACCAAACACACAGGGAAAAAGCAAGAATTTTGAGTGCTCCATTTAACTATATTTTATACCGCAAATCTCGCCTTCTCATTCTTTTAGAGTCATCCCTTGTGCTCCGACTCGATTCAATATCCATACTCTTACTTTTTTCTTACCCCAATCCAGGGCTTTTTGCTCATCTCCCAGGTTGAAACACACATCAATCCTACTGCCTTTAATGGCACTTCCACAATCATTGGCTAGACCTATTCCATAACCTTCTACATAGAGCACATCTCCATAATGAAATGTACCGTATTCCGGGTCAATAGCTACACTTTTATATCCGGCTTTATAATTAGTCGAGGTAAAACCATCAGCATAAGGCCAGCAGGACCTTTCATGGGGAGTATAAGCTGTTGCCACTACCGTAAATTCCGGATAGGGTATATTTTTATCCTTTCCGGCTGATAAAGCTTCTTCTATTTCTTTGGCTTGTGCTTTTGCCTTTTCCCAATCTATTTTATTAAAACCATAGGGATCTGTTGTTTTGGGTGGACTATATTTTTCAGTAATGGTACAGCCTGCTGCTTTCTCTTTACTGGAAATTTGATACTGGGAGGTAAAGCGCACAATATTTCCCTCTTTATCCTTGACTACGTAAAACTTACCTTCTACTGAAAAATTACTTAGCCAGAAGAATACATTTAAAACAATTATGAAAATTACAAATATTCTTATTTTCTTTTTGATAATTTTCTCCTTTGGTAAAAATTTTATTTTTTCTATTCAAAAGTTAAATATAATTTATAATTCTATAAATACTTTTAAAAATCCTCTTTTTTGCAGAAAAAAAATAAAAAGCTCGCCTTGCTATTAGCAAAGCGAGCTTGTAAAGGAGGTATAATTATGAAAAAGATTGTTTTGTTGTTTGTTGTTTTAGTTTAGTACGTC
>JAYEJO010000115.1:0-2649 GCA_034660595.1 Candidatus Caldatribacteriota bacterium
TGGATAGAACTGAAAGATAAATATGTTAAAGGCTTAAAAGATTTGGATAAATTTACTTATGCCATAATAATATACAATTTCCATAAGTCGCAAAGAGAGGGAGTCGAAGGGAAACCATTTCTTGAATAATCTATACCAATTGTATTAAGAAGTTGAAAATCTAATTAATCTAAAAATAAAAGTGAAATCAGGAGGAACATAAGTATTATTTTTAGCAGGTAAGAGGATGAAGATTAAAGAATAAACTATTGAAAAATTGGAGGAAGGAGCTGGGAAAAGGAAACTGGAGGAAGGTATGGATATAGAGATCATAGGAACCGAATCTTTGGAAGTGAGAGGTCTTTGTTGTTTTGTAAGAACAGACAGTAAGAGGATACTGTTTGACCCGGGTATTGCCCTGGGTTTCCATAGATATGGGTTACTTCCCCATCCTTTTCAGGTGGCAGTAGATGAGAGAATACAAAAGAAGATTGTAAAAAGGTGGTCTGATGCTACCGATATAGTAATCAGTCATTTTCATGGAGATCACATTCCGTTAGTAAATGCGAACCCTTATCAATTTAATGTTAAAAAAATTATCGGATTGAATCCGAAGGTTAAGATATGGAGTAAATCGCTATCTCATCTTTCTATGATGGAAAAGGCAAGAGCAGATGCCCTTTCCCTCATCTTAAATAAGGATTTAATTGTAGGAGAAGGTAGGAAGCAGGGAAGGGTAACATTTTCTGAGCCGATGATTCATGGTGAGGAAGGTAGAAGAGAAGTAACAGTTATAATGACTAAGATCGAGGAGGATGGTCAGGTATTCGTTCATGCCCCCGGTATAGAACTTTTAAATGATAGGGCAATTTCTCAAATATTAGATTGGAAACCCGATATCGCCTTAGTTGATGGTACTCCTCTTTATTTACATAACAGACTTTCCGGAGCTTTGATCAAAAAAGCATGGTCTAATGCCAAACGGCTTTCTCAGAATATTAATATCTTAATTCTTGACCATCATATAATGAGAAATTATGAAGGTATTAAGTGGATAAAACGTTTATCTATCGAAACGAAAAATAATGTTATTTGCTCAGCTGATTTCATGAAAGTACCCAGGATGTTACTTGAAGCCAAACGTAGAAGTTTATATAAGGATACGTATGTTCCTGATGGGTGGCATGAAGCCTACGCCAAAGGTAAGGTTACTACTAATCGTTATTGGAGTATGGCAAAGAACTGTAAGCTGACATGTAAATTTTTTATTAAAAAATAATTATTAAAATATTCGATAATTAATAATGATATGAATAGGAAATAGAGAATGTCCCAACTTTGATTATATTTGAATTTCCTTATGTTCTTTCACATTGTCATTAGTATGAATGGTCTAGATAAAAAATCTTGAAATTAAATTTTTATTATTTTGGTACCAAACGGGCTAGCAAAAGTGTACTTTTGCAAACATTATAAGGAGAACCACACCCAGACTGAATGCTTCAAGACGGGAGTATTGACGAAAAATTGGGTAAATCATATAAGGAGGTAATAAAATGAAAATTACCATTATTTATGATAACGAAACGTGGGAAGAAGGTCTTAAAGCTGATTGGGGTTTCTCTTGCCTTGTAGAGGCATACGATAAAAAAATACTTTTTGATACTGGTACAAATGGTTCTATACTTCTTCATAATATGCAAAGGTTAAATATAGATCCTACCATAATTGAAGAGGTTTTTATTTCCCATGCTCACGGGGATCATACAGGTGGACTTCCAGATCTTCTCAGAATAAATAATGCAGTAAAAGTTTATATTCCAGTCTCATGTCCTGAGCCTCCAGGTGCAAGTGAAGTGGTTAAAGTAAAGGAACCTTTTAAAATCCATGAAAATATTTTTTCCAGTGGTGAACTAAAGAGTATAGAGCAATCTCTTATAGTCAAGACGCAAAAAGGATTGGCCGTGATCGTGGGATGTTCTCACCCTGGAGTTAAGAATATTCTGAAGGCGGCATCACAGTTTGGAAAACCCTATGCGATTATCGGGGGATTACATGGATTCAGCGATTTCAATTTGGTTAAGGATTTGGAATTTATCTGCCCCACTCATTGTACTCAATTTAAGTCAAAAATAGAATTACTATATCCTAAGAAGTATGTTGGAGGGGGAGTGGGTAAAGTGATAGAAATATGAAGTTGTATAAAAAAGAATTATCTAAAAGATTAAAAGGAGGATAAGATTATGTCTGAGGAGCGTATCCCTGCTGATTACACTGAGATGGACCTTCTAGAGGCAAAGAGTTTTGATAAAAAGGTCAAAGAAAACTTTACGCCAGCAATTATCTCTACAGTTAATAATAATAATAGGGACAGACACCCATTTTAATAAATGATTCGGTAATATTTAGTTGAAAACCTATAGAATCTGAGGAATTCTTAACTAGACCCTTATGTATTACTGCAAGTAGACGTCCCAAAGGAAGACCTCGTAAAATGGAAAATTAATACATAGAAAAAATGGGATGCGTCCTTATTTTAATTAAATATGTAATCTGGCGTACAATTTTAATATGATAAGAAGGTTAAAATTATGAAAAAATTAAAAGTAGATCTGGAAATGATTGCGAATGCTATGGAAGATGTGGCTCGAATGGATATGGATTACTATC
>JAYEJO010000116.1:0-11118 GCA_034660595.1 Candidatus Caldatribacteriota bacterium
CCATGCCACCACTTTACCGGTCCTCCACCCCATCTTCCTTGCATAATATTAGTCCTCTCTTATTGATAATGATTACCATTAACATAATATACTAAATAAATTCTTTTGTCAAATGAATTTATAATTCTGTCATTTAAAAGATAAAAGTGGACTCTTTTTTAATGATTTAAAAGATAAAAGTGGACTACCCAAAAACAGTAAAAAGGTATAATTTAGAACTAAATTCTAAAGAGAAAAGAGGTTCTAAATTATGTCCAAACAATTACACAAAAACTTTACCGATGATCAGGTTAAATCACTTTTTGAAAAATATTCGAAAGGAGAAATCAAACTTAATTATATCTTGCAAATTCTTAGAATCAAGAGAAGTAGATTCTTTGAATTACTGACCAAATATCGTAATGACCCAGATAACTTTTCTATCCAGTATGAAAGGAATACTAGTAATTATAGAATCGACCGAGAAATTGAAGCAAATATTATCCAAGAACTACAGATCGAAAAAGATTTAATCAAAGCAAAAGAAGTGCCGATTAAATATTACAACTACAGTTACATCAAAGATCTTTTAGAACAAAAATATAGCCAGAAGGTATCTTTGCCTACTATAATCGACCGAGCCAAAAGAAATAATTTTTACTTTTTAAGGCCAAAGAGAAAAGCTCATGATAGAGAGGTAATAACTAATTACCCGGGAGAACTGATTCAACATGATTGCTCTCATCACCTGTTTGCCCCTTATGCTTCTGATAAATGGTATCTGATTACCTCAATCGACGATTACAGCAGGCTGATCTTGTATGCTGTCCTGGTAGAAAGAGAGACCACCTGGGAACATATCCTGGCCTTAGAGACAGTTTTATTAAAATATGGATTCCCTCTGGCCTATTATGTAGATAGTCATTCAATCTTTCGCTTTGTACAAGGAAGAGACAGTTTCTGGCGAAACCACTACAAACTTACTGATGAGGCTAATCCGCAGTGGAAACAGGTTTTAGATGATTGTAGGGTGAAGGTAACCTATGCTCTATCTCCACAGGCCAAGGGTAAAATTGAAAGACCCTATAGGTGGATTCAGGACAGATTGGTCAGGACCTGTTATAGAGAGAATGTTAGGGTTATTCCAGAGGGCCAATTAATCTTAAATAACCTTCTCCAAAGATACAATTTCAGAATAGTTCATTCTACCACCGGGGAGATTCCTTATATCAGATTTCAAAGAGCAATAAGAGAGAAAAGATCTCTCTTTAGAGAATTTACGATAAGGCCACCATTTTTATCAAGCAAGGATATCTTCTGTTTAAGGGTAGAGAGAATGGTAAACTCTTATCGTAAAGTGTCTATCAATAATTTAGAATTAAAAGTTCCTGGTGCACCACTACACGAGAAGATACAACTTCGGATAATACCAGATAAAGAATCTGGCATATCTGAAGTAAGATTCTGGTATAGAGATAATTTTTTAGGTAGTCAAAAAGTTAAAAATACAGACCTTAATTTAGTCCAGGTTTAAGTTTTAATTAATAATTTATTTACAGCTATAGAGAAAAATATAGTATATTTTAATCTTTAAAGATGGCTCACTTTTAAAGTATAACTAACAGAAATATTGAGTTTAATTTAGTCCACTTTTAACTTTTAAATAGTCCACTTTTAACTTTTAACTAACAGTACCAATTTGGAGGACTGGAGTATACTACCGGATTTGATGTGAAAGATGTCCCTGGATGTCTTGCGGATGAGCGGCGACCTATTCATTATGCAAAGGGCTTTTTTGTTTATCTTCCCCAACTATGAATAAGTTCAGATACGTATGCACCATTGCTAAAAGAATATCATAAGGATGGTTCTATTGACAATAAAATATTAAAGGAATAAGTTTGTATACATAAAATTTTAATGTTTTTACAGTTGACATTAATTATGTTAAGTAGAATAATAAATGAAACATGGGAGTTGTTTTTTTGAAAAGCAGCAAATCCTCCTTATCGTACGGTATTTTTTTATTTATTATATATGGGAGATTTTTAAGTTTATTATGGATTTAGAAAATTATTTTAAAAATGGTAAAATATATATCTGGAAAGAAACTTTTGCGATGATTAAAGCAAAGAAACCTTATCTCAATGCTTTTGCAAATATAATCGATAAGAATGAAAAAAACTGATTATATTTTAGTAAAAGAGAAAGACTTAATAAGAGCTGAAGGAAAGCTTAAAGAGCTTGGATGTATTGTTGAAGAGAAATAATATCCAAGTGAAAAAAAATTTCCACAAAATAAGGATTAAAGTTTATAGATAAACATGTTTATTGATAAATAGAAAGGAGAAAAAGTGAGATGAAGTGGAATAAGGTTGCAATTGTAATTGCAGTTTTAGCAGGAATATCTACATTAATTCCTGCTTCTGCAAGTAAGTTATGTTATTTAGGCTATTACGCCCATTGTACCTTTACACCTATTAGCACTTTAATTTGTTGGGGAATCGCCTGGGGCATTTACCGGCGTAAGTTAAAGAAGAACTAACATTTAATTATTTTAATGTTATTATATTCTCTCCAAAAGTTTTTCAAGGTATATTGATTTCATTTGTTTGCTGGCCATCATTTGTTTTATAGGGGGCAGCTTCAGGATAGCCGAAAGAACGGCTGCCATGGCCCTGTGGCTGCCAAAGGCTTGATTGTCAAATATTAATTCCTGCAGTTTCCCTTTTTCTATCGCCATCAAGACAATTCGATGAACTGAATTGACCGGTGTTATAATCTGTTCCTTCCGCCTTTCCAGTGTAATACTTTTATTCGAACATGTCTTAACACAAACCCCGCATCCCAGACATATTTCTTCATTTATTTTGACCTTTTTTCCTTTGCCGTTTGTTTCATCATTATTCGAAATCCACTCTATAGCGGAAACAGGACATGCTTTGACACATTTTCCACACCCGGTGCATTTATCTTTATCAATTTTCGGAACGAAGGAAGTGGTTTGAATCGGATGGAGTGTCCCGAATTTTTTTGCCGCTACCAGGAATTCACAGCAACAACTACAACAGTTGCATATGAAACTTACATTATTTTTGACATTTTCCCCACACTGAACAAGATTATATTCATAGGCTTTATCTAACAGTTCCATGCATTCTGAGACTTCCACTCTCCGGGCATAATTGTGTTTTATCAGGGATTTGGCGACATTGTTGAAAGTCATACAGATATCCATGGGAGCATCGCATGCCATTCCCAAATGTTTCATTTTATGACGACAATAGCACATGCTGATTCCTATATGTGTTGCGGTTTTTATGATATGGCTTGCCTTCTCATAGTCCAGGATGGAAATAAGGTTGTCATTAGAGAGGACTTCCTCCTGCACAAAAGTTCTTCCCAGTCTTGTCTCACTATTTAAAAATAAATCCTTAATAAAATCCTCTTCAATGTTTAAATACTGGTGAAAGAGTTCTGAGAGAAGCTTTTGATCTAGGTCCTGTCTTGTTCTCATAAGGGAAAATTCAAAGAATCCTGCCATTGGCGGCGGAAGGGTATATTTTTTAATTCCGTTATGTTCGGAATCCAGGAGGATTGCTCTGCCGGCCAATTCATCCAATACTTTTTTGGTATTAACTTTATCTAATTTCCATATTCGACTTGCTGTGTTAATAGTGAAAGGTTTTATCGGAAGTTGAGAAACCAGCTCTGCTTCTTTTTCATTGAAAAGGATACTCAATATTTTGTATAAGGTCTCAGAAGGGGGAGTACCCTGGGGGAATCTGTTTAATCTTTCTTCCAGTTTTTTATAAGCCGATTTTCCAACTATGTGTGACATTGTTTATACCTACCAAAGATTCTTTTTTATATTATAATTATTCTATCATAAGCCTTTTATTTTAAGAAGGGGTTTTATGAATAAGAAAATAGGGTCAAGTTGAGTAAACTTTATATCACATTTTTCCCGAACGAAGAATCATAATTACTAAGCCCAAACCCAGTATAGCTGCAATTAGAAAACCAAGAACTCCAATAACCGGAAATCCCATAAAATGAGGGCCTTTATCGGTCTGCATAATTAAAGATGAGCCGATAATAATAGCTGCCAGGATAAGACTGTAAGATAATCTATTGGTAGACCGATCTAAAGCACTGATTAAATTTTCTAATCCCCGATGTTGAAATTCCAATTTAAAGACACCTTTTTCCATCTTTTTTAAGGTCTTGCTTAGTTGCCTGGGGATTAAAATTATCAAGTTATAAAGTTCAGCTAAGTCGTTTAATAATTTCACCATAAGACGTTGAGGGCTTTTTCTCTCCAGAATAACATCTTTTGCATAGGGTTTGGCTATTTCAGCAAGATTGAAGTCTGGATCAAGTTCTAATCCGATACCTTCAATGGTAATTAGTGATTTGCCGAGTAGGGCAAATTCAGCAGGCATTTTTATATGATATTTTATAGAAATTTCCACTAATTGGCTAATTAATTCACCTAATTTAATTTCTTTTAATGGTTTATTATAATATTGATCTAACATTTCTTTAATATCTATTTTTAAAGAGCGAGTATCAATTTCTTCTTGGGAAGTAATTCCTAAGTTTAGCAGCTCGTTAATAATCTTATCAGGTTTGCGCTCTAATATGGCTATAAATAAGTCTATTCCTTTTTCCTTTATTTCTTCGTCCAGTCGTCCCATCATCCCAAAATCCATAAAACCGATAACCTCATCTTTCATTACCAGTATGTTTCCTGGGTGGGGGTCGGCATGGAAAAATCCATCGATTAATATCTGTTTCATAAAAGCCTTGGCGCCATTTTCAGCTATCTTCTTTCGATTAAAGCCCGCTTTATCTAATTCTTCGATAGCATTTATCTTTATCCCTTGGATAAGTTCCATAGTTAAGATACGTTTACTGCTGAATTCCCAGTATATTTTTGGGGTATAAATTGTTTCGTCGCCTTCAAAATTATTCTTAAATCTTTCTGCATTTCTCCCCTCGGTTCCGTAATCTAATTCCGACCTTATTACTTTGGCAAATTCCTCAACTATTTCCACCGGGTCATATAGGCGACTGGCTGGAATATGTTTTTCGGTAAGGCGAGCCAAGTGGAAGAGTATATCTAAATCAATTTCAATTACTTTCTCAATATCTGGGCGTTGAACCTTCACTACTGCCTTATCCCCATCTTCTAATATAGCTTGGTGAACCTGACCTAAAGAGGCAGCAGCGAAAGGTTTCTGCTTGAATGATTTAAATATTTTTGGAATATCAGCTTCCAGTTCTCTTTTTATTATTTGCTCAACCTGGTCATAGGCAAAGGGAGGAACTTTATCTTGAAGCTTTTGTAATTCTTTAATATAATCTGGAGGAATTAAATCGGGCCTGGTGCTTAAAATCTGACCTAATTTAACAAAGGTAGGACCTAACTCTTCAAGGGCAAGATGGATTCTTACCGGAAGGGGTAACTGGGCTATTTTAGAAGGCTTTAGCTTAAGAATTTTTCCGCTCTTAGAAACCAGGTTAGTTAATCCCAACTGTTTTACAAAATAATCGAATCCGTATTTGATTAAAATATTGACTATTTGTCGAAGCCGGTTAAGATTTTTATATCTTCTTTTTAGTTTTGTAAAAACCATCTTTTTTCATCCTTTTTATATTAGCTTTTCTTTTATAACTTCTTTAATTTCAGGCATTTTAATCATGATGACCATTATACCACCCTTAATGAGTGATTCTCACTATTATATAACCATAATTCGCTATTTAAATCAAAAAACCCTTTTTATTGAAAATATTTTATTGAAAATTTATCAAAATATATTTTTCTTCTCCTTTTTTTGGGGGGAATAAAAAGTAAATAGGAAGTACGAGATTGCTTCCTTGCTCCACTCTTCGCAATGACAATTTGATAGATTCTCACTTTCGTGAAGCAGGTATAAAAGAGGGGGATAGATTCCCGCTTTCGCGGGAATGACATAAGAGGAAGCGGGAATGACAAAAGAGAACAAAGAGCAGCAGGAAAACTTGACAAAAATAACGCAACGTGTTATATTTGTATTGTAACGCATTGCGTTAGTTATTTTAAGGGGGAGATGTTATATGGAAGAATATATTATTAAAAAATATGCAAATCGCAAGCTGTATGATACGAAAGAGAAAAAGTATGTGAATCTTTCTGAAATTTCCAGATTAATTCGGGAGGGGGCCGAAGTAAAAGTAATTGACAATAAAACTAAAGAA
Source organism: Candidatus Caldatribacteriota bacterium (assembly GCA_034660595.1). GTDB lineage: Bacteria > Atribacterota > Phoenicimicrobiia > Phoenicimicrobiales > Phoenicimicrobiaceae > Sediminicultor. The sequence goes on from JAYEJO010000116.1 coordinate 6,226, forward strand.
GATATAAGTTCTTTGATATTAGCTCAAATTATTGTCGAACAAGAGAAGACTAAAAAAATAATGCTTCCTTCAATTCTTTCTCCATTAAAAATGTTAAAAAGGGGAGGTGAGGATATGTTTAAGTTGGGTAGAAAGATGTTTCTTGCTAGCTTAGGGATGCTTTCTCTTACCAAGGAAAGGGCAAATGAAATAGCTCAAGAGTTAATTAAAAAAGGCGAATTAAGTCAGAGTGAAAGCAAGGAATTTGTAATGGATATTATGGATAAAGCAGAAAAAGAAAAAGATAGATTAATAGAAAAGATTAAGCCAGAGATTGATAAAAGCATAGAGAAGATGAATTTTGCTTCTAAAAAATGTGTAGATAATTTAGAAAAAAAGATTGATGATTTGGGGAATAAAATTGATCAATTATCCAAGAAAATTAAGTAAAAAAATCAGTGGGAAAATTCCACTAGGGGTAGCGAAATTTTTACTTAATGAGAAGTGTAAGTTTATCCTTCCTCGGGAATAAAAGGGGCAGGTTGAATAGTTTCCTTGTATTCATGGATAACTTGCTTTTTCCATCCTCCTTGATAGTAGAAGAAAAGGGCTACAATAGCAGCAATGATATTGCTTAAAGCCATTCCCCACCATATACCGGTAGAACCAAATTGATTGCCGAGAAAATAAGTAAGGGGAATTCTCAAGCCCCAGAGTCTTACCATATCTACAATCATAGGTTGAACATTATGCCCGGACCCTCTAAATAGGGCCATAATTGCTCCGATCAAGCCGAAGAAGGGGATACCTAAAGTGAAGATGGTAAGAAAGTGAATCCCTTCGGCAATAATATCCGGTCGGCCAGGGATAAATAATTTAAATAAGGGGATTCTTAAAGCAAGGACCAGAACGGCTTCTAACAAGGTGATAAGAAATACCACCTGAAGGCTTTTCCGGGCGATTTCTTCTACTCGATTAATAAGATTTGCCCCTAAGTTCTGGCCGATTAAAGTTACAATTCCTGTCCCTAAGCCGTCTACTACGATAAAAATAATATTAATCAGTTTATCCCCCACACCATAAGCAGCAATAACTGTTTCCGGATTATTTACTCTGCCGATAATTGCCATAACCAGCACGAATCCAAAGGCAGTAGTAGAGTGACCTATCGCCGCCGGCAGTCCTATTTTGAAGATTTTTTTCAGCCATTTCCAAACCGGAATTAGACCATTTAAGGTTATCTTTATCCCTTTTGTCCCTCTAAAAAGGAGATAGAGGGATATAGAGGCAGCTATCCCCTGGCATATGATGGTAGCCAATGCTGCTCCAAGTACTCCCATATGAGGAAAACTCCACCATCCAAAGATTAAAAAGGGATCGAGTATAACATTTAAAGTAACGGTGAAGAGATTGATATACATCGGGGTTACAGTATCGCCTTTAGCAGAGAGGATACTCTGAAAAGTGAAAGCAATAAACATAAAAGGCATTCCCCAGAAGATAAGCCGCATGTAAGTTATAGCTGTCCTGGTGACCGTAGCTGATTTAGTAATAAGAGGGACCAGATAAGGGGTTAATATAAATCCGGATACAGCAACTATCAATCCAAATATAATGGAAAGAGAAAGCATTTGACTGGCTACCATATTGGCATTTTTCTTTTCTCCTGCTCCGGTATATTGAGAAACCAGAGCCACACCAGCTATTCCAAATCCGAAGGAGAGAGCAATGAGGAACCAGATCATCGGCCAGGCAATTTGTAAACCGGCTACTGCTTCCCCGCTTTCTGCGGGAGGTAGATGGCCCAACCAGAAAGTATCGGCAAGATGATATAAAGTATGTAATAGCTGAGAAATCATCACCGGAAAACTTAATAAAAACATAACTTTTAGGGGATTATCGGTTAATATCTCTTCACGGGTAACTTTTCTCATTCTCTCTCCTTCTTTACGGATTATAATTTATAATATAACAATTTTTCCTTTATTATACAATTTCTATCTCGACATGTTCTCCTTTTTCTTCTTCCACTACATCTACAATTTTACCGGTAAATTCCGGGTCATTCATCGCTTTGTTGAGTTCATCCATATCGATTGGTATCTCTTTACCTTCTACATTGATTGTGTTCTTGCCCAACTTGCTGGCGAGATTTATTCCCCAATTGACTAAGCTGAAAGGAATGGTGACATTTACCTGAGGCTTGTCTCCTTTGGTGACACGGATTTTTAAGAATCTCTTTTTCTTTGTAGAGAGAGGAGTGGTCTCCTCTTCTTCTTTGGTTTCCCTTAAGGCCTCCAGAAGCTCTGCTGCTTCCTCGCTGGTTATTTTCTTTTCTTCCAGCATTTCCAGAATTTTTTTAATTTCTTCTTTCATTTTTTTAAACTCCTTTTTTTAATTTTGTTTTTAGTTATTGGTTTTTAGTTATTAGACGAGATTGCCACAATGCATCGTGCTCTCTTCATCTGTCATTCCCATGAAAATGGGAATCTATTCTATCCTGTTTTGCCTTCAGGCATATGAGGGCGTATGCAATACGCCCCTACTTATGGATTCCGCATCAAGTGCGGAATGACAAAAGTAAAATTTTTATTTATTGTTTTGCCTCCTTCATTAATTTTATCGCCTCGGCAGCGGTAATTTCTCCTTTTTCCAGGGTATCTAAAATCTCTTTTTCCTTTAGCCCTTCGCTTTCAGTAAACAATCCCAGAGTAATTAGCAATTTATCCAAACGATTTTTTACAGTAGGATAGGAGATACCCATCCTTTCCTGAACCTCTTTGATGTTTCCTCTGGAGCGAAGAAAGGCAATTAAAAAATTGCTATCTTCATCAGAGAGAGATAGAAGTTTGTTTATAGGGAATTCTCCTTGAATTGTAGTGCTGCATTTAGGACATCTTAATTCTGTAATCTCCAACATAGAGTTACAGGCCGGGCAAAGAGTCGGAATTTTCTTCATTGTTCACCTCCATATTAATTATATTAATATTACTATTACTGATATTAATATAAATGTTTAATAATGTCAAGTTAAATATTAATAAAGTTATAAATTATATTATAATATTGATATTTATAATGAATTTATTATTCCTGTACCAAGCACGAATAGTTTTCTTGCAATTAAATATTTATTTACGTAGAATAAATACATTAACCGGAGAAAAAATAATTTTTTTACTTTAAGGTCTGAGGGAGATGTAATTTGAAAATACCTGTTTCTCAAGAGAATTTAAATACCATATTCGGAGTGTTGGCCATATTATTCTGGGGGACTACTATTGCCTTTTCGCGAAGCCTGACAGAACAGTTAGGACCTTTAACTGCTGCTTCCTGGATATATTTATTGAGCGGTATCTGGAGTTATATTTACCTGATTAGCAAACCGGGAGGAATTAAAAAAATCTTCCAGCTTCCTATTTTATATTTAATCGGTTGTGGAACTTTATTTATTTTTTATATGGTCTGTCTTTATTTGGCGGTGGGATTAGCTTTTAGCCGCGAACAGGTTATTGAGGTAAGCATTATTAATTATCTCTGGCCCGGATTGACACTGGTCTTTTCCCTTCCCATTTTACGCAAGAAAGGGAAAATAACTTTAATTCCCGGGGTGATTCTGGCTTTTGGCGGTTTTTATCTGGCTACAGTGGAAAGTGGAATGTTTTCCTGGGAAGTATTTAAAGGGAATTTCCAAGTAAATTATTTTCCATATTTATTAGCTTTTATGGCTGCTATTACCTGGGGGCTCTATTCTAATTTAGTTCGCCGCTGGGCTGGCCATGCCGAAGGAGGAGCTGTTCCTATCTTTCTTTTGGGTACCGGATTAATCTTAATCGCGATAAGGTTTATGTTTCCCGAAGAATCTTACTGGACGCCACGGGTAGTAGCGGAGCTTTTATATATGTCTATCTTCCCCACCTTTTTAGCTTATACTTTCTGGGATAGGGCTATGCGGAAAGGTAATATTATTTTAGTTGCTTCTCTTTCCTATTTTACCCCTTTGCTTTCTATAATTATCAGTTCTTTATATCTGCAAGTGGCGGTTAAAGCTAACCTTTGGGTAGCTTGCGGTTTGGTTATTGCAGGAGCTGTTATTTGTAAATTTTCTATTATCGATAAAACTCCAAAAGAACTTAACTCCAAGTAAAATTAATAGAATACTGATAAAATTAATTAAACTACTACCGTCTGGGGGAGGTGGCTTCTAAATTATGATTCCTTCTTTCATAACTATACGCTATACGCTAAACGCTATCAAGGCGTATGCAATACGCTCCTACAATTACAATAATAGATTCCCGTTACCTTTTTTAAGTTTAATAAATTAACTTTCCTATCCATAGCACTATTTTTGATTATTTTTTTCTGAAAAAAGAAGGATTTTTGAAATAAATGTAGTAGTAATAATAATAGGGGATAATTTAAAATAAAAATCCAAATTCTTCCTTTTAATTAATAATTTCCACTAAAAATAAGAAGAAAGTTTTTTGGATTGTAAAAAAGGAGGTGAGATGGAGGAAAAAATTTTCCGAACCAGATGGCCTGTAATTTTAAATTATGGCTCCTGGTCGATAGGGTATGACGGGAAACGGTTATGCCTCCCATTACGGAAAGGAAAATTTAATGTAAGGTTAAATTTATCATTTTTTGAGAGGAGGTATTTGATGAAAGTATTAATTTTAGACCCGCTAAAATGTACCGGGTGTCGAGCCTGCGAATATGCCTGTTCCTTCCAACATACAGGTGTTTTCAATCCCTTAGATTCAAGAATAGAAGTTAGCACTTTTCTTGAAGATCTCAGTTTTGTTCCTACTTTATGTCTGCAATGCGAAAAAGCTTACTGTGTAGAAGTATGTCCCACCCCAGCCCTTATCAAAATCTACCACACCTGTCTGGTCATTTTTGATAAGGGCT
>JAYEJO010000117.1:0-11056 GCA_034660595.1 Candidatus Caldatribacteriota bacterium
ATAATTTCGTAATAATCAATTGACCGATTAGCCAATTCACCAATTCTCCAATTAACCGATTGACCGATTGAATTAATCGTAGAATGATGGGGACAACAGTCCCCTGTCATTTTTATTTTCTTGATTATACCTCTATAATAGATTATATTAAAAGTAAACTAACATCATGTCATTCCGCACTTGATGCGGAATCTATAAACAAGGAGATTAATATGTCCCTGGACAGCATCACTTTGGAAGCAATGAGAAAAGAGCTTCTGGATAAATTTAAAATGGGAAAGATAGTAAACCTGATTCAGACTAAAAAATATAAAATCATTATTGAGGTAAAATCTGTTAAATTTTTATCCTCATCCTTTTATATCCATATTTCCCTTGACCCTTCGCTTCCCGAAATTTACTTTACTGAATTAAAAAACAGACAGAAGACTATCAGCTCTCCTTTTTTAACTCTTCTGCAAAATCAGCTAAAGGGAGGGGAAATATTAGATATCGAACACCCCAATTTTGACCGTATTTTACATTTTATTATCAGACCCTACCAAAAATTCGGTAAATTACAAGATAAAATACTGGTAGTGGAATTTATGGGTAAACACGGTAATATGATTCTCCTTAAAGAAGATAAAACCATAGAAACCGCCATAAAACTGATAGATTCCAATATCAGCAGGTACCGGGAGATTCTACCCGGTAAGCTCTATATCCCTCCTCCTTCGCAAAATAAAATAGACCCTCTAACCATTAACCGTGAAGGCTTCTTTAATATTTTTAATTCCCTATCCGCAGAGAATAAGGATTTAACCCTCTGGGAGCTGATACAGGACAGTTTTACAGGCACAAGCCCTCAGAGCGCAAAAGAGGTGGTTCTTCAGGCAAATTTATCCCCGAATAAAAATATATCTGAGACATCCGCGGCAGATTTGGAAACACTTTGGATTTCTTTTAATAGAATTATAACAGATATTAAAAATCATAATTTTCAGCCAGCACTCTTTTTAGACCCCCTATCTAAAAAGATAAAAGCCTGGTCTATAATTAATTCAGTTCAGTTTCCCAAATCCAACAGGCGAACTTTTAGTGATGCGAATTCGTGCTTGGAATGCTTATTCACCGAGTTGGAAAATGAACGGGAAGTTCTGTCTATGCAAAATAAGTTAGACCAGATAATTAAAAAAAATATGGTAAAGATAAATAATAAGGTAAGCGATTGCCAAAAAAAACTAGAAGAAGTTAAAAATTGCGAACAATACAAGATAAGCGGTGAACTGGTAAAAGCTAACCTTGCCGGTATCAAAAGAGGAGACAAGAAAATCACCGTCACCAACTATTACTCTCCCCGGCAGGAAGATATAACCATCCCGCTAAACGATAAATTAACTCCTTTAGAAAATGCCCGCTTATATTTTAAAAAATACCGAAAAACCAAAGATAGTTTCCAGATAATTTTCGAACAGTTAAAAAACCATGAGTTAAAGCTAGCCCAGCTGACCGAGCTTCAGAGGTCATATGAACAGAAAAGCAATTCCCTCCCCCATCTGACCAAAATTTATAATAATTTAAGCAAACTGGGATGGGCCAAGAAAACCGCCACTCCCCTTAAAAAAAAGAAAAAAGAGAAAAATAGACTACAGCCTGCTAAATATATCTCCAAAGATGGATGGGAAATCTATGTAGGGAAAAACAACCTGCAAAATGATTTTTTAACTTTTAAGCTGGCTTCCGGCAATGATACCTGGCTGCATGTAAAAAACATTCAGGGGTCTCATATTATCATTAAAAATAAAGGGAGCAAACAATCTCTCCCACTCGACACCTTAATTCAGGCTGCAAATTTAGCCGCTTATTTTAGTAAAGCCAAAAAAGCTGATAAAGTATTGGTTGATTATACTTTTAAGAAATATGTTAAAAAACCTAAAAATGCCAGGCCGGGAATGGTTATTTATTCTCAAGAAAAGAGTCTTTGGATAAAAGTAGATCCGGAAGAGATTAAGAGTATGGAGAAGGCTTCTGAAAAATAATTCTAATACTCTATTTTCCCTCCCCTTCCAGGCAATCGATTAATTTCTGCATATCCCGGGGAAGAGGGGCAGAAAATTCCATATATTTTTTAGATAAGGGGTGTACAAAACCTAAAACATAAGAATGTAAAGCCTGCCGGTTGATACTTAATCCCCGTCTTTTGCGGCCGTATAACTGGTCACCAACGATGGGATGTCCGATAAAAGCCAGATGTACTCTTATCTGATGAGTCCTGCCTGTACGAAGAGTTGCTTCGACCAGGGTATAATTGGGAAATCTTTTTAAGACCTTGAAGTGAGTTATTGCTTCCCTGCTTTTCCCTTCCACTGTCACTGCCATTTTTTTCCTATTCTTCAGACTCCTGCCAATAGGTGCATTGATTATTCCGGAATCATCTTTCAGACTGCCGTGAACCAAGGTGAGATATTTTTTAGTTATCTGGTGTTCTTTTATCTGCTTTGATAAGTCAAGATGGGCAAAATCATTTTTTGCCACCATCATCAGACCGGAAGTATTTTTATCCAGGCGGTGAACAATACCCGGCCTGATTACTCCGCCTATCCCCGATAAGGAATCCCGGCAATGAAAAAGCAGGGCATTCACTAAAGTACCGGAACGTATCTTTCCTGCGGGGTGGACAATCATATCTGCCGGTTTATTAACCACCACCAGATATTCATCTTCGTAAATTATATCTAAGGGAATTGCCTCGGCCTTAATCTCTAATTCTTTGTTTTCCGGTATAGCTAAATCTATCGCATCCCCATTTTTCAAGATATAGCTTGGTTTAACCGAATTCCCATTTACCTTTATCTTACCCTGGGCGATTAAATTCCTAATCTGGGATCTGGAGGGGTATATTTCTTTTTGTGTTAAATAGAGGTCGATTCTGATCTTCTCTTCGCCGTTGAATATTAAACTTTTTTCTTTTTCAATCATCTATCAGGAAACGGTCCTTTGACAAGTTTTTTTCTTTACATTTGAATTTGGTTTATGGTTTTGTAGGGGCACAATGAATTGTGCCCTGCTTTTTTATGGTCTCTTGGTTATCGTGGGCACGATGCATTGTGCCCCTACATACAAATCACACATTGTTTGTTACTGTTTTTCTATACGCTGTACGCTAAACGCTCTACGCTAGTCATGCTGTACGCTAAACGCTCTACGCTAGTCATGCTCTACGCTCTACGCTAATTTTACTTTTATTCTTTAAAATATTCATAAACACCAGGGAAACCAACACGACCCCCAGCAAAATAGTCTGAGTAATAGTTAATAAATTGAATACTTTGTAATTATTTTCGTAAAATCTGAAAAACTCTATGGTAAAGCGGGAAATTGAATATAATATAAAAAAGCTCAACATAAGAAATCCATCATACTTCTTATATTTTTTCATCCAGTGAAGAATAAAAAATATTAAAAGGCCGCACAAAGAAGTATAAACTTGGGTAGGAATTACCGGGAGAGTACAGGAACTTCCGGAGGCAATTAATCCATCTTTTAACTGCTGTAAATACACCGGGGGCATATGTAAAGAAGGAAACTTAATGCCGTAATTTTCTGAAACTAGACCAAAGCAGCAGCCATTTAAAAAACAGCCTATTCTTCCAATCCCTATTCCGATAGCAATGGAGGGAGCGACAATATCAGCATATTTCCAGAATGAAATCTTAGTTCTTTTAACATACAGCCAGCACAGGAAATAAGCTACCAAAAATCCTCCTAAAAAGCTTAATCCGCCCTGCCTGAAATATAATATTTTAAGAGGATTTTTTAAATAATAATCGAGATATTGTAAAATGTATCCCAATCTCCCCCCTATTAGAGCACCCAAAATAACATACATGCTTAAATCTAAAATTCTCTCCGGGTTTTCTCCGCTTTTTTTTGCTTCTTTCATAGCTAAAAGAATGGCTGTAATAAAAGCCAAAGCAATCATCACCCCGTAAGAATAGATAGGAAATGAACCAATAGTAAATAAAATTCTATACATTAAAATTTACTCCTTATCTTGTTCTTTATATTCTTTAATATTCATTATATCATCTTCCTCTTCTTCCCATTTTTCCCCTTCTCCTTCTTCTCCCTCATCTTCTTTTTCCGGGGCACGGAACAAAACATGAATCAATAATACTAACATTCCGCACACTATCGCCGAATCGGCAAAATTAAAAACCGGCCAGATTCTAAAATCTATAAAATCTATTACCATTCCATTGACTCTCACCCTATCAATGAGATTGCCTACTGCACCGCCCAAGACAAGCGTTAAAGGGATGTACATAAAAGGGTCTTTCTTGAAAATTATTTTTTTGTAAATTAAAATGACCAAAATTACTGAAATCAACACTGCTATCACAAAGAACGAAGAATTATATTCAAAAAGACCAAAGGAGGTCCGGGGATTCTCTATATAAGTAATATGAAATATCCCCTCAATTACCGGTATAGACTCTCCTATATGCATGTTGTACTGAATGTAAATTTTACTTGCCTGATCAAGCAATATAATAAATAGGGCAAAAAGTATAAATCCCATGGTATTTTTTTACTCCTCAAAATGTTCATGCATTACTTTAGCACATTTTTCACAGATAGTCGGATATTTCTGGTCTCCTCCTATTGTCTCACTGTAACACCAACATCTTTCACATTTTTCTCCCGGCGCTCTGGCTATCAGCACTTTAATATCCGGAAATTCAGCGCCCGTATAGGCATCAGAAGAAAGGCCTTTTTCCCCTTCTCCGCGAACTATATCGGTTTTAGAAACGATAAATATGGTTTCCAGCTGCCCCTTAAAGGAGATTAAATAATCGTAAATTTCTTTATCTTCGGTATAAATATTTACCTGCGCCTCTAAAGAATTACCGATAAAACCTTCCCCTCTTTTTATTTCCAGGGCTTTTAGAACATCTTTTCTGATTTTTAAGATGTTCTCCCATTTTTTTTCTAAATTTCTATCCCTATAATTTTCATTTACTTCCGGCCAGGGGGCAAGAAATACGCTTTCTTCGCCTTTTACAATTTCTCTTAAGTACTGCCAGACTTCCTCTGCGGTAAAACTTAATACCGGGGCAATTAGTTTAACCAAATCATTTATTATCTGATACAGTACGGTTTGAGCTGCCCGGCGCTCTTCGGAATCGGCAAATGCGGTGTACAACCTGTCCTTAATTATATCCAGATAAAATGAACTCAAATCAACAGCACAGAAGTTATGAATTTCATGATAAAGGGAATGAAATTCGAACTTATCATAGCACTCATTTACTCTTTTCACCAAACTTTGAAAATTGCTCAGGACTAATCTGTCTAATTCATTAAGTCTATCATAAGAAACTACATCTGTATCGGGATTAAAGTCGGATAAATTTCCCAGGATGAACCGGGCGGTATTTCTAACCCTCCGGTATATTTCCACTAATTGATCTAATATCTTAGAAGAGATCCTGATATCTGTCCGGTAATCAGAAGAGGCCACCCATAATCTTAATATATCTGCTCCATATTTTTCAATAATCTCCTGAGGGGCGATGACGTTACCTATAGATTTGGACATTTTCCCGCCTTCTGCATCGACAATGAAACCATGAGTCAGAACTGTTTTATAAGGTGCTTCTTCAAAAGCTGCTACCGAAGTCAGCAGTGAGGTTTGGAACCAGCCTCTATGCTGGTCTGTTCCTTCCAGGTATAATTCCGCAGGCCAGTGGAGCTCCTCTCTCGTCTTGAGCACTGCCGCATGGCTGCATCCGGAGTCAAACCATACATCCATTATATCTTTCTCTTTCTCAAAATCTTTACCCTGGCAGTGTGGGCACTGATAATCTTTGGGTAGGATTTCCTGGGCGGATAGAGCAAACCAGGAATCCGAACCTTTTTCCAGGAATAATTTTTTAACCGAATTTATAGTTTCCTCATTTACTATAATTTCTCCGCATCCCTTACAGTAGAAAGCCGGGATGGGCACTCCCCAGACCCTTTGGCGGGAAATACACCAGTCGGTTCTGTTCTCCACCATGCCTTGTATTTTTTCCTTGCCCCAGGCAGGGACAAATCGTACTTTTTCTATTTCTTTTAGGGCTAAATCACGAAAGGCCTCGATGCTGACAAACCATTGCTCGGTCGCCCTAAATACTACCGGTTTTTTACAGCGCCAGCAATGGGGATAAGAATGCATTATTTTGCCAACTTTAAGTAAAGTTCCATTTCCGGTTAATTCTTCTATTACAGCAATGTTCCCTTCTTTATAAGTCAACCCTTTGAACTTTCCACCTTCCTGGTTAAATTTTCCCTGGCTGTCAAGGGTAGTAAATATAGGTATTTTATATTTTACTCCTATCTCGTAATCCTCCTGTCCGTGTCCGGGAGCAGTATGGACACAACCGGTCCCTTCATCCAATAAAACATGGTCTCCTAAAATCATTAGCGAGTCTCGGGCAAAAATAGGATGTTTACACTTTAAACCTTCAAATATTTTACCTTTTGCTTTTCCGATAACCTTATAATCAGCAATTTCAGTTTCCTTCATTACTTTTTCTACTAGAGCGGAGGCTAATAAAAGATTCCCTTTTTCTGTCTTAACCAAGCTGTATTCAATCTCAGGATTTAAGGCAACAGCCATGTTACCGGGAATAGTCCAGGGGGTAGTAGTCCAGATGACCGCGTAATTTTCTTCCGATTTACTATTCGGGAATATTTCCGCTAAACTATCTCTTATTAAAAATTTAACGTATATGGAGGAAGATTCTTTGTCGTGATATTCTATCTCCGCTGCTGCCAGAGCTGTTTCACAATTAGCACACCAGTATACCGGTTTTAATCCTTTGTAGATATATCCTTTGGAAAACATCTTTTTAAATATTTCTATCTGTTCTGCCTCGTAAGCAGGGTTAAGGGTTAGATAGGGGTTTTCCCATTCTGCCATTACCCCTAATCGCTTAAACTCTTCCCTTTGCACCTTGATATAATGTTTAGCATACTCTGTACACTTCTTCCTCAGTTCGACCGGGTCTACCTCGCTTAAATCAACCTTCATATTTTTGGTAACCTGAAACTCTATAGGTAAGCCGTGGGTATCCCATCCGGGAACATAGTGAGAATTATACCCTTTCATCGATTTATACTTGGGGATTATATCTTTTAATATCTTATTGTAGGCGGTCCCTATATGGATATTGCCGTTAGCATAGGGAGGTCCGTCGTGTAAGATGTATTTTTCCAGGTTTTTCTTTTTTTCTAGTACTTTCTTGTATGTTTCCTGTTCTTCCCAAAATTCTAACAACTTGGGCTCTTCCTGGGCCAAGTTTGCTTTCATTTTAAATTTTGTTTTCGGTAAATTTAAGGTATCTTTGTATTCCATTTGAATCACTCCTCGCTCTTTGTAATTTATATAATATAATAAAAACCTCTTGCCTCGTAAAAGGACAAGAGGTTAAAAGTTCTTGTGGTACCACCCAATTTTTATCATTACCTCACGGTAATAACCTTGGAGAGTAAATATATTTAAATAAATAAATCGATTTACTCCGTTTTTAACGATGTTCACCGCCCTAATCTACTTTTAAAACAATTTCGATTAGAATTATTGAGACGATTTTGGATAGAAAGAATTTACAGGCTTACACTGTCCCTGCTCGCTGTTAAATTGTATCTACCTACTCTTCCTCAAATCAGATAAATAACTATGCTATTTTTAATTTAGGTAATAATAGCATATTAAATCGGTTTATGTCAATCATTCGTATGTCGTATATCGTATTTCGTATATCGTTAGGAATTAGTTAACTAGTTACTTAGTTAGTTGAGGAAATAAGAGACAGAAGCTAAATTCGTTTCCCGCAAAGAAGATGTCGGAATGCAAAACAAAGAAGGGCACAATTCATTGTACCCCTAAACTGGAATTCTAAATTCTTAACTAATTTTTTCTATCTTATCTAAAAAATCTTTTTGGCTGATATCGTAAATTTTAATAAGTTTATTTTTGCTGGTTTGCCCCGAAATTATTTCGATTTTTGATTTCGCTACCTTAAAACATCTAGCTAAATAGGCAATACATTTTTTATTGGCTTTGCCTTCGACCGGCGGAGCGGTAATGGCAATCTTTAAAGCATCATTATATGTCCCTATAATTTTATCTTTAGATGAACCGGGAACAATCTTAACCTTGATTACAATATCATTCCCCGTAATTTTAAAATAATTATTGATATTGTTGCTCATTTTCTGTTTCTTTAATTTCAGAATCTTCTTCTGCGGCGAATCCTTCTAATTTACCCGTTTTTTCTTCAGAAAATATTTCCTCTGTTTTCTTTTTATAAACTTTATTCTCTATTTTTTCTTCAGAAACTTTATCCTCTTCAATCTCGTAATTTCCTTCTTCCTCAAATTCCTCATTTTCAATCATTTTTAGGTATAAATTCAACATTGATTTAAACTTTTCTTTAAATATAAATTTATATCTCCGCAGGTTATCGATTTCGTTTTTCAACAGGTCTTCTCTTTGAAAGACCTGTTGTTTTAACGCCTTAGCTTCCATCTCTGCTTTTTCTATAATTATTTTTGCTTCGTCCTCTACCCTGCCCTTCATCTCTTCGGCAGATTTTTGGGCATTTAATAAAGCGCTTCTTAAAGTTTCTTCAATCTCGCTAAACTCTTTTAATTTTTCTTGCATCCTCTCAATTTCTTCATTAAGTCTTACGTTTTCATTAATTAATTCTTCATAGTCTTTTACTATCTTGTCTAAGAAATCATCTACTTCTTCTTCATTGTAACCTCTGAATGACCTGGAAAATTCTTGTTGTTCAATATCCATCGGTGTAATTCTCATTCAATTATCCCCCCTCATTTAATATTTCATCATTTAAATTTATTTTATGTACTTTAAAGAGCTATACTAACAAGTATATTAATTAGTGCTCTTTGGAGCAAGTTTAACAAAAAAAATACAATTATCGGTGAAAGATCTAACCCCATACCCCCTAAAGGCAATATAATCCTAAAGGGTGCTAAAACCGGTTCGGTAACTCTATAGATAAACTGTACCACCGGATTGTAGCGATCTACGGGTATCCAGGTTAAAAATATCCTGGCTAAAATTAAATAACTGTACAGTCTGAAAACTGTATTAATTATTTGTATCAGTAAAAGCATAGATAATATTTCCTTCCGTTTTTATCAATCTATTCAGGTAATTTAAAAATTAATCATTAATAAACAGTCGTTAGTGAAATCCGAATATTCCCCTGCCGATTCTAACCATATTCGCGCCTTCTTCAATGGCTACCTCAAAATCTTCAGTCATCCCCATGGAAAGATAGTCCATTTCAACATTCTTTATATTTTTATCCTTTATTTCTTCAGATAATTCCCTGAGTTTCCTGAAATATGGTCGAACTTCTTCTTTGTCTTCCGCTATTGGCGCAATAGTCATTAAACCTCTGACTCTTATCCGGGAAAACTCAGATATTTCTTTTAGAAAAGATTCTACTTCTTCCGGTTTAATTCCGTATTTGGTTTCTTCTCCGGAAACATTTACCTCAACCAAAAAATTGGTTGTCTTCCCAAATTGCAAAGAACGTTTATCTATCTCTTGGGCTAATTTTATACTATCTACAGAGTGAATACAATCAAATATTTCTATAGCATATTTTACCTTATTAGTCTGCAGGTGTCCAACCAAATGCCACTCTATATCGTCACTCAAAATTTGATATTTTTCTTTGGCTTCCTGAACTTTATTTTCGCCAATTATTTTTACCCCGGCACTTATAGCTTCCTTTATTTGTTCTATGGTGGCAGTTTTAGTTACCGCCACTAATTTTATTTCTTCAGGCTTTCTGTTCACCTTAAAGGCTGCTTTTTCTATTTTTTTCTTTATTATCTCTAAATTATTTTTGATTGTTCCCACAAGTCATAACCTTTTCTGATTTATTTTTTGCTTTTTGATTATTCAAATATATAATATAAACACTCATTCAGTTAATTTTGAAGCTTTGATGTTCTATTCTTTTTTATTGGTTTTGGAATAATCTTTTATTCTTTCTCCATTAACGATATATACTACCCTCTCTGCTAAATTTGTAGCATGGTCGGCAATCCGTTCAATATTATTAGAAACAAAGATCAAATGAATTGCCCTGCTGATAGTATGGGGGTCTTCCATCATAAAAGTTAAGAGTTCACGAAATATCTGATTATCCAGATCGTCAACTGTCTTATCTCTCCCCCACACTTCTTTGGCTAATTTTACATCTCCGTTGAAATAGGCATTTAATCCATCTTTCAACATATTCTGAGCAATTTCGGCCATCCGGGGAATATCTATTAAAGGTTTCACCATGGATTTGGTAGATAGATATTGGCTAGCTCTGGCTATACTCACGGCATGATCGGCTACTCTTTCTAAGTCAGATACGGTCTTGTAACCACAGCCGATTATCCTCAAGTTTTTGGCAATGGGGTGACGCAGGGCAATCATCTGTAAACATTGTTCTTCGATATCTAATTCCATTTTATCAATTATATCATCATTCTCAATTACCTTTTCCGCCAAATCCAAATCCTGCTCAACCAAAGACTTTATAGACATATCAATTGCTTCTTCGACTAAATTTGCCATCTTCGTCAGACTTTCCTTCAAGCCGGTAAGTTCGTTATCAAAATAATATTTTTCCTCTTTTTTAATCATAATTTTTTAATCCCCTATTTTGTATTTGTATTGCCTATATCGTTATGGTTACGCCGGTTATCCAGTTTGCCAGTTAATCAATTAACCAATGTACCAATTCTCCAATTCACCAATTAAATTCATATCGCGTAAAAGAGACCAGGATATGTTTTATATTAATCATTGAGGGCGTACGCAATACGCCTCTACTATTTTTCAAACTTAAAACCCGCAACTTGTAACCTGAAACTTTTTACATGTCACTCATTACTCATCACTTATTACTGTATTTTGCTCGATACGATATTTAGCTTAAGCTTAATATATCAGAAATAATACAACTTTTCAATAATTTTATATCCGTAT
>JAYEJO010000118.1:0-2568 GCA_034660595.1 Candidatus Caldatribacteriota bacterium
GCTGGATTGTTTTTGTGATTCTTCGATAAGATAATCAGCCAGACCTTGGGTAGCTTTAGACACTGTGTATATATTCATCCGGTTGGTGCCCATTCCGATTTTACCGCGCAGTCCTCCGGTGCCGAACTGGAGGTCTTTATAAAAACGGTCTTTGATTTCCTCTTCGTTGCCGGCAAGGGCGCGTAATTCTTCTTTGGCTTCGTCACTAAAATGTTCATTTTCTAACCAGAAATTATATTTTTCGAGATAATTCAATTTTTGGAACTCCTTTTTTCTAATTTATCATTAATAAAAGCAGCCAGGCGGGGATTAGCCATAATATTTTATCATCCTGTTCTCTCTTCTGCAACAAATCTTTACTGATTACTACCCCTTCCCTTACTCTATACTTTTCCATAAATTTGATTATGCCTTTCAGGTCTCTTGGCAAAATACTATTACGATATTTAACCTCGACAGGCAAAAGAGATTTGCTGCTGCCTGCATCTAAATCAAGCACAAAATCAACCTCTTCCCTTTCCCTCCAATAAAAAACCTTATCCTTTAAGAAACACCTGCCCACCAAGCTCTCTACCTTTTGACCATCTACTCTATTCTCGTTATTCCCCCCTCCAAAGACAGTAATCAAGCCGCTGTCGATAAGATGAAGCTTCTGATTACTACGAATCTGTTTTTCTACCGAAGGAGAATACTTTTTTATCCCGAAAACTAAAAATGATTCGATAAGATAATTTAGATACTTAAGTGTATATTCCCTGCTCAGACAGAGAGAATTAGCTATATTGGTAATGTTCATAATATCAGAAGAATGACCGGCCAGATAGAGAAAAAATTTTTCCAGAACCTGCGGTTTTTTTATTTCGTAAAGATCTACCAGGTCTCTATAAATCACTTTTTCAATAACATCCTCTCGAAGAAGCCTTTGCCATAAAATAGGATTTTCTACTTCCAGAAGATGGGGAAACCCTCCCCGATTAAGATATTTGGCAAAAAGTATTTTAATTTTATTTTGATAGGGAATCAGCTGATCGGTTAGCGATGGGCTGTCCATGTCCGAAAAAAGCCCTTTTACCCCTTTAAGTAAATTATCAGAAGGGGTAAAATCCTCCTGCAAATTAAGGATAATTTTGTCTAATCTTTTGTCTTTTAACTGGCAGGATAAAAATTCATAAAAACTAAAAGGTAATATAAGCTCTTCTATGGTCCTGCCCATTAAGGATTCAGACCCTCTCTTGATAAGGGAAGCTGAGGAACCTGATAATATAAATTTAAGAGGATATTTTTTATCAAAATATTTTTTTATTTCAAACTGCCATCCCTGCCAAAAATGAATCTCATCTAAAAAAAGGTAAATTTTCTCATTGGCTTTTAATTCTTTTGTGGGTTTTTCTCTTAACTGTTCATAAACATCTAATATATCAGACAAGCTTATTCGTGAATCTGAGGGAGAGCTGGTGAGTAATCTTAATTCAGGGTCATCACAGGAAAGATAGATTATATTTTGGGCTGGTATTTCTCTTTTAGTAATTAATTCATCGATGAGCTGGTAAAGAAGGGTAGTCTTCCCTGTCCTTCGCGGCCCCTTAATAAGGATAGCCCGATCTAATTTAAAATACTCGAGGAGCTTTTTTAATACAGGCCTTCGGTAGATTAGTTTGAGGGAGTCCGGAACTTTATGGTCTATCCACCAGGGGTTATGGAAATATAAAAGTTTTTTCAGTTTTTCTTTGTCTTCTATATTTTTTATCATTTTATTTTCCTTTATTGTCTCACTGCTGCATTGCTAACTATAGTTTACAATATATTGGATTATTTGTCAACTCTGGTTTGCAATTGAAATAGTTACAAGATGCGGGATGAGATAATTGACCGATTGACCGATTGGCCGATTGGCCGATTAAAGATGAGAAATGAAAGATAAGATAATTGGCCGATTAAAAAAACTATTTAATTATTTTCATATGTATCAATAATCTCACTTATTTTTGAATCACCATCTTTGTGATTTCTTAGATATTTAATAAATCCATTAATCTGTTTTCCTAAATTTTTTGCATTATCATACACAGATTGAAATTCATTTTGACTAATATATTTTAAATCGAGAGCGATATATAAATCGTTTTGTACTTCAGAAATCGAACCTCGTGCAATAACTAAAAACCTTATAAATTCACGGCTAGAAAAACGATCAAATCCTTCAGCGATATTACTCATTATTGAAATTGCGGCTCTAGTAATTTGTGAATTTAAACCATACACTTCTCTTGAAGGAAATTTTTTTGTTAAATTGTAAATTTTATTAGTAAATTTTCTTGCATCCTTCCACATGGGCAATTCTTCAAATGATTTTATTATAGACAAAACAATCTCCTTTCAGAAACAAATTAACTAATTAATTTTCTAATCTTTATTTTTCTTTTAATTGGGCAATTGGGCAATTAATTTCCCAATCTTTACTCTTATCTTAATTGGGCAACTGGTAAACTGGCTAACCGGGTAACTGGATAACTAATATCTTATACGCTAAACGCTGTACGCTCTACGCTCTATTTTATTCTATATATA
>JAYEJO010000119.1:0-33066 GCA_034660595.1 Candidatus Caldatribacteriota bacterium
GTTCAGCTATCTCTTTTCGAACTTCTTCAAATAATTGAGCATTCTCCAAGGCTATCGCGGCTGCACTGGCTAAAGGCTGTAATTTTTTAATATCGTCTTTGCCAAATTTACCCGGGGTATCACTATCCAAATTCAATAATCCTATAACTTTATTACCTAAACAGATGGGCATAGACAAACGCGATCTTATCCAGCCGGTTTCCTTAAAAATAATCCAACGGGGATCCTGATGGGTATCGGGAATTAGTCGGGGTTTTGCTGATTTAATCACTTCTTTATCCAGAGAAAGTTTATCCAGTGGATAGTTAAAATTATTTACAAATTTTTCGCTACCATATTTATCATACCCCTGTGAATGGACATTGTCTACTCTTCCCTTTTTAATAAGGGCAATATGGCAGGCGGAATAAGGAACAAGGCGTTTTACCTGTCGGAGCACTTCCTCCAATACATCCGAAAGGTTGAGTTTTGAGGTAAGAATAAGAGCAACCTTGGCTAATGTCTCTGCCTTTAAATGTTGCTCCCGTTCCTTTCTTAGTAATGATTCTCGTTTCTTTTTGGCTCTCTTGCGTTCGGTGATATCACGGATATAGGCTATAAGTCTGGGTTTATCTCCAATATTGATGAGCTTGGTAGCAATTTCCGTAGGGAAAATAGTACCGTCTTTCTTTTTACTTATCCGAGGTACGAAAATACCGTTAGAGGTTTCCTTGTCGGTAATAACCTTGGGCAATTTATCCGCAAACTCTTCGGGAACTAAGTCAACCAAATTCAGTCCAATCATCTCTTCTTTGGTATAGCCGAACATTTTTGCTCCAGCAGTATTACATTCAAGTACGCGACCTTCCACTGTCTCAATAAAAACAGCATCAGCAGCCATTTCTACCAGAATTCTATATTTTTCTTCTGATTCTGCCAATTTGGCAATGAGTTGTTCTTCGGTCTTTTTCGTATCTTTCATTTTTTTCTAGATCTCCTAAAATAAAGAATTAGTCCGCTTATTTTATCTTAGCTTTAGATACTCCTCCCATCATCATCCCCAATTCTCCAACGCTCACTTCGTTTCGTTTTACCACTCCCATAATCTTACCCTCGTAGATAACCGCAATACGGTCAGCGAGTGATAAAATTTCATCTAAATCGTCAGAAATGAGAAGAGTTGCTGTTTTTAATTTTGTCCTCTGTTCAATCAATTGACGATGAACATATTCCGTAGCGCTGACATCTAAGCCGCGCGTAGGTTGAGCGGCTACCAGAACACCGGGTTTTCGGGAAAGTTCCCGTGCTAAAATTAATTTCTGGATATTTCCGCCGGAAAGACTTTTTAAGGAAGTATAGCGGGAAGGAGTCCTGATATCAAAATCACTTATCAGGCGCTCGCTCTCCCGGGCAATGTTTTTAAAATTCATAAATATTCCCTCAGCATAAGGCTGGTGTATATGGTCTTTGAGAATCAGGTTTTCCTCTACGGTAAATTTTTGTATTGTACCATCCCGCATCCGTTCTTCGGGAATATAAGAAAGACCATACTCAAGAAGCTGGAAAGGAGACCAATTGGTAACATCGGTCCCTTTTATAAACACTTTACCTTTTGTAGATTTCCGTAGACCGGCAATGACTTCCGCAAGTTCACGCTGGCCATTTCCCGAGACCCCGGCAATGCCCAAAATTTCACCGGAATACACTTCAAGGTCAATCCCCCGCAGGGCAGGATGACCTTCATCCCCCTGAGCCCAAACTCCTTCTAAAGCAAGACCTGCGCCCCCAAGTTCTGCTGGAGGATGTTCAACTTGCAAGATAACTTCTCTCCCCACCATAAGGCGGGCAAGCTTCTCTTTGGTTGCCTCAGAAGCAGAAATGGTTTTCACTACATGGCCATTACGCAGTACGGTTATGCGATTACTCAACGACAGAACTTCATGAAGTTTATGGCTGATAAAAATAATAGAGTATCCTTTATTAAGCATACTCCGCAAGACATGAAAGAGTTCTTCCACCTCTTGCGGAGTAAGAACAGCAGTCGGTTCATCTAAAATAAGGAGAGAAGCTCCGCGATATAAAATTTTTATTATTTCTACTCGTTGCTGCTCTCCTACAGAGAGTTGCCATACTTTTGCCTTTGGGTCAACATACAGCCCATGAACTTTGGAAAGCTCTTTAATGCGTTCTGAGACAACATCAAGGTCAAGAAGAAACTTCCGTGAGGAAGGAAGCCCCAAGGCAACATTTTCTGCTACGGTAAGGGTAGGGACAAGCATAAAATGCTGGTGCACCATCCCAATCCCCAATCGAATTGCATCCAGCGGAGAACGAATGTTAACCAATTTTCCGTTAACATAAATTTCACCTTTATCCTGATGATATATGCCATACAGAATTTTCATCAGGGTACTTTTCCCGGCTCCGTTTTCACCAAGGAGGGTATGAACTTCCCCGGCACGGACATCAAAATCAATTCGGTCATTCGCCAGCACGCCTGGAAACTGTTTGACTATTCCCCGCATCTCTACTTTTTCGACTTTGGTTAAATTTATTATTTTAGATGTATCTTTTTTCATATTAGAATGTAAATCAGAGCTCCGTATGGATACTCTTAATTTACCTTTACTACTCCACCTTAACCTGAATTTTTCCGTTAACTATATCTTCTATAGTTTTACCTACAAGCGCTTCGTTATTTACGATAATTTTAATTCCGCCATTAGCCAGGTTAAGAGTAAAGATTTTACCTCCTTTTTCTCCCTTCTGAATCATTTCAATCATCGGCCTGAGTGCAACTGCCCAGACAACATCTACACAGGAAACCACATTCTGCGGGGCAAGGGCAGATTGGTCAACATCATATCCGAACCAGAGAGCTCCTCTCTGTTTCGCTACCCCGATTGCTCCGACGGTCATCTGCGATGTTCCGGTAAGAACATCTGCTCCGGCATCGATATGAGTCTGTGCTGCTTCGGAGGCAAGGGCAACATCACTATATGAACCAATCCAGGTTACATTTATTTTGGCATCCGGTCTTATTGATTTTATACCTGCCTTAAAACCTTCGGTATAACGTTTGGCATCACCGGTCTCAATCGGACCGATTACTCCATAAATATTACTCTCGGAAAGCTTTGCTGCCAGGACACCGTTAACATAACCGCCTTGTTCAGCTAAGGGTTCATAAGCAAATATATTAGTGATTCCAAGATCGGTAAATACATTGGCGGTAGACCCCCAGGCAAAACTTGTATTAGGAAAATCGGGAGCAATATCCGATAAAGAGGCACCATATTGTGAGCCATGGGCAATTACCAAATCATAGCCCTCACTGGCATAATCTCGAATAGCAGCAGCAGCGTCTGCTACTATAAACATACTCTCTGAATAAACAAACTCAAAATTTTCCTTGCCCATCTCTTTTTGAATGGTAAGCAGGGCTTCGTACATACTCTGGCTCCAGGCAAAATCATTAATAGAACTTGGCATAATGAATGCTACCCGGAAGGGTTTTGCGCTTGCTCCGAACCCGAGCGATAATACAATTATACTTATTAGAGTAAGAATTATTATAATCTTTTTTAACTTCATCATTTAATCCTCCTATGTTTTTATATTAGAATACAGAAAAACATCTATTTTTCTAAAACTTTTTATCCTATTTACCACCCTCCTTTATTATTCCCCCCGCTCAAAGGGTTTGTTTAATGCCGCAGGTGGATGTATGCGGCGTTTAGCCATAGCGGCAAGTACCACGATAGTAACAATATAAGGCATCATTAAGGTAAAATCAGAGGGAATATTGATACCCTTTACCTGAACCCATATCTGAATAGCATTTACAGTGCTAAATAGAAGCGCACCGATAAGAACGGTTTTCGGACGCCAGGCTCCAAAATATACCAGGGCAACGGCAATAAAACCCATCCCGTTAGTTAAATTTTGCTGAAATACATTAAGCAGTGCAATAGAGAGAGATGCACCGGCAATCCCCGAGAGTATTCCACCTAATATTACCGTAAAGTAACGGATACGCACAATATTAACCCCCAGTGAATCGGCTGCCTGCGGGTGCTGTCCCACAGCTCGAATGCTAAGCCCTAAAGGTGTCTTGTTTAATATATACGAGGCGAGAGGAACCAGGGCAAATGCACCGTACACCAGGATATTTTGCTGGAAGAAGATTTCCCCCACAACCGGAATATTAGAAAGCCAGGGGATAAACAAAGGAGGAAAACCATTGACTGGTTGAACTGTTCCTATCATAGTGCTAAATAAAAGACTGCTTAATCCGAGACCGAATATGTAAACTCCGATTCCGCTGATTCCCTGTTCGGCTTTTAAGGTAACATTTATAAAGGCAATCAAGAGGCCAAATATTGCTCCAACCCCCATTGCCACCAATAAACCAAGCCAAAGATTACCGGTTTTAAGAACCGTATAGAAGGCGCTAAAAGCTCCCATAAGCATAACGCCATCTACTCCAAGATTTAAAACGCCGCTCAACTGCCCTATTGTTTCCCCGATGGAAGCATAGAGATATGGTGTTGCAAGACGAATTGCAGATTTTGCTATCCCGATAATAATTGCTTCCATTATTCGTTCTCCTTTTTATCTTTATTTTTATTCTGGGAATTACTTTCTGTTTTTGTAGTTGGTTCCACCCGTCGAGTTTGGCGACGACGCAGGTACTCGCTCCCTACCACAAAGAGTACAATAAGACCGTTTAAAGCGCCGATCAAAGCAGAAGGTATTTGTACTGCTCTCTGCATCTTATTTGCTCCGGTAAGAAGCGCTCCTAATAATAGGGAAGCCGGAATTGTCCCAATAGGATGAAGCTGACCAAACAAGGCTGCCACAATCCCGTTAAAGCCCGCACTACCGGTAAAACCCGATACAGAACCATCGGTGAACAATCGGTGATGAACTCCTAACACTTCAATTGCTCCGCCTAACCCTATTAACGCACCGCTTAAGACAAAAGCAAGGACCATATATTTTGGTACATTAATACCGGAAGCCCGCGAGGCCTGTATATTTTGTCCTATCATGCGGATACGAAACCCTATTGTCGTCCTCCAGAGAAAAATATAAACCAGAATAGCGAAAATAACCGCTACTATCGTTCCAAAATGCAGGCGGGTAGGAATAAGGCGGGGAAGATCAACTGCTTGAGTTAAGCGTGCAGTCTGGGGGATAAAGGAGCCAAGTTCTATCTGGAGCGGGTCCATTATCGGTCCGCGAAGAAGATAATTCATCCCATAAGCCGCGATATAATTCAGCATAATAGTACTCAGAATTTCGTTCACATTAAAATAAGCCTTAAGAAATCCGGCAATTCCTGCCCATATTGCTCCGCTTAATAGACCGACGAGCAAAGCTATTATAAGCAGTATCCATCCCGGTAAATTTGGAAAGTTAAGACAAACTATGGTTGCAGAGAGGGCCCCGGCTACAAGCTGTCCCTCCCCTCCGATGTTTAATACACCGGCTCGAAAGGCGATGCAAATTCCCACCCCCACGAAAAGCAAGGGAGTTGCCTTGACCACCGTGTCTGCTATAGTATTCATGCTCCCAAACGCACCCTTGAGCAGGGCTTGATAAGCAATCAGGGGGTTTACTCCGAGAAAGGCAATCATAATTGTCCCGATTAATAGTGCAAGAAGAAAGGCTGCTATAGGAATAAGATTCATTGATACTTCCCGGACATTCTTATATTTCATTTTACCACCTTATTATTTTTTACTTATAAATTGCAGGATATGTGGGCTATGTTTTTAAATTAGAAAAATATTTGATTTTAATTTAGTAATATTCCGTATTTAGATATTTATTATAGCATATGGGGGTAGAGATGTATCGTATACACTTTCTTATTTATTATTCTACATAAATTTCAAAAATCTTTTTTTAGAAGATTATTTTTTGTCTTTTCCTTTATGAGCTGCAAGAACCAACCTCTTAGCTCTATGGTCGTATGGCTCACCGGTTAAACCCCCATACACATCAATCCGATTAAAGCCACACTCATTTAAAATTTTATATTTCCTTTCTCAATCTTATTAAACCTGCCTCAATCCTAATAAATGCCATAGTTTTTTTATTATATTTGTCTAAGTTTATCCCATATTTTTGGGCAATCTCCTTTACAATTGGTAATGGCTCCGGATTGGTTTTTTCCCAAAAAGGCCTCAATTCTCTAAGGAAGATATTGGTAGTTATAGGACCGATACCGTAAAAACTAGTCAATCTATTTTCTAAATCTTTACTATTTTGGGCTTCTTTATGCAGTTCTTTTAAACTTCCTCGGTATTTTTGGAGGAGGGCCTCGCAATTTCTTAAAATTTGAGTAGAGGTTTTTTCATCATAACGCACATAACCACCCTCTCTCATAATCGGGTTTACCAAAAAATCCCAGCCCGCTTTTAATATCTTTCTTGGCTCTAAAAGATTATATCTTTCGAAAGTCTTGTAAGTATTTTTAGCAATTGTTTCTGATATTCTTGCCCCAAAGAGAATACTGGCCAGAAACCATTTAAAAATTTCTTTATCATTGTTTTCTTTTAAATAGATACCCAGCTCTTCAGAATATAATTCACTTTTTTCTAATCTTTTTATATCTATTTGCATCCGCTACCTCCTTTGAAATGATAATTTCATTTTAAGGTAACGACAAATGTTACTTAATTTCCAAAACTCCTGCACATGATGAAACTTGAGTATATCTAACCATTAATCCGGACTCGGTCAATCTATTTACCATTTTTATATAACTCGTATGTCAGCAGTCCTGTCCCTACTCCAACATCAAGAATTCTTTTCTCTTTGGGTTTTTTAATCAAACTGCGCACATAACTTAAAACACTATAATAACCTTCGAAGGGGTATCCTTCACTATGTCTTTGAATCGAAGCATCATATTCCCCTGCCCATTTATCAAAACCTTTATTATCTAACATATAATCCTCTTAAAAAATATTTTATATATAGCTTCTTTTTTACAATTCGATAAAAGGTTGGGGAAATCCTGCTTTTTTAGTAAAAAATATAAGATGAATTTGCCGGTTATTATATTTCGGAGAGAGGAAGATAGATTCCCGTTTGCACGGGAATGACACATGGGAGGGCGGGAATGACATAAAGAAGAGCAGGAATGACGGAAAGAGGAATTCCTGTAGGGACACGGCGTGCCATGTCCTCTGTATTTTGTAGAAACACTGCGTTGCGGTGTTTTCTTATTCAGCACGGCAACGCAGTGCTGCTACAAAATACTTATCAATAAAGGCTCATCGAAATAAAATGACAGGGGATGGTCCTCTGTCATTTTATATCAGCAGCCATTTCCACAGAGGGATTATTTTAATTTTCACCCCTTCCATTTCTTTTTCCATTTCTTCATCCTCTGTAATAATACTCAGATGCTCTATTTTAAACTCGCCCTTAGCTATTAATAAGCTCTCAATCTCTCTGTCTAAGGTTTTTTTATCATTTAAATTATAGGATACCTGGATAGCTTCTTCTATGTTTAAGCCTTTCTTGATTAGAAAATCAACTTCTTTGCCTTTTTTCGATTTCCAATAGTAAATTTCTTTATTTCTTCTTTTTAATTCCAGAAATACTAAATTTTCATAAATATGTCCGATATTTTCCGAAAATTTAAAAGATATGGAATTCCCTAAGGCAGTATCGATAATGTAGGTTTTAGAGGGGTTGTAAATTTGCCGCTTAATAGAATAGTCGAACAAGTTGATTCGAAAAAATAAAAACACCTCTTCTAAGATTTCTAAATAGGTTTTTACAGTGTTAATGCTCTTTACCCCGATCAAATTCTGCAATCTGTTATAACTGTGAATTGAGCCGAGATTAGAAGCCAGGAACAAACATAATTCCCGTATTTCTTTTATCTTTTTTATAGAATATCTGGGCAGGATATCTCGGTAGATGATATCCTTGAAATATTGTTCCAAGAGAGTGGGGTCGTTAATTTTTACTATCTCGGGATAACCCCCTAATTTCAGATATTCTTGAAAAAAACTTTTTATTGCTGCTCTTTTCTTGGTTTGATAAAAATCATTTTCCTGCAGTCTATAATTCCTAAAGGTTAAAAACTCTCCAAAGGAAAAGGGGAAGTTAGTTATAGTTCTGTTTCTTCCGGTTAAAGCGGTAGATATTTCAGAGCTTAACAAACTTGCATTAGAACCGGTGATAAATATCTTGATATTTTCGTTTTCATATAATTTATTTACCCACCTTTCCCAGCCGGTTACGTTTTGGATTTCATCTAAAAAGAAATATAGCCTGCCGGTGGGTTTATTTATCTGGAGAAAGAGTTCGTAAATTTGCGCAAAGTCTCCGGTATTAAATTCGATAAATCTTTCGTCTTCAAAGTTTAGATATAGAATGTTAGAAAGGGGGACCTTATCTTTCTTTATAAGGTCATCGCAGATCAGTTTCATTAAAGAAGATTTTCCGCCCCTTCTCGGGCCGGTGATTATAACCACTTCTTTAAATTTAATGAATGGTTCTATATTATTTTGAACTTCTCTTCTAATCAAATCAGTTCTTACAGTGAGGAATCTTTGTTTATATTCGATTAATAATTCTTTTAACTTATTTTTATCCATCTGCCCTACTTTCTAAATTATATTGCATTCATATTATAATATATAATGTAATATATTGCAAATCAAATGTATTGTTGGCAAGGAGCAAAATTAGAAGAGATAGAGAAAATCCTACTTTTTTTAAGATAAAAGTTGTTGGTTATGGGTTATGGGTTATGGATTATCGGTTTACAATCGGAAGATGATTGTAACTTTAAGGATTGATTGTATTGATAAAGAGTTGAATTACTTTTGCTCCACCGATAAAGGTCCCCGCCATGCTTCCCAGATTGGCAAAAGCCACTACCAGTAATATTTTAGTAACCCGATTATAGAAAAAGTCTTTAAGGGTAGTGATATTCCCCAGCTGTTCGAAATCTTCTACCCGGGGACGTCTGATTAAGGCTTCTGCAATACCGGCAAACCACCCGGCAGCTAAAAGAGGGTTTAAGGAACTAAAAGGAGCAGCGGCAAAGGCAGTAAGAATAGAGAGAGGGTGTGCCATAGCTATCAAGGCCCCCAGGGCAGACAGAGAACCGTTCCATAAAAACCATTGGGTAATTTGCTCAAAACCGGTAGGGGGAGAATAGGTAAAAGTAGATGCGATAATTGCAATTATGGCCAGGGGGATGCCCCAGACTAATACTTTTAGGTAGTTGGAAGTAGGAGGTATTTTGATGAGAGCAGCTAAGTCATGCTCTCTGTCTATTTCTTTTTTAATCCCCGGAACATGTCCGGCACCAACAATAGCGATGACTTTATTGCCCGGTGCCAGTTTTATTTTTTCAGCCAGGTACTGATCTCTTTCATCTATTAAAGTATTTTTCAGTCGGGGGAATGAACGGGCTAATTCGCTTAAGGCAGCGGTAAGAATGTCTTCTGATTTTAATCTTTCAATTTCTTCTTCCGAAATTTTTTCTTTGCCGAACATACTGAAGATTAACATAAAAAGTATGCGCATTTTTCCCCAGAGACTGAGCTTTTTCCAGACACGGGTAAAGGTAACCTGGATATCTCTATCGGCAAGAACCAGATGGGCATTAATCTCTTTTGTTGATGAGATGGCTTGAATCATCTCCTGACCCGGGTTAATCCCTAATTGCCGAGCTAATCGTTTCTGAAAAGAGGATAAAATCAAATTTACCAGAAGGAGCAGGGCCTTTTTTTGTTTGATTATGGTGATAATATCCATATTTTTCCATTTGTTCGGATTGTTTATACTGCTATAGCGGGCCGGACACAGCTCTACGCAGACACTGTCCGGCTTTTCTTGCTCAATTAATTCTTTCACCTCCCGAGCACTATCTTTAGAGACATGAGCAGTGCCTACTAATAAAATTTCTTTTCCGTCTTTTTTTAATATATGGATATTTTTACTATTTAGTAACAATTGTTTTTCCCTCCGGGTAATAAAACCTGCCAGAGGACCGTCCCCTGGTAGGTTTTTTCTATCGTTTTATTAGCTGCTCAGCGATTTGGACTGCGTTTAGGGCAGCACCTTTTCGCAGGTTGTCTGATACTATCCACATTACCAGGCCGTTTTCGGTGGAGATATCTTCTCTGATTCTGCCGACAAAGACTTCGTCTTTTCCCTCGGCAAATAAAGGTAAGGGGTATTCTAATCTTTCCGGATTGTCAATCACTTTAATCCCGGGGAAGGCACTCAATATTTCCTGGGTCTTCTGCACAGAAATTTTCTTTTTAGTTTCTATGTGAACTACTTCAGAATGAGCCCGATAGACGGGAACTCTTACCGTAGTAGCAGCAACTCGTATATTATCATCCCCTAATATCTTTCTGGTTTCATCCAACATCTTCATCTCTTCGGAGGTGTAGCCATTTTCAGCAAAAGAACCGATATGGGGGAGAGCATTATAAGCTATCTGATAAGGATAAGCTTTGATTTCAAATTCTTCACCTTTGGCAATAGAGGCTGCCTGATTTTTCAATTCTTCTATGGCTTCTTTCCCGGTTCCCGAAACACTCTGGTAAGTAGCTACAACAACTCTTTCTATCCCTACTTCATCATAGATGGGCTTTAGAGCTACTACCATCTGAATGGTAGAACAATTGGGATTAGCAATAAGTCCCTTATGCCATTTTAAATCATCGGGGTTTACTTCCGGAACTACCAGAGGAACTTCAGGGTCCATACGGAAGTATTTACAATTATCTATCACTATCGCTCCCTGCCGGACTGCCAGGGGGGCAAAACGGGCACTTACTTCATCACCGGCTGAAAAAAGAGCAATGTCAATACCTGAAAATGAATCTTCTTTCAGCTCCTGAACTATGACCTTTTCTCCATTAAATTCATATTCCTTCCCTGCTGACCTGCCTGAGGCAAAGAGACTTAATTTTTCCACCGGAAATTTTCTCTCTTCTAAAACCAGTCTCATCTCTTCCCCTACCGCTCCGGTAGCTCCTACGACGGCTACATTATATTTTTTCATTTTTCTTCACCTGCTTTATCTAAACTAAATTCTTTATGGATTGTCCTCACCGCATCTTCTATGCGAGAAGTGCTGATCAGGCAGGATATTCTAATTCCGGAAGTGCTGATCATATCTATATTTATCCCTTTTTTGGCCAGGGCCCCGAACATCCGGGCGGCTATAGCCGGGTCGCTGGTGATACCTGCTCCCACAATGGAAACTTTGGCTACTCCCGCTTCTGATATTACTCCCTTAGCTCCAATTCCATCTGCAACTTGTTTTGTAATTCGAATAGCTTTATCAAAATCGTTTAAAGCCACGGTAAAGGCTATGTCATTAACCTCGTCATGATGAGCGCTTTGAATAATCATATCTACAATTATCTCTTCTTCGGCTAAGGCTTTAAATAATTTATAAGCTACGCCGGGAATATCCGGAACCCCCCGGACTACGATTTTACCTACATTGGTTTCCTGGGTTACTCCCCTTACGATTACTTTTTCTAACATCGGACCTACCTCCTTTATAAGCGTACCTTCTCCGGGAAAAAAAGATGATTTAACTATAATCTTTACTTTATAATTTCTGGCCAGATCTATAGCCCTGTAGTGCATCACTCTGGCCCCAAGACTAGCCATCTCGGCCATCTCATCATAGGAAATTACCGGAATTCGACGGGCTGTAGGGACAATTCGCGGGTCAGCAGTGTATACTCCCTCGACATCGGTATAGATTTCACATCCGTCTGCCTCCAGCTGGGCGGCCAGGGCTATAGCGGTAGTATCTGACCCACCTCTACCTAAAGTAGTTATATCACCATTAATATCAGTACCCTGAAAGCCTGCTACGATAATTATTTTACCTTTTTCTAAGGCTGACTTTAATTTTTTATGGTTTACGGCGGTAACCTTGGCCCTGGTATGAACAGCATTGGTCTCAATCCCGGCCTGCATTCCGGTAAAAGAGATAGCATCCCAGCCCAGGGAGTGAATAGCCATAGTCAGCAGGGCGATAGAAACCTGTTCGCCGGTAGAAATTAGCATATCTAATTCGCGCTCATTGGGAGAGGAGGTAATTTGGCCGGCCATCCTGATTAGTTCGTCGGTGGTCTTCCCCATCGCCGAAACCACTACCACCACCTTATTCCCCTCTTTTGCCTTTTCTACTATTTTCTCGGCTACCTTTTTTATCCGCTCGATATTTGCTACGGAGCTTCCTCCGTATTTTTGTACTATGATTTTATTCATCAGTAAAAGATTCACTCCTCTAAAAAATTTACCGATTGACCGATAAATTAATTCACCGATTATCCAATTCTCCAATTTACCAATTCGGCAATTGGTAGGACAGGCGTCTCGCCTGTCTATTCCTATCTATTACTTACCTGCCTGTCCAAAACTAAATTATTTTCTACTAATCTGTCATTGCGAACGAAGTGAGCGTGGCAATGACAAAAGAGGTTACTTCTCGCAATAACTAGAAGTTAAACTTATCAACTACTGCACGCTGTACGCTAAACGCTCTACGCTATATTTTTGGTTCCTTCCAAGTCTGCTTCCAATACTAAAACCCGGCAAGTTATCCCTGCCTGTAAAAAAGCATCTTTCATTATCTTGCTTATTACTTCCTCCGAACCAACTTTAGTTAAGGAAACTACCGAGGGTCCAGAGCCGCTTAATGCAATACCGGCTAAGCCCGTTTTTTTGATTTGGGTAAACATCTCTTCAATCCCCGGGATAAAGGGTGCCCTATAAGGCTGGTGTAATCTGTCTTCCATGGCCTCAGCTAACACTTCCCAATCTGAATTTTGCAAGGCATTGACCAAAAGAGCAGACCTGCTTAAATTAAATACCGCCTCGGGCAAAGCTACTTTTTGGGGCAAAACTTTTCTCATCTCTTTTGTATTTAAAGTAAATTCCGGTATCGCCACCACAACTCGTAAATCAAGCGGGGTTTTTATCTTGGTCCACTTTATCTCTTCCCGGCCTGTCTTATAAGCCAGGGTAAGCCCCCCGATTAGAGCAGGGGCAATATTGTCCATATGTCCTTCTAAAGAGAGAGCCAACTCGAGCATCTCCTGATTGGTTAAATCAACATTATAGAGTCTGGCTGCCCCTACTATTCCCCCTATTATTGCTGATGCACTACTGCCCAATCCTCTGGTAATAGGTATTTTATTGGACACTCTTATCTTTAATCCCTTTTTGTGGGTATCTTTATGGATTCTTTTTAACACCAGGTTCATAGATTTCCAGATCAGGGTATCCTCTTTATTTTTAGCCGAAAATTTTTCCGCCCCTTCTCCCCAGTATTCGATAACAAAGCCCTTTTCAATCTCTTCTATCTCCAGATTCAAATATAATTTTAAAGCCAGACCCAGACAGTCAAAACCAGGGCCCAAGTTGGCGGTAGTTGCCGGAACTCTAATTTTTATCATAAATTTTCTCCTTTAAATTCGTTAGCTGGTTACTTAGTTACTTGGTTACTTGGTTAGCTGGTTTATGTATTAAATCCTCAACTAACCGGCTAACCTTGTAACTCTTTTCTTGTTACTCATTACATATTACTAATTACTGTATTTTGTACTCGATACTATCTTATCTTCTGACTCCTGGATACTGTCTCCTGACTTCTTCTTTCTTCACTCTACGCTAAACGCTATACGCTATACGCTAATTTAAATTTCCACCACTCTGATGGTACTGCATATTTTTTCTACACATTCCAAGCGGGCAACTTCCTTTAAAGCCTCCCGGACATTGCCTTCTTTGGCCTGATGGGTTAAGAAAACAATATCTGCCACTTCTTCGGCCTCTCCCTTTTGTATAACCGAAAGAAAGCTGACCTTTTTCCGGGCGAAAACACCGGCAATCTCTGCCAGTACCCCGGGCCTATCTTTTACCCTGATCCTTAAATAATAAGGAGAATAAGTTTGGCTGAAATCCCTGATGTCTTTCTTTTCAAAACAATTATACTGGTTATGGTAATTATCATAATTTTTAATTATCTCTACTATATCACTGACAATCATGCTTCCCGCAGGCAAGGCCCCGGCTCCCAGACCGGAAAAAGTTAAGTCTCCAAAATCCCCTCCCCGAACCAGAATACCGTTGTGGGCACCGCCGATATTAGCCAGTGTATGCCTTTTGGGTATTAATGCCGGGTGAACCCTTATGTCTAAATCCGTACCTGTGTTTCGGGCCAAAGCCAGGAGTTTAACGGTATAACCCAGCTCCCGGGCATATTCAATGTCCAGCTTAGTAATATTTCTTATCCCCTCATAATAGATATTGTCCGGGTTAATCTTGGCCCTGAAGGCAATGGCAGAAAGAATAAATATCTTGTTAAAGGCATCAAACCCATCAATATCTTTACCGGGATCGGCCTCGGCATACCCCTTCTCCTGAGCCTCCTTTAAGGCCTCTTCATAATCTTTGCCCTCTTCGCTCATCTTGGTGAGTATATAATTGGTAGTACCGTTTAAAATTCCTATTATCTCCTTTAATCTATAAGAAGTAAGAGAATGGGAAAGTGCTCCGATGATAGGGATACCGCTGGCAACACTTGCTTCAAAAAGAAAATACACCTTATTTTTCCGGGCCAGTCCCAGAATTTCATATCCTGCCTTGGCTATCACTTCTTTGTTGGCAGTAACTACGTGTTTTCCTGCCTTAAGGGCCTGCATAATCAAACTTTTTGCCGGTTCAAAACCACCTATGGTTTCTACTACGATATCTATTTCCGGATCATTTATTATCTCTTCGGCAGAATCAGTAAAAATTTTGTAGGACTTTTTATCGGGCAGAATTTTGGTTTTATCTTTATCTGCCAATTTCTTTAAAATTATTTTTTTAGGATATATCTTTTGCTCGATAAATTCTCTATTTTCCTGCAAAATCCTAATGGTGCCCTGACCTACCGTGCCCAATCCTATTATCCCGATGCTTATGGTTTCTTTTTTCATAGTTATCCATCGCCCTTTCTGTTTGGTTGTTAGTATATGAAAAAATCTTTCGCCTTATACACAAAGACGAAAGATTTTCGCGGTTCCACTTTATTTCTCTGAAATTGTATTTTTCAGAACTCTCTTTTAAGCTGTAAGGGCCTTCACCCGAAAGATTTACTCTTTTTACAAGATTCATCTTGGGCCTCCGGGCTGGTCTTCGGTAGAAAAACTTCTACATTAAAAAATCTTCAACCTACTCTTCCCATCATTGGCCTGTTATTAAATTTTTATAATTTTAGCACTCGGATTTAATTTTGTCAAAACTTAGCCTAAATCAACATCTTCAATCGATATCAGGGCAACGCTGGCCACTTTATCTTCCGGAGCAAGATTTATTACCCTAACTCCTTGTGTGTATCTCCCGGTATGACGAATCTCTTTAACCGGGACCCGAATAACGATCCCCTGTTGGCTGATTAATACTATCTCGTCTTCTTCGCTCACCACTTTAACATCTACCACTAAACCCTTTTCTTCGGTGAGTTTAATAGCTTTTAACCCTTGGCCGCCTCGGTTAGCAAATTCCCTAAATTTCTGTAAAGGCGTTCTTTTTGCATATCCTTTCTCGGTGACTAACAATAAGTATTTATCCGTATCCGGAGGGATTAGGCTGATATTCACAAGAGAATCTTCATCCTTTAAAGCTATACCTTTCACCCCGATACCGGCTCTCCCCGTGGATCTTATCAAGCCTCCTGAAAAACGGATAGCTTTTCCGTGCCTGGTAATTAAAATA
Source organism: Candidatus Caldatribacteriota bacterium (assembly GCA_034660595.1). Lineage (GTDB taxonomy): Bacteria > Atribacterota > Phoenicimicrobiia > Phoenicimicrobiales > Phoenicimicrobiaceae > Sediminicultor. The sequence continues at coordinate 15,763 of JAYEJO010000119.1, forward strand.
ACATGTTCATTGTCCTCGGTAAGCCTTACTCCGATTAATTCATCGCCGGGCAAGAGGCGCAAGGCAATAATCCCTATATTTCTTAGGTTGGAAAAAAGAGAAAGAGGGGCTTTTTTAATCTTCCCTTTTTTGGTAGCCATGAACAGACACTTCTCATTGCTTTCTTCTTTTGATTCTGCTAATTCATCACTCTCTATAGGAATAAGCGTGGTGATGTGTTCGCCTTTTTCGATGCCTAATAAATTGATGGCTGCAACCCCCCGGGAAGTTCTCCCTCCTTCGGGAATCTGATACGCTCTCCTCCTATAAACTACCCCTTTGCTGGTGAAAAATAAGATGTCGTGAAGGTTGGTGGTAACAAACACGTGGCCTACAAGGTCTTCTAATTTAGTGGTCATTCCAATTTTACCTTTTCCTCCCCTCCTCTGTTTTCTGTAAGTGCTTAAAGGAAGCCGCTTAAGGTATCCGTCCCGGGTATAAGTTATTACAATATCCTCTAAGCTAATGAAGTCTTCAATCTCGTACTCTCCTTCATCTTCTATTATCTCAGTCCTTCTTTCATCACCATATTTCTCCTTCATTTCCAACAGCTCATCTCTAATTATCAACATGAGTTTCTTTTCGTTTTGTAATATATCCTCTAAGTGGGCAATGCGTTTTATCAATTCTAAATATTCTTCTAAAATCTTTTCGGTCTCTAAAGATGTAAGGCGCTGCAGCCTCATATCCAAAATAGCTTGTGCCTGAATATCACTTAATCCAAACCTGCTCTTCAGCTTGGCGTGCGCTGTTTTTGCATTATCTGATCTTTTAATAATCTGCACTACTTCATCAATATTAGACAGGGCAATTTTTAAGCCTTCTAAAATATGGGCTCTTTCTCTGGCTTTCCTTAGTTCATATCTGGTTCTTCTTTCTACCACCTCTTTGCGGTGGGCTAAAAAACATTCTAACATCTCTTTTAAATTAAAAAGCTTGGGCCGGCCATGGGAAATTGCTAACATATTAATACCAAAGGAAGTTTTCATCTTGGTATGCTTATAGAGATGGTTAAGCACTATGTCAACATTGGCCCCTCTCTTTACTTCAATAACTACCCGCATCCCTTTTCTATCTGATTCATCCCTTAGATGGGTAATGTTAAGAATCTTTTTATCCTGAACCAGCTGGGCAATATCCTCTATTAATTTTGCTTTATTTGTTTGATAAGGCAGTTCTTTAATTATTATGCGGGGGTTTTTGGTGCCTCCGTTTTTTCCGCCATCGGCTCCTTCGGTAAATACTGCAGCCTGCATTTTTATGATTCCCTTTCCGGTTTCATAGGCGCTCCTTATCCCCGTTCTGCCGCAAATTATACCGCCGGCGGGGAAGTCAGGGCCCTTAATTGCAGTCATTAATTCCTTTACAGAGACTTGCGGGTCTTCGATTATCATTACTGCGCCATCAACTACTTCTCCTAAATTATGGGGAGGGATATTGGTGGCCATTCCTACGGCAATTCCCGAAGAACCATTAAGTAAAAGTTGGGGAACTTTTGCCGGTAAAACTATTGGCTCTTTAAGAGAATTATCGTAATTGGGAGCAAAGTCAACCGTTTCCTTATCTATGTCCGCTAATAATTCCTGGGCAATCTTGGACATTCGAATTTCGGTATATCTTTGGGCAGCTGCCGAGTCGCCATCTATCGAACCAAAATTTCCCTGACCATCGACCAAAGGATAACGAAAGGAAAAATCCTGGGCCATTCTTACAAGTGTATCATATACTGCTATATCGCCATGGGGATGGTATTTACCTATTATGTCTCCTACTATTCGGGCCGATTTTTTATAAGGTTTATCGGGTGTATTGCCCATTTTTTCCATAGAATATAATACCCGGCGATGAACCGGTTTTAATCCGTCACGGACATCGGGCAAAGCCCGCCCAATTATTACGCTCATGGCGTAACTGAGATAGGCTTCTTTTATCTCCCCTCCGACATCAGTAGGCAAGCACCTGCTTGCGTCTGTAAGCTCTTCTTCAAGCTCTTCTTTTTCTTCTTTATTATCTAAATTATTATCCAAATTATCTTTTTCTTCTTCTTTCATAATTTAACAATTCTCCAATTCATCAATTTACCAATAAATTAATTCGCCGATTCGCCGGTTTACCAATTGACCAATTAAATTAGTCGTTAGTATAAATTCAGGTTTTCAGTTTTTATAATGTAATTAAAAATTTTTTCTTGTTCTCGCTATCCGCTCTTCCTCTTCACTAAATACTATTCACTATTCACTAACGACTAATTTAATAATCCAAATCCTTCACTTCCAAGCTGTGTTGATATATAAAATCTTTTCTGGGCTCAACTTTATCCCCCATCAAAACCGTAAACATGGTTTCCGCTTCTATATTATCTTCCAGCTCTATTCTCTTTAAAACTCTATTTCCCGGATTCATGGTGGTCTCCCATAACTGCTCAGGATTCATTTCTCCCAAACCTTTATACCTCTGAATTCGAGGGTTGCCCTCTATCTCTTTTAACTTATCGTTTAATTCCTGCTCGTTATATAAATAACAACTTTCTTTATTATATTCAATCTTATAGAGAGGGGGTTGGGCAATATAAACATTTCCTCTTTCGATTAACGGTTTCATATAACGGAAAAAAAAGGTTAAAAGTAGAGTTTTTATGTGGGCTCCGTCAACATCTGCATCAGTCATTATAATAACTTTATAATATCTTAGTTTTTCAATATCCAGGTCTTCCCCGATGTTTATGCCTAAAGCGGTAACTATGGATTTTATTTCGTTATTATCCAATATTTTATGCAAGCGTGCTTTTTCGACATTTAAAATTTTACCCCTTAAAGGCAGAATGGCCTGGAATCTCCTGTCTCTACCTTGTTTGGCAGAGCCTCCTGCGGAATCACCCTCTACCAAAAATATCTCTCTGAATAAGGGATCTTTTTCCGAACAATCGGCTAATTTCCCGGGGAGGGTCCCCAATCCTAATATTCCGTTTTTTTGGCGGATTAGATTTCGAGCTTTTCTGGCTGCCTCCCTGGCGTTTAAAGCAGAAACGGATTTAGCCAGTATCTTCTTGGTTATGCTCGGGTTCTCGTTAAGAAAGTTGTTTAGGCCTTCTCCGACAACATAAGATACTACTCTTCTTACCTCACTGTTCCCCAATTTGGTTTTAGTCTGGCCTTCAAACTGGGGGTTTAATAGTTTTACACTAATTACGGCAGTCAGCCCCTCCCTTACATCATTGCCGGAAAGATTATTTTCCCCTTCTTTTAAAGATGATTTTTTACCATTAGGTAATAAATTGGTACGGGCATAATCGTTTATTATTCTGGTTATGGTCGCTTTAAATCCTGCCAAATGAGTTCCGCCTTCTTCGGTATTTATATTGTTAGCGAAAGAAAGGATATTTTCTGTATAGCCGTTATTGTATTGTAATGCGGCCTCTACTTCTATATCATCCTTCTTCCCGGTAAAACAGATAGGGCTTGGAAATAAAAGGTCTTTGTTTTTGTTTAAATGGCTGACAAATTCGCTTATCCCTCCATTATATTTATAAGAAACTTCTTTGTTCTCTTCCCTTTCGTCCTTTAAGTTAATTTTAACCCCGGCATTTAAAAAAGCGATTTCTCTTAGCCGGTGAGCAATGGTATCGAAATTAAAGGTGGTGTCTTCAAAAATAGCCGGGTCAGGCTTGAAGGTAATTTTAGTTCCGGTGCGGGAAGATTTTCCTATTTTTTTTAATTCGGATACGGCATCTCCTCTTTCAAATCTCTGAAAAAATATTCCTGAATCCCGGTATATTTCTACTTCCAGCCATTCCGAAAGGGCATTTACCACCGAAATGCCTACTCCGTGCAGTCCGCCGGTAACCCGATATCCGCTGCCCCCAAACTTGCCGCCGGCATGAAGCTTGGTCAGCACTATGGTTACCGCCGGCAACTTGGTCTCTTTGTGAATGTCAACCGGAATCCCCCGCCCGTCATCGGTTACGGTAACACTGTTGTCCGGGTGGATAACCACTTCTATTTTTTTACAATAGCCGGCCATCGCCTCATCAATGCTGTTATCTACCACTTCATCTAAAAGATGGTGCAATCCTTTACCGGAAGTGCTTCCGATGTACATGCTGGGCCTTTTTCTAACGGCCTCCAAACCCTCTAAGACCTGTATCTGTTTAGCGGTATATTGATCATCTTTATTAGTTTTCTTTTTTCTTTTTGGCAATGGTATAAACTCCCATCAAAATGAAACCGCAGCTTTCCGCCACGGTTTTTATTTTTATAATTTGCTGTGAAGACTCAATTTATTATTCTAAAAACCTGATTAATTTTACTATATTATAGCCCTTATGTCAAAATTTGTCTCTCTATTTATGCCTCTTTTAAACCCCTGTTTAACCGTCTTTAAACTGAGACCTTCGGACCTTAAACAGGATGTTAGAAATTATTTCTTCCCCTGCTTCCCGGTTGATTTTTTCAATAAGCTCTCCTTTTCTTAAATTCAGCTCATTAGCCCAGACGTTGCTTTTTACGGCCAGAAAAAGGCACCTATCCTCTATTTTAACGGGCTGGGAAGATTGGGCAATCTCCTTGCCGGCCAGATTCTTCCAATTACCAATTATTTGGTACCCTTTTATCTTTTTGCCCCATTTTTTCTCTTTTAAAAAATCCTCCAAGGCGGATTTAAAGGGAATTATGTCTTTCTTTTTCATAAATTAATTATTTTCCCCTCTTCTATTTTAAATATCCTGCTTTTTTCTTTGATATTACTGTTAAAATAATCCAGATTTATGCTGGTTATAAAAGTCTGCACCTTTTTTTCAATAATTAATCCTAATAAGAAATACCTTCTGTCTTCATCTAATTCTGACATAACATCATCTAAAAAAAATATAGGGTAGACCCCCTCTTTTTCCTTTATCAGCTCTAATTCGGATAATTTCAAAGATAGGACAGCTGTTCTCTGCTGGCCCTGCGAGCCGTAGGAGGCGATATTAAACCCGTTGATATATACTGAAAAATCATCCCGGTGAGGGCCGAGCAAGGTGGCTCTCTGTTCTATCTCTTTCACTCTGTGTTCTTCTAATTTGCTTTTAAATTCTTTTTTTATGGAAGAAATATTCTCTTCCTGGCCTTTCAATATATTGCTTTGATAGGTTAGTTCTATATTTTCTTTTTCCCTGGTAATTTTTTGATGAAATTCATGGGCCAGGCGGTTTATCTTTTTTATAAATTTAATTCTGGTTAAAATTAAAAAAGATCCTCTCTCTATCAGCCGAGGATCCCATAAAAAAAGTTGTTCTTTCTTCTTTTTTTGATTAATTTCTTTCTTTAATATATTGTTGCGGTGTCCTAAAATTCTATAATATTCCGAAAGATATCTATAATAAAGGGGGTAAATTTGGGATATTTGTTCATCTAAAAATTTTCTTCTTAAAGAAGGGGCGCCTTTTATTATCTGCAGGTGCTCGGGAGAAAACACCACTCCTTTAAATTCTTTATTTAAAGCAGTTTTTTTCTGAATATTTTGGTTTATTTTTATTGTTTTAATTAGTTTATTTTTATAAAAATCTTCTGATTTCTTCTCTAAAGCTAAAGCTATTTGGATATCTTCATCGTCTTTGTTTATTTCTCCAAACAAATAAGCACTTTCACTGCTCCATTTTATTGCTTCTTTATCCTCTTTTGTTCTATAAGAGTTTCCTTTAATTATTAAGTTTAACCCTTCTAATAAATTGGTCTTCCCCTGAGCGTTATTTCCAATAAAAATATTAAGATTGGAATCAAGGTCAATAGATAGGCTGGAAAAATTTCTGTAGTTTTTCAACCTTACTTTTTTAAAATACAAGTTTTCCCCTTCCTCTTCTGTTTTTATATATTACGTATAGTCTATCGTAAAGAAGAAATATTGTATAGTGTGGAGAGAGATAGTCTAGAGCGTATATATTTGGTTATATAGTTTGTTGGTTACCTAGTTAGTTAGATAAAGAATTAATGCCGGGTCAGTGTGGGGGCACGATGCATCATACCTAAAGGACGAACTCATCTGTTTCCGAATTAAGGGGCGGTTTCATCCGTCCCCCACAAAAAAAACAATATATTTTATTATTGTGGGGGCTTTAGTAGGTCTACCCCATGTGAAAACAATTTTAGGTTTTGAATTCTTATTTTTTTAACGCAATACTCGATACGCGGTGCGCGATACGAGTTATTCTGCCCTTACAGGCATTAAAATATAAGTATAATCTTTGTCCCCGTCCGGGGTAATAATTACCGGGTTGAGGGGGTCATTCATTTTTATTATAGTGTTTTCTTTTTTTATTATCTTTAATACATCTAAAATATAATCGGTGTTAAAGGTTATAGTAATATCTTCTCCTTTTTTTAAACAGGAAATCTTTTCAGAGGCTTCCCCGGTGTTCGGACTTTCTGCTTTTAAAATTATTTCACATCTTCCCTCTTTTTGGTTTTCTTCTTTATTGGCGGCTTCTATCTTTACTGTGTTTAAATCTTCTCTTACAAAAAGGGATATCCTTTCCATTTTATCCCTGAGGTCCTCGGTGTTCACTTTTATTTCAGTTTTAAATGAATTTGGAACAATCTGGTGATAATCAGGAAACTGCCCTTCTATTAATCGGGAATATATTCTTATGCTGTTCTTCTGGCCGTCAGGAAATAAAATAAATATAATCTGTTTTTCCCCTATTCTAAGTTCTGTAAATACTTCCTTATTATCTAATAGAAGCCGGGATAATTCTGAAAGGGCTCTATAAGGAATAATAACTTCTACTCCTTCTGTTAAAGGGTTTTCTATACTTGTCGGTTTAATATTTTTTAGAGATAATCTATGACTATCGGTGGTGACTACATCTATTTTATTATCTGCTATTTTAAATAGAGCTCCATTTAAAAAATTTCTATTTTCATCACGAGATGTAGCAAATATAACTTGTTGAATTGTTTTTTTGAATAATTTTTGGTTTATTTTAGTTTTGGCTTTTATTTTTATTTCTGGAAAAGTAGAAAATTCTTCTGCGGAAAAGCCTAAAATTTTATAATTAGAACTGTTTTCTCTAATAGTGATAATATTGTTATCTAAACATTCCATCTCTATTTTTCCTTCAGGAAATTTTTTAATTAATTCACTTATTATCCTGCTGGGAATAACCGTGGACCCGGTCTCAATAACCTGGGCCGGGATATAACAATCTATTCCAATTTCTAAGTCGGTGGCAAATAGATGAACTTTATTATCTTCGTTTGCTTCAAAAAGTATTCCATTATAAATAGGTAACCCTATTCTACTGGAAATTCCTTTTTGTACTGTTTGAATTCCGCGTAACAAACTTTCTTGAGAACAAATAATTTTCATATTTTTACTCCTTTATCCTAAATAATTAAATAGAGATTGTAGTATTATTAGTAATAGTACTGTTAAAACTGGGGAAAGAAAAATAAACCTTAATATTTTATTACAAAAACCCCGTGGATAAAATCAGGGATAAATTTTTTAATTATTAACAGATTCCCCATTTTTTTGTTTTTTATTTAAAAAAAATCTAATAATTAAAAGTTTTAAACATATTATTAAATAGTTATTAACAATCAACCTCTTTTAATTTCTAAACTTAAATTATTTATAATATTTTTAAAACTTTTATCAGTTTTAATTTTATTTTTAACTTTACCATAAGAATGAATAATAGTGGTGTGGTCTTTTCCTCCAAAAGCTCCCCCAATTAAAGATAAAGACAGATCGGTTAATTCCCGGGAAAGATAAATAGCCACCTGTCTGGCCAGAACAATATCTTTAGTCCTCTTTTTAGATAACAGAGAGTTAACCTTAATATTATAATAATTTGCGACCGTTTTTTGAATTTGACCAATGGAAACCTTTTTATTTTCTAAAGGGATAATGTCTTTTAATATTTCCTGGGTTAAAGGAATAGATAAATCCTTTTTGGTTAAGACAGAATAAGCAGTTAACTTGGTCAATGCTCCTTCTAATTGTCTAATATTAGAAGGAATTTTTTCGGCAATAAAGTCGATTACTTCATCAGGCACATTTAAATTTTCCGCCTGGGCTTTTTTTCTTAAAATAGCAATACGGGTCTCATAATCAGGCGCATGGACGTCAGTTGTCAACCCCCATTCAAAACGGGATGTTAACCGCTCTTCTAAAGTAGTAATATCTTTTGGCGGCCGGTCACTGGTAATTACTATCTGTTTATTGGACTCATATAAAGTATTAAAAGTATGAAAAAATTCCTCCTGGGTTCTCTCTTTCCCGGCCAAAAACTGTATATCATCAATTAATAAAATATCTACACTGCGGTATTTATTACGAAAGGCGACAGTGCGGTCGTCTCTTATAGAATTAATTAATTCATTGGTAAATTTTTCCGACGATATATATAAAGCCCTGGCTTTCTCGTTGTGTCGTGTTATATAATTGCCGATTGCCTGTATTAAATGAGTTTTACCTAAACCAACTCCCCCATATATAAAAAGCGGGTTATAAGCTTTACCGGGAGACTGGGCTACCGCAAGACAGGCAGCGTGGGCAAAGCGGTTGCTGTTGCCTATTACAAAATCATCAAAAGTATACTTTGGGTTTAAAAAAAAGCTGATACTGTTCGAAAAAGAAGTTTTAGTTTTAGTTATCTTTTTAAGGGTAGCTGGTGGGGAAGGAGCGGAAAATTTTTGATCAGTCGCTTTAAATTTTATTATTAGATTATCATCTGAGCCGAGAGTCCTTTTTAAAATATCTTTAACAAATCCGGCGTAGTGTTTTTCTAACCAGTCTTTACAAAATTCCCCGGGGGTTAAAATTACTAACTCATTACCATTAAATTTATCTACCTTTGTCTGGCTGAACCAGCTATTGTAGGCATGGGGTTTCAATTCTTCTTTAACTATTTCTAAAATTTTATTCCACAGTTCTTCATTCTCTGTAAACTCCATAATAATACACCTTTCCGAGCAACTAAATATTTTTTTTATAATTAAATTTATAAAAGTTCTATAGACTAAAAAAAGTTATTAAACTATAATTTATCTACGAGAACCTATGAATTATAAGAGGTACATGAATTTTCCCCAAAGTTAACAGTTGGCTGTGGAAAACCCCAAAAGGATTTTTTTACTAAATTTTAGCATTTCCCTTAAAAAAATAAACTTTAATACTTTATTTATAGATTGTTAAACAGTTAAAATTAAAGGCTTTAAAGAAGTTATTAACAGTTTATTAACATTTGTGGATAACTCGGGCAAAAATAACATTTATTTTTACTTATAATAACAAAAATGTTTTCATTAAGCAAAAATATTTTTCCGTTAAAAGTTACACCAATTTTTTGCTTATAAATTTCTTTTTATCACAGAAAACCCAAACCCTGAAATAAAATTTAAGAATTTTCCCGCCAGTCTAAGCTTTTATGAAGCGGTTAGACAAAGAGAAGAATACCACTTTGTTTGAATTTTTTCTCTTTCCTGACTCGATACCCGACATCATACGCCCGATACTTTCCTGATAAGCTTGACATTTGGAGTGGATTAAAGATATAATTTTCATTGAATTTTAATTCTAAATTTTAACGGAGAAGGGGAGAGTTGATTAAATGAAGCGGACTTATCAACCAAATACCAGAAAAAAACTGAAGGTTCATGGATTTCGTCACAGAATGAGTACTAAAGCCGGCCGGTTGATATTAAAGAGAAGGCGTTTAAAGGGGCGCAAGCGCCTTACGGTATCCGGATAATTAATTTTATAAACAGAAGAGGAAGTTTGATAAAAAGAAAATTATCAAAAACCAGTGAATTTAAAAAGGTTTTTTCGGAAGGCAGAAGAATTGAAGGCAAGAACTTAATAATATTTATTTTAAAGAACGATTATAATTTTAATAGACCCGGGATAATAGTTAAAAAAGAGACAGGCAAGGCAGTAATTAGAAATAAGATAAAGAGATGGTTAAAAGAAGCATTCCAGCCGGCAAACAAGAAATTATCTCCGGGATATGATATAATTATGCTGGCAAAAAACAACATTAAAGAATCAGACTATTTTGAGATATGTCATGACTTGGAAAGCCTTTTTTCTAAAGGGAAATTTTTTTTACCAGAAAGCAGCCGCAAACAGGAGATTTAAACTAAAACAGAGAAAATCTATGCGCTTTCTTAAGCAAAAGAAAGGCAATAGAATTTCATTAGAGACTTTATGAAAAAAATAATTATTTTACTAATAAGATTTTATCAAAAATATATATCCCCTTTAAAACCTGCTACCTGCAGGTTTTATCCCACCTGTTCTGAGTATGCTACACAGGCCCTGAAAAAATACGGCCTTTTAATGGGCTTATGGCTTTCTTTAAGGAGAATATTACGCTGCCATCCCTTTAATTCGGGCGGCTATGATCCCCTTCCCGACTCTTCAGCAGCTTGTGTACATAAGAAGTGAAAATAAAAACAAAGCACAGTACGATAATATAAATAAAATAAAAACAATAGAAGGAAAAACAAAAACAAAAATATAAAGGAGAAAAATATTTGGGAAATCTATGGAGTTTTTTTGGTGATACCTTCGCCAGCATAATAGTATTTTTTTATAGCTTTACCCACAATTATGGTATCGCTATTATTTTAATGACCATCCTTATCAGGGTAATTTTATATCCCTTAATGCAAAAACAGATGGTTTCTATGCGGGAGATGCAGAAAATCCAGCCTTTAATGAAGGCGGTACAGGATAAATATAAGAACGATAAGGAAAGACTAAACAAAGAATTAATGGCTTTATATAAGGAACACAAAGTCAACCCTATGAGCGGATGTTTGCCTCTGTTAATTCAAATGCCCATATTGATTTTACTTTTCCAGGTTTTAAGAGAATTTAACACTAAAATTTATTCGGTGTATAATGGAAACCCGGGTTTTTTATGGCTAAAAGACTTATCTTTGCCGGACCAGTTAATCCAATTGCCGGGCAGTGGAATTTTTGGGATACAATACCTCGGAATAATGCCCTTTTTAATAGGAGGCTCAATGTACATCCAACAAAAAATGACCACCTCCCCTGGCGGCGCAGGCAAGGGCGGAGGGTCTTCCGAACAGACCCAGAAGATGATGACTATTATGATGCCCTTAATGATTGGTTTTATGAGCTTTACTCTGCCTTCCGGTTTGACCCTGTACTGGCTTACCTCTACCCTTTTGGGGATTGGGCAGCAGTATCTGATTAATAAGAAAATGCCGGCAATAGATGAAATGCCAAAAGAAGTTGTTCCGGGTAAAAAAGAGAAACCAGCTAACAAGAAACCGGAAAAACCGGTAGCTCCCAAAGAAGAACCCTGGATTCCGGGTTACGAGGGAGCAGACGGAGAAACCTCTTCCAGAAGCAAGACTAAAAAATATAAAAAAGGCAAAAGAAGATAATCTAGAGGTGAGAGAGGGAATAGATTTGGAAAATATTAATGACTTTGAATTAAGTCTTCAAGAAAAAGCAAAAGTAACTCTAGAAAAAATAGTAAATTTTATTACGGATGACGGCGAAGTTCAGATAGTTAACAAAGAAGGCGCTGAAGAAATTATTTTAGAGATAAAATCCTCTAATTCCGGAATATTAATTGGAAAACATGGGCATGCCCTCGATGCCCTTCAATACATTGTTAATATTATATCTAATAAAGACATTGAAGAATCCGAACGAAGAAGAATAATAGTTGATATTGAAGGTTATAAAGAGAAAAGAAGAGACACTGTTTCTAAATACGCCTATGAAAAAGCTGAAATAGTAAAAAGAACCGGGAAAAAGATTGCTCTTTGTTCTATGAATGCAGCGGAAAGAAGAATAGTTCATCTTGTTTTACAGGAAGACCCCTCGCTAGTTACTTATAGCGAGGGAACAGAACCTTTTAGAAAAATTGTTATAGCCCCAAGGGAAAACCAGAATAACACAGAAGAATAATAAAGAATTATTAACAAGCATAAGAAGTTAGATATTGTCCCCAGGATGAATATTAATCTTTTTATGCTTTTTGTTTTCGTATTGCGCATCGCTGAACCAGCGTGGAGCGTACAGCGTATAGCGGATAGTGAAAAAAGAAAAAGAAAGATAAATTCGTAAGATACAAGTAGGGGCAGACCTTGTGTCTGCCCGAAATAAGTAATATGTTGTAGGGGCACAATTCATCGAACCCGTCCTTATCTTCCCTCTCCCCTGGCGGGAGAGGGTTAGGGTGAGGGGGAAATGGCAAAATCGTAGGACAGGCGTCCCGCCTGTCTAATATAGAGACAGGGCGTGCCGTGTCTTCTTGTAACTAATTAACAGTTTAAAATAATAAACAGATGTTTCCCCGTTTCCGAATTCTAATTTTCTTAACGCAATACGCGATACGCAATACGAAAAGCAAGGAGAATACTTATGAAATTTTGGGAAGTTGATACTATTGCTGCTATTTCTACCCCGATTGGAGAAAGTGGAATCGGTATTGTCAGAATAAGCGGCCCAAAAGCCTTAGAAATAGCTCAAGAGGTATTTAGAGATAAAAATTTAAATAAAACAAAGATTAAAGATATCTTCAGCCATACCGTTCATTACGGATTTGTAATAGATCCCGAAAACGGGGAGAAAATTGACGAGGTTATTTTGGTTTTAATGAAAAAACCCCAAACTTATACCCGAGAAGACACTGTAGAATTCAATTGTCACGGAGGTATACTCTCTCTCAGGAAAGTTCTGGAAACAGTGATTAATTGCGGGGCAAGGATAGCTGAACCGGGAGAATTTACCAAAAGAGCCTTTTTAAATGGCAGAATTGATTTAAGCCAAGCCGAAGCAGTAATTGACCTTATTCAGGCAAAAACCGAGAGAAGTTTAAGTTCTTCATTAGCCCAATTAGAAGGTAATTTAAAGGATAAAATTATTAATTTAAGGGACAAAGTGATGAGGATTACCGCGGAGATTGAGGCACCCATGGATTTTCCTGATCAAGACATTGAAGAACTGGATTCAATAGAAATACAGAAAAGAATAAAAAACATTTTAGAAGAAGTTTTCTCTCTGCTGAAAACCCTGGATTACGGAAAGATATTAAAAGAAGGAATAAATACCGTAATTGTAGGGAAAGCCAATGTCGGAAAATCCAGCCTTTTTAATGCCCTATTAAGAGAAAACCGGGCTATTGTTACCCATTTACCGGGAACAACCAGAGATACAATTGAAGAGCTAATCAACCTTAAAGGGATAGCTTTTAAGATTATAGATACCGCCGGGTTTAAACCCCCGGAAAATGTTATTGAAAAGATAAGCCTTGAAAGGATGAGAAAATTTTTAGATAAAGCCGACCTGATTTTAGCGATGTTTGATGCAAATACCCTTCTTTCCGAGGAAGACATAAAAGTTATTAAGGAGATAAATAGAGCAAAAGAGAGAAACAAAAAGGTTATAACTATTGAAAATAAAATAGACCTTAAAGAAAAGATAGAAAGACAAAAACTTTTTGAGCTCTTGAATATTAAAGAGGACATAAGAATTTCCTTGAAAGACCGGATTGGGATAGAGAAATTAGAAGAAGAATTAACCAAGACCGCATTTAACGGAATAGTAATACCACAAAATGGGGTAATAATAAACAATGTTAGGCAGGCCAAGGCCTTAAAAAGAGCCAAACTGGGGTTAAAACATATATTAGAAGGGACAAAAAAGAAAATACCCCATGATTTATTAACTGTTGATCTAAAAGAGGTCCTGGATTCTCTCGGTGAGATAACCGGGGAATCGATAAGCAACGAGATAACTAATAATATATTTTCTCGTTTTTGTATCGGGAAATGATAGATTAATTTCGTATAATAGGCAAATAAGTTTTTCTAAAAAGATCAATGTTCCACGTGGAACATTTTAAAAACTAATTGTGAATAAACTGTGGAAAACTCTAAATTGGTTAGAATCAAAGCTTTTAATCTATTTCCTCAATTAAATTAAATATCCGCATAAAAAAGTAAGTTAAAAAACAACTTATGTAAAATGTTTAATTATCTTGTTTTTAGCAACAAATTAGAGTTTTGCCAGCTAAAAAAAAGTTTTTTGATTGTAGTTTTTTAATTTATAAATTAAAATAGGTTTAAATCATAATATTTATTATCATTTTATTTATGTGGATAAATTGTGGAAAAGTTAAATAGTTAGCTAGTTACTTGGTTGCCCGGTTAATTAGTTAAGATAGCGAAATCGTAGTGTAGCGGATTCGATTTATCGAACTTGCCAGAAGAGGTGCCCAAAAACCCAGGATGGACAAATCCGCCTCCTACGATAATAAAAATTTAATACAATAGCCGTAATATACCAGATAAAAGCTTTTGATTTTGAATTATGGTTTTTCGTATAACTTCTTACTTTAGCGGGGTAATGGCATGGCGCGTCGTAATTTGTTGTGCTAACTAATTAACCAACTAACCAGCTAACTAACTAACGAAATAAAGTGAGGTGCCTTTTTTGTTAAAAGAAGACGAAAATATTTTAATTGACGGTGCCCTAAAAATGGGAATTAGTCTCCATAAAGAGCAGATTAATAAATTTTCCCGCTATTTAGAATTATTAATCCAATGGAACCAAAAAATTAATTTAACTTCTTTAAAAACTCCCCGGGAAATAATTAGTAAGCACTTTTTAGATTCTATTAGCTGTATAGAAGTTATGGATAAATATGTTGATATAGAAGGAATAAGTATTATTGACGTGGGGACAGGCGCAGGTTTCCCCGGTATACCGATTAAAATAGTATATCCTTCAATTAGTTTATCTCTCCTGGAAGCAAGAAAGAAAAAGACCATATTTTTAGAAAAAATAGTCGAAGAAATGAATTTTCAGCAAGTTGAGATACTCAATGGCAGAGCAGAAGTTTTCGGGAAATGCCCGGATCACCGGGAGAAATACGATATAGTCTTATCTAGAGCGGTGGCCCTTTTGAGCACTCTAAGCGAATATTGCCTTCCTTTGGTAAGGGTGGGAGGATTCTTTATAGCGCAAAAAGGTAGATCGTATAAGGAAGAAATCAACAAAGCCCTCAGGACAATTCCGCTTCTAGGCGGAGAACTGATTGGAGTGGAAAATATTCAAATTCCCTTTATAAATCAAGAAAGACATCTTTTGGTAATCAAGAAAATAAAAGATACTCCTTCTAAATACCCCAGAAAAGAAGGTCTCCCCCAAAAAAGACCTTTGTATTTTTGAAATATTTTTGATAATATAAGAAGTATATTATAAATGGGTAAAAAATAAAAACTAAAAACGCAAAGTGCAAAACCATAATTCAAAAATTTAAAATTAAGATAAAAAAGAACCCGGAAGCCAAAACAGCATCTAGTATCCCGTGAACCGTATCTCGTTTAGGATTAGTTAATTGGTTAGTTAGTTACCCGGTTAAATTAGTCGTTATTCGTTAGTTAAGAAAAAAATACAAATATAATGGAAAAAAGGGACAGTCACCTTTTTAAACCAAAAAAGTAGCCAGTCCCCTTTTTCCAACCTGTATTTTTAATTGGTCAATTGGCAAATTAATTTTAACCGGCTAACTATATTCCTTGCAATTGTAAACCTGAATTAACAAACAAAGTTCCACGTGGAACATTAACTATCGTGAACAAACGTTCAGTTATTAAATTTATATAATCTAACACTCGTCTGAGTAGTTATTTTAGGAGAATTTTTATGACTAAAGTACTGGCAATTACTAACCAAAAAGGTGGAGTAGGCAAAACCACCACTGCAGTAAACCTAAGTACTTCTATGGCCTTGCATAAAAGAAAAACTTTGTTAATCGACATAGACCCCCAGGGGAATGCCAGCACCGGCATAGGTCTGGATAAAACAAAAGTCAAAAGATGTGTTTATGATGTTTTGATTAACAAAGAACCGATTAGAGAGATTATTTTACCGACTCAGGTAAAAAATTTAGAGGTTTTACCTTCTACCATTCAATTGGCCGGAGCAGAAATAGAATTAGTTAATTATATCTCCCGGGAAAACAAATTAAAACACGCAATTAAACCAATAAAGGATGATTATGATTATATAATTATTGATTGCCCCCCTTCTCTGGGACTCTTAACCCTAAACTCTCTTACTGCTGCCGATGCGGTTATTATTCCTATACAGTGTGAATATTATGCCCTGGAAGGTATTGGGCAATTACTAAATACTATAAATCTAGTCAGAGAAAACCTGAATTCATCCTTGGAGATCGAAGGGATCCTGCTGACCATGTATGATAGCCGCACAAATCTTTCTCGTGATGTTATAAAAGAAGTTGAAAAATATTTTGAGGGAAAGATATTTAAATCAATCGTTCCCCGAAATGTCAGAGTGAGCGAAGCCCCCAGTTACGGCAAACCGGTTGTATTATATGATGCAAAATCTAAAGGGGCGATAGCTTATAAAAAATTAGCCCGAGAGGTGATATCAAATGAGTAAAAGAGGATTGGGGAAAGGGTTAGAAGCCCTTATCCCCAGGGTTGAACAAAAAGAAAAAGGATTTGTTGTTGAGATGGACATAGAAAGCTTGACCCCTAATCTTTTTCAGCCCCGTAAAATTTTTGATAAAGAGAAAATGGAAGAACTAAAAGGGTCAATTAAGAAACACGGAATAATTCAACCTATCGTAGTAAGGAAAATGGCTAACGGGTATGAGATTGTTGCCGGAGAGCGGAGGTTAAAGGCGGCCAAAGAGATCGGCTTAAAAAAGATACCGGCAATTATTAAAAGTATTAACAATGAAAAAAGTTTGGAAATTGCCTTGGTGGAAAATATTCAAAGAGAAGATCTTAATCCTGTTGAGCAGGCCAATGCCTTTAAAAGACTGATAGATGAGTTTAATCTTACCCAGCAAGAATTGGCGGAAGCAACCGGAAAAAGTCGGGCTTTGGTCACCAATACCATCAGGTTGTTAAAATTGAATCCGGAGATACAAAAAAATATTTCTGAAGGTAAAATATCTTTTGGTCATGCTAAATTGTTATTAAGCATAGAAGATGAAGAAGTGCAAGGCGCGGTGTGTGAAAGAATAATCGCCAATGATTTATCGGTAAGAGATGCCGAGCGCCTGATTAAAAATATCGGGAAGGTGCAAAAAAGGCAATTTAAAGTTAAAAATATTACTATTGAACACTTCCCCGAGGTAGAGGGAAAATTAAGAGATATTTTAGGGACCAAGGTAAGCATATTATATGATGGCAAGAAAGGAAAGATAAATATAGAATTTTATAACAAAGAAGATTTACGGAGAATCGCCGGTTTGTT
>JAYEJO010000120.1:0-8131 GCA_034660595.1 Candidatus Caldatribacteriota bacterium
TCTTCATCAATATTAGGCCCAAAAACATTATTATCTTTAACTGGTAACCGCATGGCACCAAAACCCAATACAGAAACATCCCAATCTAACTTCCCAAATTTCCTATACTTCAAAATATTATCCTCCTTGTAGTCTTTTTAATTTTCATCAAGATATTTCCCTTTAATTTTAATTCATAGACATATTCACATTCTTGGTAGAAATTTCAATTACAAGATCTTCTTTTGCCATCAGTACTCGGACTGTTTTTCTCTCTTCTGCACAAAATACGAATCTGGTTTCTGGTTCCTTCTTCTTATTTTTTTCTATATGCTAGATACTATATACGACATACTAAATACTAAATATTAAATAGAGATTGCCACGCTCCCTGCGGTCACTCGCAATGACATTCAAAATTACATCCAAAACTAAATTATTATTTTCTTTTCGTACCGATGTTCAGATAATTAGCGATATTGGCATCGGCATCTATGTTAAATTTAATTTTGCTGGTTGTTGAAGTTAAGAGGGTGGCTACTCCCGGGCCGTGTCCGGCAATGACACAATCACTATGAACCACTATCCCTATAGAAACCGCCCCTTCTCTATAACTCCTTCCATAACTGTTATCCGCATCGCTAATCGCCACAATGTCTCCAAATCTAAGTTGATCTAATTTGTATTTTTCTACCATCTTCTTATCAGCAGTAGTAATATCATAATCACCACTGGCCACACTAGCCGAACCCAATCCGGAGCCCATCAGTTTAGCCGGAATATCACAGGTAACCGGTACGTCGATAGTGCCGTCACCTGCCTCTTTGATATTCATCTTTTCTAATAAAGAAGGGTCTAAATTAAAAACTTTTATCTCGGGATAATCTAATAATTTTAATCCCTGCCCGTAAGCCTTAACCAAAATCTTATCCCCGATACAAAGTTTCTCTAAGGTTTCCTGAGCAAAATCAATTAACACATGTTCAATTCCTCCGTGATGACCGGTTATTACTCCTAATGCCCCCTTGGCCTCTCCGCTTACTACCCGTGCTTGATTTCCCATGCAGGCCAATATATTATAGGCACAATTAGGCCCTTCTTCTCTCTTTTCTTCATTCACCACAGTGGAAACTCCGGGTTCTACATGGTCGGCCTCCCAACCGAAAGCACAATCACCAACTTTGATATTATAGGTTATACCGCCTACTCCGGGCACTACCACCGGTTTGCCGTCATAAGCAATCCTGTATGCCCCTCTTCTTACCGGATAACTGACTCTCCCTTGAACAGAAATCATTACTAACTTGTCTTTGTTAGTTCTTAACATAAATTTTACCGCCTTTCTTTAAAATTTATTTTTTATTTTTATCTGAAAAAACATCCGAATTATTTTTATTTTAATTTAACTTTTTAGAATAACTTTTTCTCTGTGCTCGCTTTTTATCCCGGATAAACCAAAAATCCCTACCATTATCAAGGTAAAGCCGGTTAACTGATAAAAAGTAGGCAACTCTTTTAATATAAGCCAGGCCAGTAAAATGGAAAAAGTTGGATAGATAGAGACCAGAGTGGTTGCTTTGGATAGATTTAATCTCTTGATAGCTTCATACCAGATAGAATAATGTAAGGCAAAACCTATAATGCCCTGAAATATTAATAATAACAGGATACTGGTAATTCCTAATTTGTCATATTGATTTGCGCCTTCTATGCTGCTCAGAATAAATAAAAAAGTCCCCCCGTATAGGGTCCTTGCCGTGGCTATCAGCATCGGGGTAATCTCTTTATGGGAAGCCATCAATCTCTTGCTGAAAAAATGGGCTATCTGCCAGCAGAGGGGAGTTAATAAAACCAGTAAGTCTCCCCAATTTAAACTAAATTTTGCCCTGGATACTACCACTATAGTCCCCAGCATAATTACAAAAGTAAAAAACATCTGCTTTAAAGTAATTTTCTCATTCAATAATATATAGCCGATAAAGATGGCATATAATGGTTCTATTACCAATAAAATAGAGGAATTAATCCCGCTGGTCAGGGTGACTCCGAAGAAGAAACAGATATTAGAAAGGGTAATGCCGAAAAAACCGATTAATAACAGCTGGAAAAAATATCTTTTATCAAATAATATTTTCCAATTCCCTCTAAGGGCAGCTAATACAAAGAGGAAGATGCCGGCTATCAGACTGCTAAAGGCAGCAAAGAACAAGGGATTTATTAGCCCTGTGCCATATTTAATGACAATAGGTAGAGCTCCGGCGATAAAAATAGTGATAATTACAAATATTATTCCTTCTTTTTCTTTCTTTTCCAAAGTATTCGCTCCAATTTTTTTAGCGGGTTCGATGAATCGAACCCCTAGCTTAATTCATGGGCAGGCGGGCCTGCCCTCGTGAAAACGGGGGACGCCTGTCCTACGGTTTTATGTTGATCATTAGGGCGTATGCAATACGCCCCTACGTACTTAGTATTTTCTCAAAACTTGCAACCTGTAACCTGAAACTTATCACTCATTACTATATTCTTCTTCACGATATACTATTATATTTCCCCCGGAGAAACTTTCCCCAACTCTTCCCCGTCTATACCTAATTGAATAGCTCCGAACCTAAGACTGAAAACTTTAGATAAATCTTTTTCTTCTAAGGGCGCAAAAAAAGTAAATATTTTTCTTTTAAAATCAAACTCTTGGATAATACCTAAACTTACCACAAACCCTTGTCGGTTATCAAGAGAAACTAATAAATTTTCAAATTTAGCTTCTTCGGTTATAATTAGTTTTTCAGTATTAAATCTTTTTTTAATCTGGAAGAACCCGCTAAACCTTTCCGGCAATCTTTCTTTAATAATTATAAAAACACCTTCGGGAGTCCTTTCAGCATAAATTATTTCGGTCATTAAAGTTTTTTCTAAAAAAGAGAGGTCTTCTTCTCTTAAAGCAACACCGGAACAATAATAGCTCCCCTTAATATCTAAATTTGCCAAATTAATTTTCAGAGAAGAGGCTTTTTTAAAATATTTTCTATATTTTTCTTCCCTTGCTTCCCGACGCAGAAAATAAGTCTTTCTTTTTACTTCAGTGCAAGGAGATAAACGATGAACAATAATTCTACCGCTTAAATTAATATTTTTTAAAATGTGTTCGAGTTCATCCTCTCTTTGCAAGGCAACGATATGAGAAGGAGAAATTATGTCAATCATATTTTCTTTTAAAGTACGGCCGGGATTTCCTTTTACTAATCCGGTAGTATCAACAATTATTATTTCTGCCCCTTTCTTTTTCCCTTCATCAATTAACTTTTTAGTTCCGCAAATAGTGGGTAAAAAATAATTCAGGGGAGAGGTTGAACCTACGAAATACAAGGTATCTACTGAGACTTCTTCTAAGCTCTTTATCGGTTTATCAATCACCACCATGCCCATAGTAGTTGGTGGCCCTAAATCAGACTGTCCCATATCTACATCGACAATTCCGACTTTCCTACCATGTTTAGCCCAAAAATTAGCAAATAATAGGGTACAGATACTCTTCCCAGTATCGGTAACCCCTAATACCATCACTACTCCCTTATCTTTTAGAATTTTATTAGCTATTCCGAGCCAGTCTCCGGGCATAAAATATTCTTCGGTTAATCTTTCCGTTTTCATCTTTTTCCTCAATATATTATGACGGGTTCGATGAATCGAACCCCTTGTATATTAATAGACAGGCGGGTCTGCCCTCGTGAAAACGGGGAACGCCTGTCCTACGGTTTTATGTAAATCATTAGGGCGTATGCAATACGCCCCTACTGCCTCTCTTGCATCTTCTTAACCAGTTAACCAGGTAACCAAGTAACCAGCTAACCAAATACATACTATATATTAATATATTCTATGTTTATTTTGAAATTCCTGCTATTTTATAAAAATTATGTTATAATTATTTTAGAAATAAGAATTTTTTCTTCTTCGTTCTAACTTTCTCCCATCAGGGGAAAGGAGAGTTGAATATGAAAAAAAAGACAATCATCTTCTTTCTTATTTTAACATTTATTTTCTTTTACTCTCTGAAAGAAAATCACACTACTTCTAATTCATCTATCTATCTTCTCCAGCTAAACGGTATTATAAACCCCATTACCTCTCAATATGTAGTCGGAGGAATTGAAGATGCTGAAGCAGAAGAGGCAGAATGCTTAATCCTCCAATTAGATACTCCGGGAGGATTGGATACCTCGATGAGAGACATAATAAGAAAGATGTTGAATTCTACTATCCCCATCGTAGTATATGTCTCTCCTTCCGGCGGCAGGGCGGCCTCAGCCGGAGTGTTCATCACTTTAGCCAGTAACATTGCCGCTATGGCTCCCGGTACTAATATCGGAGCTGCCCATCCCGTTGTCATGGGCGAAGGAGAGATTGATGAAGAAATGAAAGCTAAATTGGAAAATGATGCCGCAGCCTATATTAAGACCATTGCCGAGAAGAGAGGAAGAAATGCCCGGTGGGCGGAAAAGGCAGTAAGAGAAAGTGTATCTATTACCGAACAGGAAGCCATCGAGATCGGGGTAATAGAATTTATCGCCAATGATGTAGATGAATTAATAGAAATTATTGATGGGGTAAGAGTGACTACCGCAAGTAAGACCAGAGTGCTTAAGACCAAAGACGCAGAAATAATCCCGGTAAAGATGACTTTTAAAGATTTATTTCTCCATTCCTTAACCAATCCCAATATAGCTTACATCTTATTATTCCTGGGGATTTACGGTATCCTGGGTGAATTTAGCAATCCGGGTTCTTTCTTCCCGGGAATTGTGGGAGGGATATCTCTTATTTTAGCCTTTGTCGCTTTCCAGAGTATACCTATAAATTATGGAGGCTTTATTCTGATAACATTCGGTGTCGTACTCTTCATTTTAGAAATATATACTCCTACTTTTGGAGTCCTCACTGCCGGTGGGGTGACCTCCCTTATTTTAGGTTCATTTATGTTATCTAAATCCTCAGCTCCTTTTTTAAGAATTTCTTTAGGATTAATTATCTCCATGTCTCTTGCTACCGCAGCCTTCTTTGTCTTTGCCTTAAGCAAAGGAATTAAGATTCAATGGAAAAAGCCGGTTACCGGCAGAGAAGGTCTTTTGGGAAAAATGGGAATCACCAAAACTGACCTCACTCCGGAAGGTACCATCTTTGTTCACGGAGAAAGGTGGCAGGCCTCCACCAAAGGAGAAAAAATTAAAGAAGGGGAAGAAGTAGAAGTATTAGAAGTAAAAGGCCTTAATCTTATAGTTAAAAAATATGAGCGAAAGGAGTAAGTTGAAATGGATATAATTGCTAATCTGCAAATGTATTTAGGAATTTTCATAATAGTCGTCATCATCTTATCTCAGGCTGTAAAAATACTACGGGAATACGAAAGAGGAGTAATCTTCAGATTGGGAAAATTAGTAGGAGCAAAAGGTCCGGGGCTGATTCTGTTGATACCCATTGTAGATAGAATGGTAAGAGTAAGTCTTCGGATTATCACTATGGATGTCCCGGCTCAGGAGGTAATCACTAAAGATACGGTTCCGGTTAAAGTTAATGCCGTAATCTACTTTAGAGTAATAAATCCGGAAAATTCTGTAGTAGAAGTAGAACATTTTATCAATGCAACTTACAAAATTGCCCAAACTACCTTACGCAGTGTCTTGGGACAGATGGAATTAGATGAATTATTATCTCAGAGAGAGAAAATAAATCAGACTCTGCAAAAAATTGTGGATGAACATACTGGTCCCTGGGGAATTAAGGTAACTGCAGTAGAAACCAAAGATGTTGAGTTACCGGAAGGCATGAAAAGGGCTATGGCTAAACAGGCTGAGGCCGAAAGAGAAAGAAGAGCAAAGGTAATTCATGCCGAAGGAGAATACCAGGCCTCAGAAAAATTAGTTAAAGCTGCAGAAAGAATTAGTACACAACCCATAGCCTTACAACTTAGATATTTTCAGACCTTAACTGAGGTAGCTACAGAGAAAAATTCTACCACTCTATTCCCTTTACCTATCGACCTTATTAAACCTTTTCTGGAAAATTATGGTAAAAAAGAAAGTAAAAAGAAATAAATAAAGGTCATTCCTGAGGAAACAGGAATGACCTTATATATAATAACAATTTAATCTAAGCGGTAACTTTATATACTTTATCACCATGGCGAACTCTATCTTTCACCTTGATTCCTATTCCGTCGCCGGTTTTGGCAGAATCTACAGCTTGGTGTTCTATTTGCATAGAATTTATTTTTTGTTCAAAATCAGTAGTGTGCCCAACAAAATGAATGGTATCACCCAAACTTAATTCTCCATTTTCGATAATTAAAGCAGCAACACCTATTTTGGCAAAGTAATCGGTTACTTTTCCAATCATCACTTCGGCCATTTTTTTACCCCCCCCTTTATCTTTATAATTTTTTAATAAGCTCGGGCAAAATACACTAAAGTAGAAGATTCCTTCCCACAATAAATACATTTTCCCGAAGCTTCTTCTTGCTCAAAAGGAATGCATCTTATGCTTGCTTTGGTTTCTTCTTTTATCTTATCCTCACAATCTTTACTTCCACACCAATAAGTCTTGATTAATCCTCTCTGCTTTTCGATAATTTTTTTGAATTCATTATAATCGGAGGTCTCACGAATATTTTCTTCTAAAAATTTCCTGGCTCGGGTAAAAAGATTTTCTTGAATATTATCCAGTAATTCATTCACCGTCTCTGCTAATTTTTCTTCTTTTACAGCCATCTTCTCCCCGGTATCTCTTCTCACCAGCATTACCTGACCTTGTGCCATATCTTTAGGTCCGATCTCCAGTCTTAAAGGAACCCCTCTCATCTCCCATTCGTTGAATTTCCAACCAGGGGTATACCCATCTCGGATATCAATCTCAACCCGAAAATCTTTCTTTAAAATGGTGCGGATACTCTCGGCTTTCTCTAAAACCTCTTTCTTGGTTTTATCGAACATAATGGGCACTATGATTACCTGAACAGAGGCAACCTTGGGAGGTAATTTTAAACCTCGTTCATCACCGTGCACCATAACCAGGGCTCCGACTAATCTGGTAGTCGTTCCCCAGGAAGTCTGCCAGACATATTTCTCTTTTTGGTCTTCATCTAAAAACTTAATATTAAAGGCCTTGGCAAAATTTTGTCCCAGGTTATGCGAAGTTCCGGCTTGCAGCATTTTGCCATCAGCCATAAGGGCTTCTAAAGTATAAGTGTGTAATGCCCCGGCAAATTTTTCTTTTTCACTCTTCCGTCCCACAATTACCGGGATAGCCAGGTCTTTTTCAATATAATCCCTATAAACCTGATGTAATATTTTTAAGGTCTCTTCTTCTGCCTCTTGTTCGGTCTTGTGTGCAGTATGGCCTTCCTGCCAGAGAAACTCGGTAGTCCTTAAAAAAAGACGGGTCACCTTCTCCCAACGCACAATATTTACCCATTGGTTTAAAAGGATGGGAAGGTCTCTCCAGGACTTAACCCACTTAGAATAAAGACTGCAAATAACTGCCTCTGATGTAGGGCGAACTGCCAACCTTTCTTCTAATTTCTGGCTTCCGCCATGAGTAACCCAGGCAACCTCGGGGGCAAAACCCTCTACATGTTCTGCTTCTTTCTTTAATAAGCTCTCGGGAATAAACAAAGGGAAATAAGCATTCTTGTGCCCGGTTTCTTTGATTCTTCTATCCAAGCCTGCTTGCATATTTTCCCACAGGCCATATCCGTAGGGTCTGATTACCATACAACCTTTTATGGTAGTGTAGTCAGCCAGCTCTGCTTTTCTTACTACATCCACATACCATTGTGGAAAGTTCTTCTCTTTTGAGGCAATTTCTTTAACAAATTCTATATCTTTCTCCACTGATGTTCCTCCCATATTTACTCCTTGTCTTGCAACATCTTTATAATTATTTATTAAAGATTTTACCATAATTTAATGTAGTTGTCTAAAATTTAAATATGGTATCGGGTAATATTATTGAATATCGCGTAAAGACTACAGTAACAGGTGATGAGTAATGGGTAATAGATAAAAGTAGGGGCGTATTGCAATACGCCCCTACAATAACTAAAAACAAATAATAGTTCTCTCTCGTTTATTTACTTCTTAACCTCAACTAATTCACCTTC
>JAYEJO010000120.1:8231-10642 GCA_034660595.1 Candidatus Caldatribacteriota bacterium
AACAGGTGATGAGTAATGGGTAATAGATAAAAGTAGGGGCGTATTGCAATACGCCCCTACAATAACTAAAAACAAATAATAGTTCTCTCTCGTTTATTTACTTCTTAACCTCAACTAATTCACCTTCTGTCTTGGCTACTACTACTGCACAGGCAGCATCTCCAGTCACATTACAGGAGGTTCGAGCCATATCCAATATTCTATCTACTCCGGCAATAAGAGCTACACCTTCCAAAGGCAGCCCTACAGAAGTAAGCACCAGAGTCAACATAACCAAACCTGCTCCTGGTACACCAGCAGTTCCGATGGAAGCTAAAAGAGCAGTTAATAATACAGTAAGCTGTCCACCAAAACCTAAATGAATTCCGTAAGCCTGAGCTACAAATAAAGCACAAACACCCTGATAAAGAGCAGTTCCGTCCATATTAATGGTGGCTCCTAAAGGCTGGACAAAACTGGAAATAGTAGGCGAGACTCCTAAATTTTCCTGGGCTACCCGCATTGAAACAGGAAGGGTTGCTGAACTACTACAGGTACTAAAAGCCAGTAATGATGCCTCACTAAATCCCTTAAAAAATTTTGCCGGGCTCATTCTGGCAATAATAGAAGTCATTCCTGAATATACTACTACAGCATGAATTATTACCCCCAAATAAACAGCAAAAATTAATTTAGCAAAAGGTATCAAAACAGACAGACCATGAGTACCTACGGTAGTTGCAATAAGAGCAAATACACCATAAGGGGCAAATCCCATTACCGTACCGGTAAGTTTATACATGGTCTCGGCAAATCCTTCAAAAAATTTAAGAACTGATTTACCCTTTTCTCCTGCCTTAGTCATAGCATAACCAAAGAAGAGGGCGAAGACAATTACCTGAAGGACCTTTCCATCTGCCATTGCTCCGATGGGATTCTTGGGAATTAGATTTACTATGGTGTCGACCAAAGATGGGGCACCTACTGCCTCTTTAGCCGGACCCTCTAATACTAAATTCATGCCTGCACCTGGTTGGAATATATTCCCCATTAACAAGCCAATAATTATAGCAAAGGCAGTAGTTACTAAATAATATGCGATAGTCTTACCGGCTACCCGGCCTAATTTTTTAGGTTCAGCTATACTGGCAACTCCCACTACTAAGGTCGCAAAGATTAAAGGAATTATAAGCATCTTTAATAAAGAAACGAAGATGGTTCCTACGGGTTTTATCCATACGATTCCGGGCCCCCATACCGCTCCTAAAATTGCTCCTAAAACAAAACCGATTAGAACTTTTTGAAAAAGTTTCATATTTGATTTACCTCCATCTTAAAAATAATATATTTTAAAAACAATCAGACAAATTTTATCAATTTTACTTATTATTTATTATGCTCCTATTTCATCACCTCGCTTTCTGAATGGCGGCTTCGGCTAATACCTGGGTCGGGTCTATTATCGGAACTGGGACATCTCCCTCTTTTAGGATTAGAGGAATCTCGGTACATCCGGCAATTATTGCTTTTGCTCCCTTATCGATTAGTTTTTGAGCAATTTTCACAATATTTTTTTTAATCTCTTCAGATAAATCTCCTGCCTTTACTGCATAGATTACCTTCATAACTTTTTCTTTATCCTTCTCTTCGGGAGAGATGACCTCGATATTATATTTATTAAAGTGTTGATGATAAATTTTTGTCTCATAAACACCTAGCGAAGCTAAAAGCCCTACTTTTTGTATTGGGGAAATTTTTTTTCGGGTTTCTTTGGCAGTTTCTTCTATCATATTTAATATCGGTATTTTGACACTTTCTTGGATGGAGGGAAGGAAATAATGAGCGGTATTGCAGGGAATAATAATAAAATCTGCTCCGGCTTTCTCTAAATTTTGAGCGGTCTCTTGCAAAGCCGGAAGAGGGTCTTCTTCTTTGCCTAAGATAGCCGCAGTACGGTCCGGTATCTTGGGGTTATTATCAATAATTATTCTTAAATGATCCTGGTCTTTTTCTGCAGGAGTAAATTTAATTATCTTATAAAATAAATCGATTGTGGCCTCGGGCCCCATTCCACCTAAGATTCCGATAATCTTTTCCGGCATTTCTAATTTTACTTCCTTTTTACCAGATTATATGGGTTTGTTCTTATTTTACTACTATTTATATAATATACTATAAATATATAGAAAAATCCTTCTTTTTTAGAAAAATATTTTTACTATTTAGTTTTCCATAATTTTTTAAACCCTTTTCTTTTTGTGTTTTTTAATATAAAATGGAAAAAAATGTAAGGAGGTATGACAAGATGAAAATTGGTATAATCTCTGATACACATGATAATCTGCCCCGGATAAAAAAAGCAGTGGAGATTTTCAACCGGGAAAAAGTTGAACTGGTCTTACATGCCGGTGATTTCGTCTCTCCCTTTACTT
>JAYEJO010000121.1:0-2454 GCA_034660595.1 Candidatus Caldatribacteriota bacterium
TTGATTTTACTGCGAAAGAAGAAATTGTAAGAGGAGACCTTCTTGAAAAGGAGATTGAAAAGTCTTGTGAAATAGCTACTAATTTAGTACAAAAATTTTCTCCTCTTGAGTTAAAAGTAGAGAGATATAAAGAGAAAGAATCTCATCCTGGCGCTCAAGAAGCTTTTAATATAAGAGGGAAATTCCCCTGGCATCGTCAATTTTTGCCAAAAGTGATGGTTGAAATTACTATGGAGGAACCGATGTATATTGAATCGGTAAAAAGGCCTATACTTCATGGTTATGAAGAAGAAATAACTCAGGAAATAAATGTTTATTCTCTTGAAGAGATTATAGCAGAGAAGATGCGGGCAATATTGCAACATTTTAAAAAATTGGAAGAACGTGGATGGACCCGATCAAGAGCAAGAGATTATTACGATATCTGGAGAATATTAAATGGTTATTCAAATGCGTTAAGGATGGAAATTATATCATCGCTTTTTTTAGAAAAGTGCAAAGTTAAAGAAGTGGGATTCACTAATCCGGAAGATTTTTTTAATAATGTTTTATTAGAGTATATTGCCCAAACCTGGGAACAATGGTTGAGTCCTTTGGTTCCGGATTTACCCCCATTTAAATTGGTAATAGATGATTTAAAACAAAAAATTTATAAGTTGTTTTAGAATTCAAGCTGAGGTAGACCCCATTTTCTTAAAAGGTACTCAATAATAGGAGGAAGTGACGTGCTTGACAGAGGAGTAGTGAGAGAATTCTTAGATGAAGAACTTAAGGAAATAGAAGTCCCTAAAGATATTTTTAAAGAAGAACTTGTAGAGATTTTCTGTAAGTATGTTGAAGACGATTATTATGAATGGCTAAAAGACAACTTCAAATCATTTTTTAATTATGGAAACCCCGATTGGCAGTGGATAAGAAAAAGGATTAAAAAGCATAAAGCATGAGGAGTGAAAATAGATAATATGATTGATTCATTAGTAAAAGTTGGCATTATATGTCCTTGTGATATCGAATATCAGAGCTGCAAAGAGATGTTGAAGTTGCATAATGAAAACGAATTAGCAGGCAGGCTAATTTCATTAAGAAGAGAAAAAGATGTAGAAGTAATAGCTGTAAAAGCAGGTGCAGGGAAAATATGCTGCGCTTCAGCAAGTCAATTGATTATTGATAAGTTTGAACCTGACTTTATATTTGATGTTGGTGCATCCGGTTCATTATCTGGTGACTTAAATCTTTATGATATTGTTTGTGGTGAGCATTCATTTGAATATGATGTCTGCCCAAGTGATGATTTAAAGAAAATACCTGATAAGTTAAAGACAAGTACAGTACTAAATAAAGCTTCTTCTAAGGAAGTACTAAAAGAATTTTCGAATTGGGCTAAGGAAAATATGGGAACTATTATAAAGGTTGGTAATATTGCCAGTGGGGAAAAGGATGTAAACAATAAAGAGCTTCGTCAAGAGTTACATAATAAATTAGATGCAATAGCATGCAATTGGGAAATCTCAGCAGTTTTAAAGATAGCACAACTAAATGGGATAAAAAGCTTTTCTTTTCGGGTGATAACAGATAATGCGGATGAGGAGATGGAGAATAATTTAAATGCAAATTGGAAAAAGGTACTTGAAATTATGTATAAGGCATTAAAAAAATTCATTTTTGAAGGTTGGGTTAACAAAATTAATTAATAGTGAAGGTGTCCCTATTTTAATTAGGGTAAGAAGATAATGGGGTCAGGTCTTGAAATATAACAAAAGCTATATTATTTTTGCAGCATGACCAGACCATTACGGATATAATTTTCAGAAGTAATTTATTACATCACTTCCTGGGGAAATACTATACAAACGATCTTTCTTGATATTAAAAAAATTGGGGGAGATATGAAAAGTAATATTGCAAGACCTGACCCCTAATATGTTCTTAAAGAATATTTTTTCTACCAAAGAATTAGACAATAAGTCAACTACCGAGGAATACTCGGTAGTTCAAGTGGAGGGTGGCAGAGAGGTAAAGCGTAAAATAAAATTTTATAATCTTGACCTGATCATCTCTGTCGGCTACCGGGTTAATTCCAAGCGCGGCACCCAATTTCGCATCTGGGCTACTAATCCCCCCGCGCCTTGCCGATAACGCCCTGGTGGCTTTAACCTTATTAATTGCTGAAAGTAGAGCAGAAGAAAAAGATACGATGACCAAAGTAGTTGTAAACTTAATTAATCAAAACAATTAAAAAGTAATAGAATAAAAGGGCGGATTTATCCGCCCCTCTTTGTCATTCCCGTCTCTCCTTATGTCATTCCCATGAAAATGGGAATCCATCCTTCTGTCATTGCGAAACACTATGACTTTGTCAAGCACTTTTTAAACTTTTTAGATACATAGGGTTTATTGATCGATAATCTTTGATATACCGGGTATTGTTCCGGATTATAGTACAGGCTATCTTAA
>JAYEJO010000122.1:0-10545 GCA_034660595.1 Candidatus Caldatribacteriota bacterium
TGATTATACTCGCTTAGCTGAAAAGAAGATCAAGCTCTTTACCGAAGTAGGTTTTGATAAACTACCCATGTGTATGGCTAAAACCCATCTCTCTTTATCTCATGAGCCACAAGTAAAGGGCAGACCTGGTAATTTCCGTATACCCGTCCGGGATGTAAGAGCATCAGTAGGAGCAGGTTTCCTCTACCCCCTTTTGGGAACTATGATGACTATGCCGGGATTACCCTCAGTACCAGCATCTACTAAAGTAGATATTGATGAGAATGGAAATACAGTGGGATTGTTCTAAAATTAAAAAAGTTAGAGTAGGTGGCATGCGTTAAGTGTTAGAGAATGGGACGTTGTCTCTAAACGAAAGGATTAAGGTTTTCTATAAGGAAATTCTTTAGTCTTGCGGTAGGTCATCGCGTCCGCTGCTGCATTGAAGATATTTTTTAAAAGACCCTTCTTGGTGTAGCAGATGTAAAGTTATATCTATTATAAAAATGCTATATCAAGGAGAAAAAATAAAATGAAAATATCATCCCATAAAATTACCACTATGGGTCTTTTGATTGCTTTAAGTATAATTTTAACTCGGATAGCCAGTTTACGTATTGCTATTGGAGGAGTAGAAGGTATCAGGATAGGTTTAGGGGGATTACCTATAATTTTAGGAGGTGTCCTATTTGGTCCTCTATCCGGAGGCCTGGTTGGGGCAATTTCAGATTTAGTAGGATATTTTATTAATCCTATGGGGGCTTACATGCCTCATTTTACCCTAACTTCTGCCTTAACGGGGATAATTCCTGCTCTTGTTTTAAAACTAAGCCAGAAAAACGAGCCAAATGTTTTAGAATTAGGCACTGCTATTGCAGTGGGGCAGACTATCACTTCTCTTATTTTGGTTCCTTATTTTTTACATATTTTATTTGGGCTTCCATGGAAGATATTAATACCACCACGTATTATCGGGGCGCCAATTAATATATTTATTTATACTTATGTAGCCAATTCAATTTTAAGGAGAAAATATTTAATTTTCTCTGCTAATAAAGTTCAAAACAATAGCTAACAATAGACCCAAAGGATAAAAGAAAAATATAATTGCTGTGTAAACAAACATGTGTGAATTATAATTTTGTGTGATATTTGGGAAAAAAGAAAATTAAACAAAAAGGAGAAACATTTATCATGACCAAGATTATTGATGGAAGAAAAATAGCTAAAGAGATTAACGAGTCTTTAAAGGCAAAGGTAGAAGAGTTTATCAATAAATATAAAATAACTCCTAAATTAGCAGTGGTCATTGTAGGAGAAGACCCGGCATCCTTATTTTACGTGAAGATGATTAGCCGGTCCTGTGAGAAGGTTTCTATTGATTTTGAAAAACACACTCTGTCCGAAAAGACCAGCGAGAAAGAACTCCTTAAACTTATAGAGAATTTGAATGAAGATAAAAAAGTAAGTGGGATTATAGTACAGGTCCCCCTCCCCAAGCATATGAACCAGGAACGGATTCAGGAAGCAGTAGATCCCTCCAAAGATGTAGATTGTTTTAATCCTATTAATATGGGAAGGCTGGCCTTAAGTAAACCGGAGTTTTTACCCTGTACACCTTATGCAGTATATGAATTAATGAAGAGAGAAAATATTATAGCAGAGGGGAAATATACTGTTATAGTAGGAAGAAGTAATATTGTAGGAAGACCCATGGCTCTTATCCTACTACAAAAAGAAAGATATGCTAATGCTACTCTTACTATCTGTCATTCCCGAACCAATGATTTAAGCCACTATACTCGTCAGGCAGATATTCTGATTGCTGCAGTAGGAAAACCGGAGATAATTAAGCGGGATATGGTAAAAGAAGGAGCAGTGATTATCGATGTAGGGACCAATGAGGTAGAAGGAAAATTAGTAGGGGATGTAGCTTATGAGGAAGTCTTGGATAAAGCATCTGTCATCACCCCGGTTCCGGGAGGAGTAGGGCCGATAACTAATGTTATGCTGATGCAGAATACTTTAAAGGCAGCAGGGAAGTTAGCCGTTAGTGAATAGTCGTTAGCTTAAAATTAGCGTAGAGGATACAGTGATGAGTAATGAGTAATTAGTGGTAAGTTAAGAGTTTCAAACTTGGAAAAAAGAAATAGAGGTACATTACTATACACCCTATAAATAAACCGACTGATTGATAAGCTAAATTTAATTGGTGAATTGGGAAATCGGCTAATTAATATTAACTGGTAAACCGGATAACCGGGTAACTAATACGTATTGAGTACCGCGTATATAGTAAAGAAAATAGAAGACAGAATCCAGAATCTAGGAGTTAGGATGTTATTAGTTATGTAGCATTTAGTATATATTAAAGAAAGAAGAAGTTGGAAAAAGTTTTGAATTTTGAATTATGGTTTTTAGTTTTTCGCTTTAAGTTTTGAATTTTACTAAATAATACATAAAATATAATAAATGTTTTTCAGTAAAAATAATATTAAAATAAACTAAGTGGAGGATATCTATGTTAATCGATAAAAAGGTTAGTAATTTTTTAGATGAGTTAGCTTCTAATTCACCAACCCCTGGCGGAGGAAGTGTGGCTGCCTTAGCCGGTACACTGGGGGCAGCTTTAATTTCAATGGTTGGCAATTTAACTGTAGGTAAGAAAAAATATGAAGATGTAGAAGAAGATATTAAGAAAATTATAAGCTCTTCGGAAAAATTACGTTATGAATTAAGTCAGTTGATAGAAGAAGATGTCAAAGTATTTAATAATTTTATGGCTACTTACAAAATGCCTAAGGATACTGAAGATGAAAAAAAGGTAAGGGCAGAGAAGATACAAGAATCATTAATTAAAGCAGCAAAAGTTCCTCTTAGAGTAGCTTACAAATGTCTGGATATCCTAATTCTTTCTCAAGAAGCCGCAGAGAAGGGAAATATTAATGTGGTAAGCGATGCCGAAGTTGCAGCCTTGATGGCAGAAGCAGCATTGGAGAGTGCTATATTAAATGTGAAGATAAATTTGAAAATGATTAAAGATGAGAAAACAAAAGAAGAACTTTCTTCTTCCATCAAAGAAATATTATTAAAAGAAAAAGGGCAGAAAGAAAAAGTGTTGGAAATAGTGGAGGAGAAAATAGAATAAGTGGAGATTAATTCAAATGTAGTGCTTTAGAAATATGAGAGTTGGCACATAGATACAACTACGCTAATATTTTTAATGATATCTTATCAATTTTAATCTAATTTCAAAAAAAGAAAAAAAGGACTATTTTAATAAAAAAATGATAAAAATAACCTTTTTGCCTGATAAAAAAAATATTGAAGCAAATGAAGGAATTACTGTATTAGAAGCATTGGAAAGGGCGGGGATAAATATTGATACTCCCTGTGGAGGGAAAGGGATTTGTGGTAAGTGTAAAATATTAATTAATAAAGGAATTACTGCCGCCACCCAAATAGAAGAAGAAGAAGTTTTATCAGAAGAAGAAATAAAAAAAGGTTTTAGATTAGCCTGTCAAACTAAACTTTTTAAGGATACTATAATAGAAATACCCTCAGAAATTAGATTAGATTTTAAAAAAGTATTTTCTTCTAATTTGAAGGGAGATATTAATCGCATTAAAAACAATCTTTCTCTTGGCACTAATTTAAAGAAAGTGTTTTTAGATTTGGGAAAACCTTCTTTGGATGACCAGAGGCCAGACTGGGAAAGAATTAAAGATGGATTGTCTTCAAAAAAGATAGAAAATATTTCGAATTTGAAAGTAGCTGTAGAAATATTAAAGAAAATACCTGATGTGATTAGAAAATCGGATTTTAAAATAACAGTTACCTTACAGAATAATGAAATTATAGATATAGAAAAAGGCGATACTACTAAAAATAGTTATGGTATTGCCTTTGATATTGGAACAACTACAGTAGCAGGATATTTAGTTAACTTAAAAACAGGAGAAGAGCTTTCTGCTGTGGCCAAAACCAATCCTCAGGTTGTACATGGTGATGATGTTATTTCAAGAATTGGATTTACTCAAAAACAAAAAGAGAATTTAGAAATATTGCAAAAAGAAATAGTAAATACTTTAAATGAAATAATTAAAGAAACTACTCAAAGGATAAAAATAAACAGAAGCAATATTTACGAAACTGTAATTGTTGGTAATACTTGTATGCACCATCTCTTTTTAGGGCTTGATCCTTCTAATATTGCACCTTCCCCTTATATTCCAGTGATAAAGGAAAGCCTTAGTTTAAAAGCAAGAGATATTCCAGAATTGGCACTTAAGCCATCGGTAAATGTTTATATGCTTCCTAACATTTCAGCCTTTGTAGGAGCGGATATAGTAGCCGGAATCCTATCTACTTCTATGTGGAGAGAAGATAAAATTATTCTTTTTGTAGATTTAGGGACTAATGGAGAAATAGTTTTAGGTTCAAGGGAAAGATTATGGACTTGCTCTACAGCAGCTGGGCCGGCATTTGAAGGAGCTCGAATTAGCGCAGGAATGAGGGCAGCAGAAGGGGCTATATATAAAGTTAAAGTAGATAATAAATTTATTACTTATAAGGCAATAAAAGATGGCAAAGCAAGAGGTATTTGTGGATCAGGATTAATTGACTTAATTGCTGAATTAGTTAAATTAGGGCTAATAACTAAGAGTGGCAAGCTTATAGATAGAGAAGAATGTGACCCTAATTTAAGCGAAGAGATTAAAAAAAGAATTATCAATGGACAAAAAGGTAATAAATTTCTTTTAGTGAAAGGTAAAGAAACAGAAAACGAGAAACCCATCTATATTACTCAGAGAGATATTAGAGAAGTGCAATTAGCAAAAGCTGCAATATTTGCTGGAATAAAAATACTTTTGAAAGAAGTAAATATTCCTCAGGAGGATATTCAAAAAATATTATTAGCCGGAGCATTTGGTAATTTTATTGATAAAGAGAGTGCAATAAGAATGGGATTGATTCCTCGATTACCCTTGAAAAAAATAGAATCAGTTGGTAATGCAGCTGGAAGAGGGGCAGAGATAGTTTTGCTTTCTGAAAAGACGAGAAAAATATGTGAAAAGATATCTAAAGATATTAAATATGTAGAATTATCTTCCCGCCCTGATTTTCAAGAAGAATTTGTGGAAGCTATGTTTTTTTAATTTGTCATTTGTCATAGGATATGCTATAGAATTTTAAAACCAATTAATCAATAAAGAGATTTATATGAAAATAATAAAAAATATTAAATTAAAAATAAATGAAGAAGAAGTTTTAAGATATCAAGGTTATAGCAAAAATAAGGTAGAAAACCCGAGCGAAGTTATTTTACAGATTACTCGGGAAGAGATTGCCCGCGGTCATAATCTATTTGAACCACAAGGAATTTATTCTTCCACTAAAATTAAGCAGATATCTTTTTCAGACGGAAGGGTAGATTTAGAAAATGGTTTTTCTTTAAATTTTAGTAATTCGATAATTAATTTATTAAAGGGAACAAGTTGTTTGGTCCTTGGGGTAGTTACTATAGGGAGTTCTTTAGAAAATAAAGTTTCTAAATTTTTTACCCAGGGGGAATATCCTCGAGCAATAGCTCTCGATGCTGTAGGGACAGTGGCAGTTGAGAGCTTAAGCAGGGGTATTAGAAACTTAGTTTGTCAGGAAGCAAAAGAGCAATATTTTAAAATTACCAGGTATTTTAGTCCCGGTTATGGTGACTGGGATATAAACCAACAGAAAGATATATTTAAAATTATTCCTACAAATAAAATTGGGGTAAGCTTAACTGAGTCTTGTATGATACTACCCAGAAAGTCTTTATCTTGGATAATAGGTATAGGCAAAGGGGTTGTTATATCATCGAAAGAAAGAGATGCATGTAAAATTTGTAAGGCGAAGAATTGTCAATATAGAAAGACTTTTTAATTGATTCTTCCCTCATAATAATTTGACACTAATGTATTTCGGTGTTATATTTTAGTTAGTAAAAAATATTCAAAATTAAATAATAGGAACTCGTATAAGCTCTTGAATATGGCAAGGGTGTTTCTACCAGGTGACCGTAAATCACGACAGGCTACGAGTGGAAGTGCACCTTAGGGAATCGCTTATTTAAGCTGATTTATATTTGTAAATATTATACATTACACTTAAATAAGATTAGAACCAAGTGGTGCAAAGTATATTTATTTTATACTACACCGGAGGGTTAAAAGCCCAGGCGGGGAGGTTCCACTCTGATTGAGGGAATTTCTATTGTCTGGGTTTTTTTATTTGTTATTTATAAAGAAAAATTAAAAAATCAAAGATATAAGGAGGCAGAATATGAATGATAAGGTAGCGATAATAATGGGAAGCATATCAGATAAAGAAACTATGACAAAAGCAGCTGAAGCATTAAACGAATTAGGTATTTCTTATGAGATGAAAGTTCTTTCTGCTCATCGGACTCCCGATTTACTTTTTGAATATATAACCCAGATAGAAGAAAAAGGATTTAAGGTTATAATTGCCGGGGCAGGAGGGGCAGCTCATCTACCAGGGGTGATAGCCTCCAAGACATTGTTGCCAGTAATTGGAGTACCCATAGAGACAAAAGCCCTGGGAGGACTTGATTCTCTGCTGTCTATTGTTCAAATGCCTGGAGGCATTCCGGTTGCTACAGTAGGAATAGGAAATGCCAAAAATGCCGGGCTAATGGCAGCACACATATTAGCTATTGAAAATTCTAAAATTAAAGAAGGACTTAAAGACTATAGAGAAGCTATGGCTCAGAAG
This sequence comes from Candidatus Caldatribacteriota bacterium, assembly GCA_034660595.1. Classification (GTDB taxonomy): domain Bacteria; phylum Atribacterota; class Phoenicimicrobiia; order Phoenicimicrobiales; family Phoenicimicrobiaceae; genus Sediminicultor. Next base: position 6,754 of record JAYEJO010000122.1, read on the forward strand.
ATAAAAGATATAAAGATATAGCCTATAGCGGATAGGATATTAGTTATCTAGTTACCCTGTTATCCAGTTTGCCAGTTAAGATATAGGTTACAAGTTACAGGTTAGAGTTTATAAATTTCCTTGCGAGGAATGAGATAACAAAGCAATTTCAACCCGAGATTGTCACACTCTGATAAATCAGAGCTTGCAATAACGATATGTCTATGCTTAGTAAAATAGACAGGCGAGACGCCTGTCCTACGGATCGACAAATCAGTGAATTAATATATCGGTAAATTAATTTCCTAATCCTAATCTTAATTGGTGAATTGGCAAATTGGTGAATCGGTAAATTAATATATTGGTAAATTGGTTAATTTATAGAAAGGAGTATTAACCATGGGAAGTGTAAAAGATTTGGAAGTATTAGAACACCCAAGCTCGAATAGGAGTGGCAGGGGAAGATTTATCTTCTCAGACCGTTATTCAGTCTTTGATTGGGGGGAGATGCCGGATTATATTTCCAATAAGGGGAAATCTTTATGTATCTCGGCTGCTTATTTTTTTGAAAAATTAGAAAGCATGGGGATAAAGACACATTACTTAGGTTTAGTGGAAGATGGTCAATTAAAAAGAATATCTGAGATTAAAAGTCCTGTAGATATTATGGAAGTTAAATTGCTACGGGTATTAAAGCCCCCCAAAACTGCCGATGGTTATGACTATTCAGATTATAAAAAAGAGAACAATGATTTTTTAGTTCCTTTAGAAGTTATTTTTCGTAATTCTTTACCTGCAGGTTCAAGTGTATTTAAAAGGTTAGAAAAAGGGGAATTAGAATTAAAAGAATTAGGATTAGAAAAGATGCCCCTTCCCGGCCAAACTTTACACAAACCATTTTTAGATGTTTCTACCAAGCTTGAGGAAAGTGACCGATATCTAAGTTGGCAGGAAGCAAAAGACATGGCCCATCTTGATGATAGTGAAATTGATGAGATAAAAAGAATAACTTTATTGATTAACGAATTAATAACCGAAGAAGCAGAAAAAGTAGGGTTAAAATACGAAGATGGGAAAATAGAATTTGGATTCGATGAGGAGAGGAAGCTTTTATTAGTGGATGTGTTAGGGACTTTAGACGAATGTCGTTTTACCTTTGAGGGAATGCCGGTAAGTAAGGAGATCGCCAGATTATATTATCGGAAAACTCCCTGGTTTAAAGAATTGATAAATGCCAAAAAGAAAGACGAATTAAGTTGGAAAGATAAAGTGAACCTGTCTCCACCACCCTTACCGTCAAGATTAAAAGAACTTATTTCTATGGCTTATTGCGCCTTTGCCAATGAAATTACCGGAAGAGTTTGGTTCCCTGAGATTCCGGCAATGAAAGAGATATTAGAAGAAATTATTTCATTTATATAGAACAAAAGTTAAAAATTATTATGATTTTAATTTTAAAAGGAGTTAGTGATGAACAATAATGACCAAGAAGGAAAAAATTTAAAAAAGACGCTAGAGGAAAATGATCTTGCCGAAAATGAATATAAAAAAATTGTAGAAGCCTTAAAAAGAGAACCGAACGATGTTGAATTAGGGCTTTATTCGGCAATGTGGTCAGAACACTGTAGTTATAAAAGCTCAAAACCGGTATTAAGTATATTCCCTACTCAGGCAGAATGGGTTCTTTTTGGTCCGGGGGAGAATGCCGGAGCTATCGATATTGGGGAAGGTCTGGCTATGATGATGAAAATTGAAAGCCATAATCATCCTTCAGCAGTTGAACCTTTTCACGGAGCTGCTACTGGTTCAGGGGGAGTGGTAAGAGATATCCTGGCAATGGGAGCTCGTCCTGTTGCCCTGTTAGGTTCTCTGCGTTTTGGAAGCTTAGAGGATTCTCACGTAAAATACTTAGTTGAAGAAGCAGCAAAAGGTTTAGCCTTTTACGGAAATGGCATTGAAGTTCCCACTATTGGTGGAGAAACATATTTTTTAGATAGTTATCAGGGTAATCCTTTAGTAAACGCTATGTGTGTTGGTTTGGCAAAGAAGGAAGATATTGTGGTTGCTGTAGCCGAAGGGGCGGATAGCATAGTGATTTTAGCAGGAGAAAAAACCGGTAGAGATGGAGTTGGAAGTGCAAGTTTTGCCTCGCGGGAGTTAGAGGGAGAAGAAAAAGAGATTGAACATCCTCCTATCCCCCAGGGCAACCCCTTTTTAGAAAAGAAATTAATAGAGGCATGTTTGGAGATAGTGAAAAATGGACTTGTCTTAGGAATGCAGGATTTAGGGGCGGCTGGACTGGTAAGCTCTACCTGTGAAATGGCTAGTAAGGGAAATTGTGGGATAGAATTAGATCTTTCCTTAGTACCTCGAAAAGAAAAAAGTATCACCCCTCGGGAGATCATGCTTTCTGAAACTCAAGAAAGGATGTTATTAATTGCTAAAAAAGATAAAGAAGATGAAATAAGAAAAATATTTGAAAAATGGGGTATAGAATATACGGTAATAGGAAAAGTGACTTCTGATGGTATTTTGCGTCTAAAAGAAGGAGAAAGAATTGTAGGAGAAGTACCGGCAAAATCCTTAGCCGAAGATGTTCCTATCCGTTACTATCAAGGTAAAGTCCCGGCTAAGCTTAAAGAGATACAAAAATTAGATTTGGAAAGGGTTATACAACCAGAAGATTATAATCAAGCATTGTTAAAGATATTAGCATCTCCTAATATTAGCAGTAAAGAATGGGTTTATAAAAACAATAAAAAGATAAGTGCTGAAGGTACTGAGGTTATATTGTTTCCGGGAGACGATGCGGGCGTATTAAAAATTAAGGGGACTAGAAGGGGAATTGCGTTTACTACTGACGGCAATGGAAGATATTGTTACCTTGACCCCTTAATGGGAGGGAAGATAGCGGTAGCAGAAGCGGCCAGAAATTTGTCTTGCAAAGGAGCTTTACCAATGGCGGTAACCGATAATCTTAATTTTGGAAATCCGGAAAAAGAAGAGATATTCTGGCAGCTGGAAGAATCGATCAAAGGAATTAGTGAGGCTTGCGAGGCATTAGGAGTCCCGGTTATTAGCGGCAATGTTAGTTTGAATAATGAGAGCAATGGAGAAGCCATTTATCCCACCCCTATAATTGGTATGGCTGGAATAATTGAAGATTGTGATCAGTTTTGCCCTATGTCATTTAAGAATGATGGTGACTTAATTGTTCTAATAGGAGAAAATAAAGAAGAAATAGGTGGAAGTGAGTATTTAAAGGTTTTTCATAATATGGAAAGGGGTTTGCCTCCCCAAATTGATTTAAACTTAGAAAAATCAGTACAGGATGCCTGCAGGGAAAGCACTCAAGCTGGAATAATATCTTCAGCTCATGATTGTGCTGACGGAGGGTTAGCTGTAACCTTGGCTGAATGTTGTATAACGGGAAAGAAGGGAGCAAAAATAGAAATTAATAATACCAAAATTAGAAATGATGTTTTGCTTTTTGGTGAGACCCAATCTCGAATTGTGGTTTCTCTTCCTGCAAAGAATTTAGATTCCTTAAAAGAGATTACTAATAAATTTGAAGCTCCAATTCAGATATTGGGGAAAGTTGAAGGAAGTAGTTTAAAGATTAATAACCTGATTGATATAGAAGTGGAGCAGATTAAAAAAGCTTGGAAGAGGGAATAGATTAATGCGTGAAGAGTGTGGAGTTTTTGGAATTTACGATAAAGAAAATAAAAATTTAAATGTGGCACAATTATCATACCTGAGTCTTTATGCTTTGCAACATCGGGGACAGGAAAGTGCGGGTATTGCAGTATC
>JAYEJO010000123.1:0-2371 GCA_034660595.1 Candidatus Caldatribacteriota bacterium
GGGGCAAACTATAAACTCGGCTACTTTGTCTTCGATAATCTTGCGGGTAATTTCCCGCCTCTGTTCTACCCTCAAAAGCCCTTCTTTGTCTTGCAAATAAACAATTTTAACCTGTCGGTTTATCTTATTTTCTATTTCATAGCCCACTATTTCGTTATGGTCAAGTTCAGGAAACACATTCCAGAAACAAGGCCATTTACTATTTTCGTTTATCTGGGTCTTCCAGCGCATCGCCACCGCCTCTAATAATCCTTCAGAACCGTAAACCAGAGGCAAATGCTGATACAGGCTCAAGGCTACTTTTTTAGCAAAATTGTTTTTAAGCGGAGACTTAGCACCATATTCTTTAGAAAGCTCCTGCAGAATATTGTGCGTTTCTTCTATCTCTTCGTTTCTTTTTTTTGCTATGCCCAGCCTTTCCAATGCTTTTAATATAGGGAAAAATAAGTATGAAATGGCAGCTCGAGGCTGAATCCCCGCCGGGACTTTAATCACCGGGAAGTTATTCTCTTGGGCAAGGACCGCTAATTTACCCCCTGAAGTTAAGGCAATGATTCTGGCTTTGGCTTTCAGACATCTCTTTAAGGCAGAGAGAGTTTCTTCGGTATTGCCCGAATAACTGACGGCAAAGACTAAAGAATTTTCATCTACGAATTTGGGTATATTATAACCGCGAATAACCACGATAGGGATTGATAATTCATCGGCTAAATAATCGGATAACAGATCCCCGCCGATGGCTGAACCACCCATTCCCAATACCACGATATTTTTGAAATTCTTGGCAGGTGCAGGGGCAGAGACGGTGGAGGTAGCAGGAGTGGGCAAAAGGTCAGTAGGAATAATAAATTCCTCACCCAAACGCAAAGCATCTCTCATCTTCTGCGGAAATTCCTCTAACAGCTCTATCATATTGGCATTATCCAGCTCAGAAAAATCTCCATCCAATATATCTACATTATTATCGTTTCTGTTTTTTTCTGTCTCATCCATAGCCTATTCCTCCCCATATTTTGCTTATCTTTTTATATTTTATAACATACCACACAACCTTTATTCAAGCAAGCACAAAAATGACAAATTTTATACCAAAAAAGTTTACAAAAGGTGCCAGGCACCTTTTGTAAACTTTTTTGGAAATTTTGTTTATAAACTTAGGGTTCGGTAATTAGATGAGGGGCGAAGATAATATCGCCGCCTGTTTCGCTCCAATAAGCCCAATCGCTTAAAAGATCTGTGTTATCATCTGGATTGTTAGGATATTTAGGTCCAGCGGCATCTCCCCACCAGTTATTTTTGGCGTAAACGTTGTGAGTAGTTTTATTACTAACCCCATGAATACTGTTTCCTGTTATTTTATTCTGACCCTCACTTTGCCCATCTCCACCACCGATATCCGGATTGACTGAATTGCCTAAAATATTATCAATAAGAATTCCATAAGCAGAATTATTGCTAATAGTATTATATGAAATAATCGGAATGGCACTTTCTCGACAATAAATCCCAGTATTATTATTACTGATATTATTTTTGGTAATTTCAGGATAAGAATCTCCATAGGTACGTATTCCATGCTGATTAGATACTATAGAATTATTTCGGATTATGCCTGCCCCGTTTGTTGCAACCTTTATTCCGCTACTACTATTATTCTCTATATTATTACCCTCAATTATGGGAGCTGAATTAATATAGCTTATACCATAATCTTTATTATTTTTTATTAAGTTATTATTTATATTTATAAAGGAATAATTGTCAAAATAAATTCCAACGCTAGTACTGCTATCACCATCGATAGTAAAACCAGATATAGTAATATTATCTGCTTCTAAACTAATTAAATTTTCGGTTAGACTACTTCCTGTTATAAAAGTATTCTCCTGACTTGTCCCCTGAAGAGTAATTTCTTTATTTATAATTAACTGTTCATTATAAATCCCCACGGTCACCATAACTGATTTTCCAGGGGTAGCTGCCTCTATTCCTTCGGTTATAGAATTAAATGGATGAGTTTGCGTTCCATCTTCTATTCCGCTGATATTAGCTGTATCTACATAAATATTAGGGTCGTATTCAATTATTGCAGTTATTGCAGAGCTTTCATTACCGGCAGCATCGCGGGAAGTAATTGATATATTGTTGTTTCCTTCAGAAAGATTAAAAGAGTGGGACCAATTTGTAGATGAATTAAAAGGCGTAACTTCTGTCCCGTTAATCCATATAGAAGTATTAGCTTCCTTGGTTCCAGAAAGAGTTTGAGTTGAAATGTTTGTAGGAGTAATTACGCTATTTAAAGTAGGTGTATCTGGCGCAATTGTATCTAAAACTATATTAGCAGTCACTGCTGTACTTTCATTGCCAGAAG
>JAYEJO010000124.1:0-2366 GCA_034660595.1 Candidatus Caldatribacteriota bacterium
GGTTAACGCAAAAGGGGGACACACTTTACTTTTAACCATGCATTAAATGCGGGAATATAAAAGAAGAATGTCCCCCTTTTTGCTCACACCCCCACCTTAATCCTCCCCCCTCTGAGGGGGAGGAGAGGTGAAGGATTGGAGAATTGGTGAATTAATTTATTGGTAAATTAACAAACGAGTGAAAGGAGTTTGTTCTATGTTAGAAACAATCTTGAGTAAATATCTACTTAATGTCTTGTTGCTGTCTCTTGTCTCTATCGGCTATGGCCACCTGAAGAGCAAATTGGGAGAAGACAGAGCAAGTACCATAAAAGAAGCCATCTTATCCGCCATGCTCTGGGCGGAAGAGGAGCTGGGGATAGGAAATGGTAATCAGAAATGGGATATTGCCTGGAAGAAGTTGATAGAGATATTAGCTGATAAGAATATCAAATTAAGAAAGTCTGAAGAGAAAGCGGTAAAAGTGATGATGAAGGCCAATGTGGGAAGGATTAATCGGCAAAGCTATGATGTCCTGCTGAAGAAAAAATTAATAAAGGATAAGAAGATCGTTCAGCAGTCATTATTGGGGAAGTAGTTAGCTGGTTAGTTGGTTAACTGGTTAATTGGTTGAGAGAAAATACAGAGACTAAATTATTCACCCCCACCTTAATCCTCCCCCCTCTGAGGGGGAGGAAATAATGGGAAACGTAAATCTTCCCCCTCTGAGGGGGAGGAGACAAGAAAGATAGATTCCCGCTTTCGCGGGAATGACATAAAGGAAATAAGGGAGGAGATTTTAATTGGTAAATTATTCACGACTGATAAACTCACATTTATAATATTTGTAGAAGGAGAGAATACCCCATGCAAATGCTAAATAGTATCAATAATTTAAGAGTAGCTAAACATTTTAAATTGTCTGAATTTGCCTGTCCCTGTTGTAATCTGGTGATGTTACACCCCAAGCTGCTGGGGAAATTGGTGGAATTAAGGAATATTCTGGAAAGACCGGTTTATATTACTTCCGGCTATCGCTGCTCAAAATATAATCGGAAAGTGGGAGGGGTACCGAACAGCTATCACTGTATCGGACTGGCGGCAGATATAAAGGTAGACGATATCAACTTAATTGAACTTTTGGAGATATGTGAGAATATAGACTTTAACGGTATCGGGTTTTACGAGAAGAAGGACTTCTTACATCTGGATGTAAGGCCTACCAAAAGGAGCAGGTGGAGGGAATAACTAGTCGTTAGTGAATAGTGAATAGTCGTTAGCCGGAAAAAAAGATAGGAGTCAGGAGACAGAATTCAGGAGTAAGAATAAAGAAGAAAAGAAAGGAGGTAAATATTGGATGTTCATAGTTTAACTGAAATGATTGCTAATCAGGGATTTCCTATCGCCTTATCGATACTCTTGATCTTTCGTATTGATAGGTTTATGCAGGAGATAGTAATTGCCCAGAAAGAAGGATACCGGCAGGTCCTGGAGAACACCAAAGAGATACATAATACTATTACTAATTTGAATCAGCAGAACCGGGAATACTATTCTCTGCGTTTTGGGGAGGTGCAAAAAGAACTCTCCGGGATGAAGGTAGAGTTGGGAAAAATTGAATAGAGGAAAAACAAGAGGGGAACAAGCTGCCTCTCTATAAGAAAAAGCAGCCGGCTTGGGTTCAAGTTAACAATAAATTATTATTTTTGATTATATCTTTTTTTCATTCCGGAAATTTCTTCTTCTATCTCCCGGCGGAGGCTCTTGGGAGCAAGGACCTCGGCATAGCTGCCCATTCCCAAAATCCATTTCTTAACTTCGGTTATGCCGCTTACTTCGGCAGAGAAGATGATGGAGCCGTCGGATAGTTTCCTTACCTTCTGAGTGGGATGTCTTAGCTCTTCTTTAGCCCAGCGGGAGGCAGGAGGAAATATCTTTACTCTAATCTTCTGGTCTTTTCCTCTTATTACCTGCCAGCTTTTACCCATATAATCAGAAAGTGAAAATTTGGATGAGACAGTAAAGGTATCTTCGGTAATCCGGAGCTCTTTAATCCGGTCTATTCTGAATATCTTGGTCTTTTTGCGCCAGTGGCAGTAGGCGATAAGATACCAGGCCCCTTTACGGAACATCAGATGATAGGGGTTTACGGTGCGGGTAGTAATTTCGTCCCGACTGATGGTGTAGTATTTAAGGTGAATTTGTTTTTTGTTGAGAATGGCTTCATTTAATAGGGCGAAGGTTTCACTGTAGTCTTCATAGTCTTTTAGTTTCTGGATATTAAAAGAGATAGAATCTTTTACTTCACGAATATATTTTTTATTATCCTTCTCCAGGAGGTTTTCGATTTTAAGCAGAGCCAGGTGCATATTTTTCTGGTAGGGGAA
>JAYEJO010000125.1:0-2360 GCA_034660595.1 Candidatus Caldatribacteriota bacterium
CTCCCGCCCATATTCGGGAGGCAGCCAAAAAGGCTTTAGATGAAGGCTACACTCGTTATACTCCCAATTTAGGATTTCCGGAATTTAGAAAAGCTTTGACTATCAAGTTGAATCAAAAAAATAAAATCTCAGTTACTCCTGAGGAAGTAGTGGTGACTTCCGGTGGTACAGAAGCTTTGTTCTTTTCCTTTTATACACTTCTAAATCCGGGAGATGAAGTAATTATCCCTGATCCTGGTTTTGTAACTTACGAATCTCAAGTTTATTTTGCAGGAGGGACACCGGTACACTTTCCTCTGCGGGGAGAAAATAATTTTCATCCCGATTTGGAAGAACTGAAGAATTGTGTCACCTCCAAAACCAAGGCTATTCTCCTAAATTCTCCCAGTAATCCTACCGGAGCTACTTTTAGTCAAGAAGAACTATTAGCGATTGCTGAGATAGCGAAAGAAAAAGATTTATTTATAATCAGTGACGAGCTTTACGAAGATATAGTCTATGATGGTAGAGAACATATCAGTATTGCTTCTCTGCCCGGGACGAAAGAAAGAACTATTAGTATATTTGGCTTTTCCAAGAGCTATGCTATGACCGGATGGAGATTGGCTTATATTGCAGCTCCTCTTAATTTAGTGAAAGAGATAGCAAAACTGTTACAAAATACTTCCGTATGTGCTAATTCTGTTGCCCAGAGAGCGGGCTTAGCAGCAATTCAGGGTTCGCAGGATTGTGTTAAGGAGATGTTTGCCGCTTATAATGAAAGGAGAAATGTTTTAACTAAAGGGTTAAACGAAATTCAGGGTTTGAGTTGTTATGCTCCCGAGGGGACCTTTTATGCCTTTGTGAATATAAAAGAAACTGGAATGACCTCCGAAGAACTATCCATGTACCTCTTAGAAGAATGTAAGGTGGTAACCGTCCCCGGAACTGCCTTCGGCAGACAGGGAGAAGGTTATATCCGCCTTTCTTTTGCCACTTCTTTAGAAGATATAAAGGAAGGAATAGTAAGAATAAAAAAAGGAATAGAAAAAATAAATAAATAAAAAACCATAATTCAAAATTCAAAACTTTTTACATAAAGTATTTTTGGGGTAGTGGTCGGATTCATCCGACCCGAGAATTTGCCAGGCTAGTTTATTGGTTTAAGATTAAATCCTTAACTAGCTAACCAAGTAACCAATTAACTAATTAAGAATGGAGGAGAAAATATGAAAGAAAATATTTTGGTAATTAATCCCGGTTCAACTTCCACTAAGATTGCTTTATTCAATTTAGAGGCCGAAGAAATTGCTAGCGAATCTGTCAATCATTCTACAGAAGAGCTTTCCCAATTTCATTCTATTATAGATCAGGCTCCGGAAAGAAAAAAGATAGTGTTAGAGGTATTAAAGAAGCACAATATCGATTTAAGTTCCTTTAAAGCGGTTATAGGACGAGGGGGAATATTAAAACCGTTAGAAGCCGGAACCTATACTGTAAACGATAAACTTATAGAAGATTTAAAAAATTCTCCTATTGAACATGCTTCTAATTTAGGAGGGATTATTGCCCATGAAATTGCTGAAGAAATCGACGTCCCTGCCTATATTGCCGACCCTGTCTCCGTTGATGAGTTTAGCGATATTGCCCGGATATCCGGGATAAAAGGGATAGAAAGGGAATCCTTACTTCATACTTTAAATATCCGGGCTAATGCTTTCCGCTACGCTAAAGAACACGGGAAAAGGTTTGAGGAATTAAATCTTATTGTAGCCCATCTCGGTGGAGGAATATCCATTGCCCCTATCAAGAAGGGGAAAATTGTGGACGTAAATAATGCCAATGACGGAGGACCTTTTTCGCCCGAGCGAACCGGTTCTCTTCCCAATAAGGCCTTAATTCATCTGTGTTATTCCGGTAAATATTCAGAAAAAGAATTAATCAAGTTTATTACTCATAAAGGAGGACTTGTCTCTCATTTGGGTACTAATGATGTCAGAGAAGTAGTGAAGAAAATAGAGCAGGGAGATAAATACGCTGAATTGATTTTTGAGGCAATGTGTTATCAAATCGCTAAAGAAATTGGGGCAATGGCTACAGTATTAAAAGGAAAAGTTGAAGCAATTGTTCTTACCGGAGGTATAGCTCATAACGAAATTTTAGTAAACAAGTTAAAAGATCGTACGGGTTGGATAGCTCCGATTGTAGTTTATCCGGGAGAAGAAGAGATGAAGGCATTGGCCCAAGCAGTGATAAGAGTAATAAAAGGCGAAGAAAAAGTAAAAACATATTCCTAAAAACAATTTTATATTTTAATTTCGGATTTAACAGCGTCATTCTCACACCTATGTCATTCCCACGAAAGTGGGAATCCATAAAAG
>JAYEJO010000126.1:0-10190 GCA_034660595.1 Candidatus Caldatribacteriota bacterium
TTCGTTTTTTGGGATAATTATATTCATTAAGTAATCGGTAAATCCAGAGTTGTCTAATTATTTCTTCCGGCTTGGCTATTTTATATCTATTCTTAATTTGACATTTTATAACATATTTTCCTTCCTGTTCGGCTATTAATCTTTCAATAGCATTAATCTCATCCGAATTAAAAAGAGATAAACCATACTTAACATCCGGTGTAAAAAATATTTTTTGGAGATTTAATTTATTCGGCATATTTTACCTCCTCCCCCCGGTCATACTTTTGCCAGGGCTTCGAAGCCGGCGATAATATCCAGTAATTCTTCGGTAATCGCATTTTGCCGCTGGCGGTTAAATTGAGAATTCAGGTTATCCAAACGTTCCTCGATGTTTTCTTCGGCTTTCTGCATGGCAGTTAAACGGCTGGCATTTTCGCTTGCCATCGACTCGATAAAAGCCCGGTATAAGGAAATATAAAAGAATTGATGGATGAAGGAATAGAATAGCCGGTCCCAGGAAAGGGTATATAACGGTAAATTACGGGAAGGCCACTCTCGTGAAGCCAATTCCTTTAACCATTCCTGCTCCAGGGGGAATAAATGAAATTGGAAGGGCTCAAACATCACCCCTCTTTTCAGCTTATTATAAAATAAATAAATATCATCTACTTTTTCCCGAAACCGCCAGGATTCCACCAGTATCAGCAGTTCTTGAATGGCACTATTCAGGTTATATCTGGATTCAGGAAAATCAATCCTGGCTGCCGGCTGGTAACCAACTTCCTTTAACTGTTCTTCGCCTCTTTCTCCGATGACAGCTATTTTTAATTGAGCATAATCGATAGTGTTGGCTTTCTCCCATTCCATAAAGGAATTGGCAACCATGACATTAAATTTACCGGCCATTCCTCTTTGCGAACCAAAGATAATTACTCCCATTCGTCTTTCATTTTTTAATTTCGGTTTTTTTAGTATTTCCGGTTTTTCTTTTAACAGCACTTGAAAACCCATCTCAATGGATTGATGATATTCTGTAATTGCCTCTACTGCCCGTGCATGATAATGAATATTAACTGCAGCCAAGGCCTTCATTGTTTTGACCACAGAGTATAAATCCTGGGCACTTTCAATCTTCCTTTTAATGGCTTCAAGCATCTGCATTTGAAGGGTTCACTTCTCCTTTTAAAATAGATGTTTCAATAAATTGAAGAATCGTTTTTATCTCATCACTATTCAGTTTTTTATTATTCATCACTTTTTCTTCTAATTGGGGAAATCTATCTGGCAAATTCTTTTTTATTTCTATTATCTTCTTTTTAATATCTTCAACCGAAACCTGATCCCATAACCCTTCATTAACCATAAGCAGAATTACAATCTGTTCCATCACTGAGTAAGGTGCATATTGATTCTGTTTTAAGACCTCTCTTATTCTTTTTCCTCTTTCCAGAATTTTTCTAGTATTCTCATCTAACTGGGTCCCGAACCGGGAAAAGATTTCTAATTCTTGAAATTGGGAATAAGTTAAACGCAGACTGCCCACCACCTCTTGATAGGAAGTTAATTGGGTTTTTCCTCCTACCCGGGATACTGACTTCCCCACATCAACCGCCGGCAAAAGCCCGCCCTGGAATAATTGAGGCGATAAATAAATTTGACCATCGGTAATGGAAATAAGATTAGTAGGGATGTAAGCTGATAAATTTTGCGCCTGGGTTTCGATAATGGGTAAAGCGGTCAAAGAGCCACCCCCCTTCTCTTTCTTCAGATGAGTCGCTCTTTCTAAAAGTCGGGAATGGATATAAAAAATATCTCCGGGATAGGCTTCCCGGGCAGGCGGCCGCCTCAACAAAAGAGACAGCTCCCGATAAGAGCGGGCGTGATGGGTTAAATCATCATATATAACTAAAACATCTTTCCCTCTTTCCATAAAATATTCACCGATACTGGTCGCCGCATAAGGGGCAATATAATTCAAGCCGGGCGTATCTTCTCCTGATGCCACCATGACAATGGTATATTCCAGGGCTTCTGACTTTTTAAGTTGAGCAACTACCCTGGCTAAAGAAGACATCTTTTGACCGATAGCACAATAAATACAGATAACCCCTTTATCTTTTTGATTGAGTATGGTATCCACCGCAATCGCTGTCTTCCCGGTCTGTCGGTCTCCCAGGATAAGCTCCCGCTGTCCCCGGCCAATCGGTACCAGGGCATCGATTACCAAAATACCTGTCTGCAAAGGAACATATACCGGTTCTCTATCCATAATGGGAGGAGATTCACGTTCAATGGGATATCTCTCCATCGTCCTGATTGCCCCCAAATCATCCAGAGGACGGCTCACCGGGTCGATGACTCTTCCCAGCAATGATTCGCCAACCGGGACATCCATTACCTGGTTGGTTCTTCTCACCTCATCTCCGGCTTTAATCCCTTTCGCATCATCAAGAAGAATAATATCTACTTTGCCCGGTTCCAGATTAAATACCATTCCCCGCTGACGGTCTTTAAAAATAACCACTTCCCCTGCCTTTACCTCCGGTAACCCTTTTGCGGTGACGATATCTTTACCTACCGCGGATACTATCCCAATTTCCTCTACATATAAAGATGCTTTCTGTTGTTTGAGAACGCGATTCATACTAGAAAAAGTAGTCTTTAAATTTTCTTCTAAAGATAAAGTATCTATCTCTTTTGTTGGATTGTCCATTAATACCCTCACATCAAAATTACATCTTAATCTATTTAATCTATCCGAATCACTTGGTTTTCTTTTTTTCAACATCCAGTTCTTGAAAACTGATTTCAGTGAAAACTTTCTTGAGCTGTTCTTCCAGTCCATCTAAATAGTTTTCAATATTCCAGGAAATTTTCTTACCCTCTGTTCGGGTTTCAATTCCACAAATCAAGTCAGAAGAAACCTTAAAATTGATTTCAACTTTATCACCGATAACCTCTTCCAGGGTTTTCCTGATCTCAGATTCTTTTTCCGGGGTAAGCTGAAAACTACTATTCACCCATATCTTCCGCTCATCTTTATGGATAAAGCGGACAAAATCAGCTTTTTCCTCTTTGGTCAACTTCCCCAGCTGGATCAAGAAATTTTCAATCAGTTGATCTTCTAATTTTTCACCGGCTAAATCAGATAAAACCTTTCTGCTGATCTGGCAAACCTGTTCACAGGATAAATGGCGAAGGTCCCGTAAAAAAGCGGTTCGTTGTTTTAATATCGCCTCTCTCCAATTTTTTTGTTCTTCATCAATTTTGCTTCTGGCATCCCTCACCAATTCATCCCGCTTCTTATGGGCATCCTTCTTGGCCTCAGCAAGCATCTCATTCCATTTTTCCTGCAATTCTTCCCTTATCCTGCGCTGTTCTTCCAATTCTTTCTGGGCTTCCTCTTTTGCCGTTTCAGCATTCTGCATCTGACCGGTGATTTGCATTTCCCTGTCATCCATAATCTTGATAATCCGATTAAATAAAAATCGTTTCAAGAGATAGATCAGGATTAAAAAATTAATAATTTGGGCAATAACGGTAAATGAATCTATAAGCATATTAATTAACCCCCTAATGAGCTAAAACGTAATTCCAGAAAGGATTGGCAAAAATAAGAATAACTGAAATAACCAAACAATAGATAGCCGTCGATTCAACCATAGCCAACCCCACAAACAATGTTCTGGTAATGGTATTTGCCTCATCCGGCTGTTGAGCAATCGCTCCCAACGCCCGGGCCAAAGCCATCCCTTCTCCTATGGCTGGCCCAATCGAGCCAATTGCAATAGTGAGTCCCGCAGTAATAATGGAAACTGCACCGATAATATCAATACTACTCATCTTCTTTACTCCCTTCTTTTTGATCTATCTGTTCCGGCTTACTTTCTATACGTGTTGCTGAAGCAATATAAACCGTTGCCAGCACGGTAAAGATATAAGCCTGTATCTGACCAATTAATAATCCTAAAACCTGCATAACAATGGGTACAAATAAAGGGGTGATTAGCAATAAAACCGCCACTATCAATGTACCGCTCATCACATTCCCAAATAATCGCACTGCCAATGCCAAAGTACGGGAAAAATCTCCGATAATATTAAAAGGCGCCATAATTATAGAAGGCTCCAGATAATGTTTAAAATAGGCCTTCATCCCTTTTTTTGCAATTCCAAAAATGGGTATGGCAAAAAAAACGCAAATAGCCAGCGCGCTGGTGGTGGACAATGAACCTGTCGGGGGATGCCAACCGGGTACAATAGCCAACAGATTGGATATTGAAATAAACAAAAAAAGAGTTCCTAAAAAAGGAATAAAAGGGTCCGGATTCTGCTGGGTAATTTCTTTCACCTCTTGCCGTATGTAGCCAACAATCACTTCCAAAAAATTTTGCCAGCGACTGATTTTAGGCCCAATAGTTAAATTTTTTGTGGCCATCCAGCTGATAAAAACTAATAAAACCATTACCGCCCAGCTAAAAACAATGGTGGCATTAAGATGGATTCCATTCCATTTAAATATAATAATTGCATCCGGACTTATTTCCATTTTTAATTCCCTATCCCTATTCGAATATTATTACTTTAATCCTTTTTTCCTTTGCCGATTATTCTGCTTAAAAAAATACGACTAACAATAAAACCGGCCAGCAGGATTAAAATATTGCCCCACTCGCCCTGACGGGCAATATAGATTAATACCAAAAAAACGGCACCGGTTCTTAATATAAAACTCCCCAGGGTTAATGCAATCGGCGAACGAGCTTGGTTCATATTTTTAATGGTCAACCATAAACCGCCGAAATATAATAGTCCCAATCCCAGGCCAACTAACAAATACAATAAGCTATAAATATTAATACTCATTCTTTGTTTTCCTCTTCAATTTCTTTTCTTTCTTTCTCTACCCAGTACCAGGCATTTAGACAGCCAAGAATAATCCCGGCAAAGAGAAAAGTCAAAGTCCAGGAAATCGGACCCGGCCATTTTCGGTCAGCCCAAATACCAACAGCAATTCCTATCAAGGTCGGGACCATCACTGACCAGCCAATAACCCCAAACAAGCCCATACCAAACCAGATAGCCTGACCTTTTTTCCTTTTGGCCCTTAATTTTCGTTTCTCTTTTCTCTTGATTTTCTCGATAAAGCTACGCTTTATATCTTTTGGATTCTCTTTATTATTCATGTGCCTCCAGGTTTAAAAAACTTCTTACAAAATCTGCCTCTAATTTACTCAAAGCAGTTTGGGCATCTTTTTCTCTCTCGTCTGTTTTTATAAATATCTCTTCTACCCTATCTTTTAGTTCCCCCAAATCTTCTCCTTCTATCGCATTCCTGGTCGAAATAATTACCTTTTCTCCATATTTAACCAGGATTCCTTCATCGATGGCCAATAAAATATCTTTCCCCTCCGGGGTAGTTAACATCAAAATCCCCGGTGTTAAGGAAGTAGTAAAATCAACATGTTTGGGCAGCAGGCAAAACCATCCGTTTTCTGCTTCTGCCGTTATTTTTTTGACTTCTCTTTTTAAAAATGTCTTATCCGGTAACAATATCTTCAAATCAATCATTTTTAACTTCTTCTTTAGCTTCTTCTATCGAACCAATCATAAAAAGTGATTGCTCGGGATAACTGGCAAATTCATCATTTAAGATTTTCTCGCATCCTTCTAATGATTCAACCAAACTAACCCGTCGGCCCTTATTGCCAGTAAACTGTTCTGTGGTGGCAAACGGCTGGGTTAAAAACTTTTCCAGGCGCCGGGCACGATTAACCGTTCTCTGGTCCTTTTTTGATAATTCCTCTAACCCCAGCATGGCTATAATATCTCTTAATTCCTCATATTCAGATAAGGTCTGTTTAATCTCCCGGGCTATCTGGTAATGCCTTTGACCAACGACCGTCGGTGTTAGCATGTTAGAGACGGATTTCAAGGGGTCCACAGCCGGGTACAAACCTTGGCTAGCCCGCTGTCGGGTAAGCACCACTGAAGCAGAAAGATGACTAAAAGTATGAACTGCTGCCGGGTCAGTAAAATCATCAGCCGGTACATAAACAGCCTGGATTGAGGTGATGGACCCGGTGGGAGAATTACAAATTCTCTCCTCAAGGTCCGCAATCTCACTGGCCATGGTAGGTTGATACCCTACCCGGGAAGGTAATTCGCCCAATAAACCGGAAACCTCAGCCCCGGCCTGGACAAAGCGGAATATATTATCAACTAACAAAAGAACGTCCTGCTTGGCTTCATCACGGAAGTATTCTGCCATGGTCAAAGCAGCATGTCCTACCCTAAACCGGGCACCTGGTTGTTCATTCATCTGGGCAAACATCAGGACGGCCTGTTTCAGGACACCTGTTTCTATCATTTCCCGGTATAATTCCTCCCCTTCTCTGGACCTTTCTCCTATCCCGCAAAAGAGGCTTACCCCTTCATGTTCCAAAGCCATATTGTGAATCATCTCCATAATCAGAACCGTCTTGCCGACACCGGCACCGCCGAACAAACCTGCTTTCCCGCCTTTTTCCAAAGGAGCCAAAACGTCAATCACCTTTATCCCGGTCTCATAAATATCTGTTGTAGTAGTCCGTTCGGCAAGAGAAAGTGATTTTTGATATATGGGAACTGATTTTTTGGCCGATAAAACATCTCCTCCGTCAATCGGTTCTCCGAAAACATTAAACATTCGTCCCAACAATTCACGCCCCACAGGCACCTGCAAAGGATGTCCAGTATCAATGATTTCATCTCCCCTTTTTAATCCTTGAGTCGGGGTCAAGGCGATTCCTCTGACTGTATTGGCATCAAGAAGAAGCGTTACCTCGATAATCGCTTTGCCGGATTTTAACTGGTGATTAATCTTGGGAAGCAATTGCGGGAAAAAAGCATCAACAACACTTCCCCGGATTGCTCTTATTTGCCCTCTGTTTATTTTTTTATTATCCATTTGGACATCTCCACAGAAAGAATAAATCTGAAAATTATAATTTTAGCGGGTATATTATTGTATGTTATGTTAAATTTTATTTATTATAACATACTCATCAATTAAGAAGTTACATTTTTGTTTGAATGAAATCAGGAAATAACATTATTTTTTCAGCATCGGAGGGGTAAAATAGAAAAGGTTTTACCTCTTCAACTAATTTTTTAAAATTTATTTTCTCACACTTTAACAGCAGCTTTTTTTTAATCTCTTCTATATCGGTTTCTTCTTTCAATTTCACCTTCTCTCTTAAAAAATGATAACTTGGATTTGTTTTAGAAAAAAGAAAAATTACATCATAAAAATCTCTTCCCATCGGTCTGGCACGATTTAAAATAGCGAATATCTTCTGAGACAATAATACATCGGGAGGCACAGCATTGATTTTCATAAAAATATCAAACTTATTTAAAATAACTCTCTCAACTTTATAATTAACATTTTGAGGTTCGCAATCAATTTGAATGGTTAACTTTTCCCGGGTATGACCGGAAATGCCGAGTTGATGGAATATTCCGGGAAATTTTACAAAACAATGAAAAGCTCCTCTATATCTATTTTGTATTTCTACAGAATAACCATATAGCTCTAATTGCCGTAATATTTTATTTGATAAATCATCAAAATCTTCTTTACCTAAACCCCTATTGTCAAAATCCAAATCTTCAGAAAACCGCCGAACGCCATGAATCATATGGATTGCCGTCCCGCCCATAAAAATCAAACGGTTTCCATATCCGGAACTGTAAATAATATCTAATATGACATATTGTAAGTATTCTCTTAGTAAATTCCTTTTAAAGATTCTCAAATTTTCAGGGTAAAATGTTTCTATCTGTTTTAAATTAAGCATTTTTTATATAACTCCAAAAGCGATTAATTCTTCCGGTTAATTTCTTTTGATTAAACTTTCCTAAAAAATTCTGCAATTTTTCCTCATTCATCTTCTCGAAAAACATCTCTTTATTTATCCGTAAACTATCAAAATCCTGCTCTGTTTCTATATCCGGATGCAGATAAAAATAGTCCAACAGGGCTTTCTCTATGCTGGCCATCTTTAAATATTTTTCCTGAAACTTTATTAAATCATAACCAAAAAAAAGCGGAGGCTTTAAAGTCCGATAAATAAATTCTCCGATAGAGGTTCTAAAATGATAAGTCTTTCGAGTAGAAATAGAGGTAATTCCATAAACACTTTCGGGAATTAGGTGATAATAAGATAAGGCACTTTCCAAAGAGATGTAAGATGGTAAATAAATGCGGTTGGCAATCTTAAATAAGATTTCCTCACTAAGTTTTAAATCAGAAAAGATATAATATCCACGAACTACTTTCTTAATGTAGCCCTTATCCTGCCACTCATTTAATCTTCTCCGATGAAAACCAGGTTCAATGTTTCTAATCTCATTTAAGGAAAATATGGTGAAATCCTTTAATTCACTCTTTAATTCTAAATATTTCATCTTATCTCTC
Organism: Candidatus Caldatribacteriota bacterium; assembly: GCA_034660595.1. Lineage (GTDB taxonomy): Bacteria > Atribacterota > Phoenicimicrobiia > Phoenicimicrobiales > Phoenicimicrobiaceae > Sediminicultor. The sequence goes on from JAYEJO010000126.1 coordinate 8,444, forward strand.
CAAAATGCTTTTTATAACACTTTCAAGAAATATTATATCACTTCATTAATCTAAAAGCAAAAATAGGACTTTCCTCTAAAAACAGGAGAATATTCTGTATTTTTGAGTTGATTTATCATTTCTTTAATGAAAGCTCTCACCTTTTAACTCAAAGCCTTCTTTAACACCGGATAAAAATCCTTCTCCTCTTCAATTATGGGAATCTTTTCCTTTTTCGCTTCCTCTTTCTGGCTTTCTGTACAATAACCCCATCCGGCCAAAAAAACGTGAACCCCCAAGACATCAGTTCCCATAAGATAGCTCAGCTGGTCATCAACAAAATAAATCTCATTTAATTTGGCACCATATTTTTTAGCGATGGCCTGCATATGCTCTGCCTTATGCTTGCCAAAGTTTTTATCAAAAATATCTTCGATGTCCATTTTAAAACCAAGATATTCCGGTTGAAAGGCACGATGAATGGCTTCCCCAAGATTGGAGGTAGCAATGACAACTTTTTGCCCTTCCTTGGTAAATCGCTGAATCCCCTTTACTACTTCTTTAAAAACAGGTGACAGAAAAAACCATTTTCTAAAACTCTTTTTCTGCCATTTCTCTTTTTCTTTAAAAAATAATTCTCGAAAAAATTGATAATCGAATTGAAGTTGGTTACGATAAGTAATGAATTCCTGTTGATCCTTAATCTGAACTTGCTCTTCCATAATTTTTATAATAGCGAAAAAATCACCCGGTATTTCGATATAAGACCTTAAGTGGTGGTAATAATCCATTTCTTTTTTATATTGTTTTTTCATTTTTTCCCAATTTTCAAAAGTAAATAATTCCCCGCCAAAATTTCTTTTTACTTCCGAACCAAAATATTTGCAATAAGCATTATGACTTACAAATAAAGATTTTAAGGCACTATCGCTAATGACCCCGTCGAAATCCACTGCTAATATTTTCATTTTCAATTCTTCCTATCTCTTGAATTAATTTGTCTAGCGCTGTTAAACAGATTATTAAAATTATACTATTTCTTTATTGAGGTGTACAACTTGAATTGTGGGTTTGGTAGGACATAGAATACAATTTTAAAATTATGCAGAATAAATGATTGATAGGTTTTTGCATTTGACACATTGTAATTTTTTTAAATATTGTATGTACTAATTTCGAGTAGTGTTTACACTTTGATTTAAAATAAATTGGTCATGCATATGGTCTTTCTTAATGTCAAGGGGACGTTTCGCTTGTCATATTTCAAGAATATATATTTACCTTATTGAATCACCAACAACAGTTAAAAGAATTAGTCTTTTTCAATTTTTCTACACCTTAATATTAATACGACAAAAGATTTAAAAACCCTTCTTTTTTTAAAAAATAGTTGCGAGATGTATTAGTTGTTAGTGAACAGTATTCAGACTCCGTATGATGAGGTAAATATTTCCTACCCCCTACCGGAATAATTCCACTACCCTAGTGGAAATTCTCCACACTAACAACAACATTAGGGTGTAATTTTTTCCCTGCTGTTGTTGCCGTTAATTTTAAAAAATTAAAAGAGAAGAAAAGGGTCATAAGTAAATTGATTTCGTTTCCGCCGCATATGAATGTGGGAAAAATCTACTTTTTGTTTTTTAATCAGACCATGATCTAGCATTATTTTTTACTGTATCTTTATAGTCCATTTTCATCCCCTATTAATAAAATTTTCTTCTCTTTTAAAATATCTAAAACAAAAGAATTGCTTTCTTTTTTCTTC
>JAYEJO010000127.1:0-2317 GCA_034660595.1 Candidatus Caldatribacteriota bacterium
TAATGCTCAGATTTTTTACAGCGGTTGTAGGAATGTTTTCTTCGGCCTGTGCAATTTGTCCTTTTTTACCCTCTTCATGTCTTGGAAAAATAGTTACACCTAATATTGTGCCAAGGGCTACAATTAAGATAACTAAAATCCATAGTCTACTCATTTTAACCCTCCTTTATTATCGTGATAGAAGACATTTCTATGTCACTTTTTTTTATTTATTATTAGATTCCCCCACAAATAAAAGAGGAAATACAATATCACTTACACAACAGGGTATCCAGACTGAGATAAACATAAATATGAAGATAGCCAAATATAAATACCAATTTAAAGCTCCTCCTAAGGCCATAATAATATGGAAAAGCGAAGCCCAGGTGCTCAAGAGGACGTGTCCAGCATGGGGAAATTTAGTAGAAGGCTTAAGATAAGCTATTCCAATACCGAATAACGCTAAAGGATTGACCAGCCACCATTTTTCAATAAAACCCAAATGAATTTCTCGATGGGGCAGATTGAGCAAAATTTCACCCAGATAGGGGATTACCGAATCACTTAAGGTAGCTATCCCTATCGATCCCATATAACCAATTATAAGTAAAATATAAATATTACATTTACCTTGATGAATGTTGCACTTTTTGTAGTTCTCATACATAGAAGTAGTAACCAAAGCACTTAATACAACATGAATAGGATGAAGAACATAAAAAAACTGATAGGATAAATTATAAGGCATTTTTTGGAAGAATAGCATAACAACTATTCCTGTTATTGCTCCAAAAAAGGTAAAGGGAGCATGGTGTTTTAGCTCAATAAAAATATTTCTGATCATTTTTTTCTCTTCATCATTAACCATTTTATCCAATTTATTTAATTTCAACATAAAAAAATAAATAATAAATATCAGAAGATAGTATCTTACACAAATAATATAATTATTTTCTCACATATAGTTCTACCCTCTTGAATCGGGTAGTACTATATTCTACCATTATCAAAATCAACGGCAAAAATTATCATACCAAGTGGCTAAAAAAAGAAATGAAGAAATAAGTTTTAATATTTTCTTTTTACTATGTAAAAAGTCTGGCTTTTGTTTTGGAATTATATGAGTCAATCATAAAAGGGGTTCGATTTATCGAACCCCTTTTATTCTCAAATTCTATCTTCTCGCGCAATACGCAAAATTACTTCTAACTTTCTCTTTCTTTACATACGCTAAACGCTATAAGGGGCCTATAGCAATACGCCCCTTTCTATATACCATATACTATATACTAACTCTGATTACTTATTTTTTATCTTTTATTTTTTTTCGCTTTTTTCCAATTCCGTAATACGTTTGTTGATAGAATCAAGTTGCTCTTTTAAAGCTTTTGCATCTTCTGTTAACATCTCCATCTCTTGTTTGGGTTCTATCGGGGGTTGATAAAATCCGCCTCCATAGACGGTAGGTGGAGGGGTCATGGGATAAGGGTATGCAGGCCAAAATCCTCTACCATAACCTCTGCCCATTCCTCTGCCGAATCCTCTGCCATAGCCAAAACCCAATCCCAATCTACCTCCGGAAGGGTTCATAAAACCTGGTACAGAATAACCAGCGCAGTATCCGGCTGCTCTTCCAGTCATGGGACCTAATCCCCCTGGGCCAGTTCCATCTCCTCTTGGCATATTTTTCATCTCCTTTCTATTTTGTTTTTTCTAAAATACTCTTATTATAATGGTAATCATTTTCAATAAAATACATTAAAAAAATTTATCTATTTTTCTTTATCTGAACATTCATTACACAATCCATAAAATTGAATAGTGTGATTTTTAATTTCAAAATTATATTTTTTAGAAAGTTCTTTTTCTATTTTTTTAAGTAACTCTAACTCTTCATCAACAAAATCTGTGTAATCGATTATCCGACCACATTTAGTGCATATTAGATGGTGATGATGGGATGGTTCCTTGGTCCCACGAGCCAACTCATACCTTGCTCGCCCATCACCAAAATCAAATTTAGAGACCAAGCCCATATTAATCAAGAGCTCTAATGTTCGATAAACAGTGGTAAGGCCGATAGCCGGATAAATATTATGTACTTTTAAATATATATCTTCTGCACTTAGATGTCCTTTTGACTCATCTAAGACCTGCAAAATGATTTGCCGTGGAATAGTAATTCTATAACCACATCCTCTAAATTCTCCATGCCACCACTTTACCGGTCCTCCACCCCATCTTCCTTGCATAATATTAGTCCTCTCTTATTGATAATGATTACCATTAACATAATATACTAAATAAATTCTTTTGTCAAATGAATTTATAATTC
>JAYEJO010000128.1:0-10104 GCA_034660595.1 Candidatus Caldatribacteriota bacterium
ACGGCAACAGTAACAGCAGTGAATCCAACTGCAGTAGCTACGAAAACAGATACCGAGGCAGTAGTCAAAGAAAAGACTGAATTTGAAATAGAAATGGAAAATAGAAAAAAAGGGTACGAAGAAAAAATATTTGTTTATGAACCGTATGAGCCGCCGAGCAATCGGAATCCCTTTCAGAAGGTGACTACTTCTTACTTCCTGGAAGAAACAGAAGAAGGTGAAGGAAAAGAGGGGAGTGCCTTAAAATTCCTCAAACCAGAATTACCTCCGGGGACAAAGCTGACCGGGGTAATTGGCTCTAAGGATAATATGGTGGCAATTATTGTAATGAACCAGGAAACTTTTATCGCTAATTTGTATGATATTTTATTAGATAGATATATTGTTAAAGAAATTAAAAAGGATGAGGTAGTTATTGACTATAATGGATACTTTTTTTCAGTAAAAATAGGAGGTGAAGATTCAGCAGATGGATTATAAAAGTAGAAAAATAACTTTATTACTTTTTATTACGGTCTTATTTTTAATAACTTCATTTGTGGTAAGTGCCGGTGCTCAAAATATTTGGTTTACTAATATCTGGTATAAAAAATTACCCAATCATACCCATCTTACTATTAAAGCAAGTGGGGAAATTTTAGATTATGAAGTTTCTTATTTAGAGGCACCTGAGAGAATAGTAATTGATGTTAAGAATGCTAACTACAGTATTGATGAATTAGTTAAAAATATCTTATTTTTAAACATGGGTTCTGTAAAACAGGTAAGATGCGGGCAATTTGAAAGTGAACCTGTTCCCATTACCCGATTTGTAGTTGACTTATTTCAGAAATCCGATTATGAAGTAAAATTATCCTCTGATAGCAGATTGCTTTATATCGATGTCTATGATTATACTGAATTTAAGGCGCCTGAGGAGCAAATTTTTACGGTTACTCCGGTTAAGAGTGAAGCAGTAAAAATTGAGAAGGAAGAGGAGCCAAAGATTTCTATTTTAGATATTTATACAGAACCCATTAATCTAAATGTCTTTGAAGAAGATGTGGTTAATGTAATTAGAGGATTATCCGAATTAACCGGAATAGATATAATGCTTGATGATTCAGTAACCGGACAATTGACTCTAAACCTTAAGGATAAAACATTTAGAGAAGCAGTTGAGCTTCTTATGTTGAATAAAGGGTTAAGTTATACCGAGAGAAGTGATACTCTGATTATTGCCGCTAAAGATGTAATAGAAGGATATAAGAAACCTATTACCAAAGTATATGAGTTGAAGAATGCAAGCGCTGAGGAGGCAAAGGGTATATTGGATGGTCATAAGGCTGAGGGGTCAAAAGTTAATATTGTTGCCGATACAAGAATGAATACTCTAATTGTTACCGGGACGAATGAAGAGATTGAAAGGTTAGAGGGAATTATCGGCACAATAGATGAGGAACTGCTGACCAGAACCTTTAAGATAGATAATGCTATCGAAAAAGAAGAAATTGATGCTATAAAAGGTATGTTAAGTATTATTGTTCCGGAAGAAGGTAGAATAAATATAGATAGCAGGCAGAGTGAAATCATTGTAAAAGGCACAGAAGAACAATTGGATAATGTAGAAACAATGATTATCGGATTAGATAAACGTGCACCCCAGATAATGATACAAGCCAAAGTCGCTGAGATTACTTTAGATGGCGAAGAAGATTTAGGAATTAAGTGGACGAGTGGTGATTCTAAAATAGAAGGTCAAATTAGTATAGGAGAAATTACTCTGGGAGGTTCCTTTGAGAGAAGCGGTTTAATCGAAGCTACTTTAAAAGCTTTACAAAGTGAAGGAAAGACTAATATTCTATCTAATCCTAAAGTTCTTACTTTAGATGGCAAAGAAGCAAAAATATTATCTGGTTCCAAAATCCCCATTAGAGAAAGAACTGCCGAAGGCGTAGAAACCATAAAATATATGGATGTAGGATTGAGTATGATTATTACTCCACGGCTAAGTAGTGATGAAGTTATTACATTGGATGTATATGTAACCATAGATTCACTGGGTGAAGAACTTATTCAGGGTTATCCGGTAATTAATTCTCGAGAAGAGAAAGTGATAATCCGAGCTAACTTGGATGAAACGGTGGTAATAGGTGGTTTGATTACTTCAGAAGATATCGAAAATATCAAAAAAATACCTTTCTTGTCAAGCATTCCTATATTTGGAGAATTGTTTAAATTTACTCATACCAAAAACAAGAAAACAGAAATAATTATCCTGATTACAGCACATTTATTAGATTATTAATTTGATATTTTAAAAAATAAAATTGAGATTGCCGCGCCTTCTTGTAGAAGGCTCGCAATGACAGAACGGACTTTAACACTTTGTAGGGGTCGGATTTATCCGACCCGGTTCCTTGCGGGTTCGATGAATCGAACCCCTACATTTGTTTTGATTAATTGTTATTATCTTTACTATATACTAACGACTATCGACTATTTAATCGGTAGATTAAATGAAAAAGGGAGGACAAGACTTTGCAATATAAAAATAAAAAGAATTTGTATAAAATAGTATTTATCACAATATTATTAGGTTTTATAATATCCTTAGTGGGGTGCAATTGGCTTTCCTTAGGACTTCTTAATATCTTTGATCCCGAGGCACAGATAAGAGTAAAAGAAATTACATATGAGGAAAACACCAATGAGTCTGTAATTAATTTAAAAGTATTTACCTTAAACAATGTTGAATTTATCGGTTCTGGTTTTGAATTTGAGTATTATCGGGGTAATAATAAATTAACAGATCTAAGTGGGATAGCTGGTGGTTACTATTATATAGCTGCTGAAAGTTCTTTAGAAAATACTACTGAAATTACGGGTTTATGCCTTTATACATCTGCAGTATTAGATTATGTAAAAACCTATTCTGCCTTTAATGAAGTTACTTGCAATTTATATATTATAGGTACAGATGGAGCAGGACATGACTTAAAAGTTAAAGTTGCCAGTGGTTTACCCGCATTAGGAGTTGATAATACTCCTCCTACTGCAAATATTGTAGTTACCCCTGCAAGTGGAGATTGTCCCTTAACTGTTTTCTTTGATGGTTCAGGCTCTACTGATGGAGATGGCATTGGTATAGCGAAATATGAATGGTATTTACCACAAGTATCAAGTAGTATTATGTCAACAGATATTTCATTTTCAAAAGAATTAGCTTGCAGTTTAATTACTACTGATAGTGACGAAGTAATTACTGTAAACTTAACCGTTACCGATTATCACGGTAACCAAGGTTCTGCTGCTGAAAGTGTGAAAATTACAAAACCAGAATCAACTGGCGGATGTACTTTATAGCAAAATTTATATTATTTAAATAAAAAAGGGGACAGGTCGCTTTTTACATAAAACAAGTGTGAAAGCAGCCTGTCCCCTTTTTTAATTTGAAAAATTAAGCTCCTATATTATAAATTGTTTCTACGGTTTTCCGCAATGGTATTTTATGTAAATTACAAATAATTGACTTGTGTATTATTTAGTGTATAATTGATACAGGAGGTGATGTGCTTGAAAAGGTTAAATATTACATTACCAGAGGAAATTGCCCAGAAGATAAAGTATATCCCTAATAAGAGTGGCTTCATTTCCGAAGCTGTAAAAGAAAAGCTTGAGAGAATAAATAAAGAAAAATTGGATAAACTTTTAATAGAAGGATATAAGGCAACCAGAAAAGAAGATAAAGGGATTAACCAGGAGTGGGAAAAGATTACTCTGGAGGGATGGAGATAATATGGATTTTCCTAAAAAAGGTGAGGTTTGGTTTGTATCCCTAGAGCCGGTAGTGGGACATGAAATAGGAAAAACAAGACCGGCTTTAGTAATATCTAATGATAGAAATAATTTATTTGCAGAGACGGTAACTGTACTTCCTATTACCTCAAAAACAGAAAAAATCTATCCATTTGAGGTTTTTCTTCCCAGCGAAGAAACTCATCTACCTAAAGATTCTAAAGTAAAATGCAATCAAATTCGAACTGTAGACAAGAAAAGACTTATCAATTTTGTAAGCACTTTACTTCCTGAAAAATTAGAAAAGGTAGAGAAGGCACTTTTGATTCATCTTGATATTAATTAAGCCAGAGATAAATAAAGGGAACTACTTTTTGGAAGAGGTAAATAATTATCAAACTTACATGGAGAGGTGCATATGAATAATTTATATACTGCTGTTACAAAAAAAGATGGGAATTGGTGGATTGGTTGGTATTAGAAAGTTTAAAAATTACTTTAAAAGAGGCTTTGGAATTCAATAGACATGATGTTTTAATGACAGCAGGCAATGATTACAGAGAAGAACAAATTGCTTTATGAAAAAAAAGAATTTCGGTAGAATGAAGTGTAAATTAATTAGTAAATTTTTTAAGGAGTTATTCCTTAATTTATAAAATTGCTTCTAAAAAGGTTTCTTTTTTATTAATAATTTCTTTCGGGGTGTATCCCAAGGCTTCTATTGGTTCAAAAACTTGTCCTGCGGCTAAACCCAATATTTCCAATCTTTCTCTTAAATTCATATTTTTAAAATCATCGGAAATAACTACTAAGTCAATATCACTATCTTCGTGTGGGTTACCTTTAGCATATGAACCATAGAGAATAATTTTATCAGAATTAATATTGTACTTTTTTAGTTCTTGTTTAAATCTTTCTATTATTTTTTTAATATCTTGTGCTTTTTTAAGCATTCATGAATCTCCTTAGTTTTAGAAAGATATTCTTTTGCCACGCTTTTAGGATAGGCTTCCAAAATTTTTGAAAAGTCTTCAGGGTATCTGGTAACGCTGTATTTAAATCATATTCTGCAGATTTAATAAAATTATTAGTATCCTTACGCATTTTTTGCTCTTTTTTGATATATTTAGATATTTTAATTCCTAAGCAATCTTGTATTATTATTACTTTTTTATATTATATCATAAATTTGAAAAATTATTAATAATAAATCTTTCTTCATCATCCATATTAAAAGAACAGCATTTACTATTCTTTTAATATAGCGTGCTTATAGTAAAGTTCAAGATAAAAGTTTTTAGTTATTCACTATTTTCTTTAAGTTTTTTTAGAGAGTAGAAATTTACATTCGCTTTTTCCCAAAATTACATATAACCTTATTTATAGGGGTTTTAGGAAAATGGGGGCAGGCTTTACTTTTTGTCTTGTATAAATACAGGAGCACAAAAGAGGACCGCCAATTTTATGACTTGTGAAACCCTTTATTTACAATGCTTTCAGGGGCAAAACGCAAATAGGGCACTTTTTGGGCTTTATTTTACAAAAAAATGGTAATTAACTACCCTGTTTTTGGCCTATTTTCAGTACCCTAAATCGTTGTAACCTTTATAAATAGCCAATTTCAATTTTTGAGATGGTGAAATTTTAGTCAAAAAGGAGCCATTTTTGAGGGGTAAAGTATCTATTTTTAAAAATTATTAAAATAAAGGCACTTTTCGTAACGATTCGCTGAAACCCTTGCTACGTAAGGGTTTCAAGTCACTATTTTTAGGCAAAAAGCATCATATTTAACCATAAAATATGCTATTTGCTCCTGTAACCTTTATTATATAAGGGTTTCTTGTATGTAGGCAGGTAAAAAAAGTGGTGTTTGTTTTAAGTTTATTATTTATTACATAATATGTAAATAACATATTGATATATTCTGGAATTTATGTTATATTTTAAATAGAATAATAAGGATAAAATTAGAAAGAAGAGGTGGACGGAAGATGTTAGAAGTAATTGGTAGAATAGCGAGAAATGGCCATCTTACTATCCCCAGAAAAATTAGAAAAATATTAAATATTGAAGATGGTGATATTGTAAGAATTAGCGTAGAAGACAATAAGATAATTATTGCCCCAGGGGTTATTGTGGATAAAGACCAGGCATATTTCTTTAGTGAGAGATGCCAGAAGGAGATTAGAGAATCTGAAAAAGAATATAAAGAGGGAAAGTATTCTTCTTTTACATCTGCTAAAGATTTAAAGAAAGCAGTAGATAGTGATCAAGATAATCCATATTCCGCAGGAAGTTAGCAGGGTCAGGCTTCACAAGTTCACAAAATAAGTAGCATCAAGGCTTTAACGTGATTAGAGAGTATGCGATAAACGATATGGACTGATGTCATATAATTGGTAAATAAAACAAAAAAATGATATTATAGAAAAAATATATTTTCTAATTATAATTGTTATATGGCTAAATCCAATTAACAATTTTAGAGGTTTTACTATGCGGCGACTTGCTAAATGCCCAAATATTTCAAGAAAGGAAAAGAATTTATTATTGCGTTGTCGGGAATCTATCCATAAGATATCTCCTAAGGCAAAAGTTATACTTTATGGTTCAAGAGCTCGCGGAGATGCCGTTCCTGAATCTGACTATGATTTACTTGTTTTAGTAGATCACCCGGTAACCCTTAAAGAAGAGGATATTTTTCGTCAACAATTATTCCCTATAGAAATTGAGACTGGTTGTGTTCTTACTCTAAATGTGTATCATTTAAGTGATTGGGATAGTGTCTTATATAAGGTAATGCCTTTTCGCCAAAATGTAGAAAGAGAAGGTTTAGTAATATGAAAAAAGAAATTAGAACGTTAATCCTTTATCGATTAAATCGAGCTGATGAATCCCTTTAATAAATAAAAGGGAACTACTTTTTGAAAGAAATAAATAATTATTAAACTTATATGGAGAGGTGCATATGAATAATTTATATACTGCTGTTACAAAAAAAGATGGAAACTGGTGGATTGGTTGGGTAATGGAAATTCCCGGAGTTAACTGTCAAGAACGAACTCACGAGAAATTATTAGAAAGTTTAAAAATTACTTTAAAAGAAGCTTTGGAATTCAATAGACACGATGCTTTAATCACAGTAGGCAATGATTACAGAGAAGAAAAAATTGCTATATGAAAAGAAAAGAATTACTGAAATATCTTCGCGATAATAATTGTGCATTTTTAAGAGAAGGCAGGAGCCATTCTTGGTGGCATAATCCTACATTGAATAAGAGATCAGCAATTCCAAGACATAATGAGATTAGAGATATTTTAGCAATAAAGATTTGTAAAGACCTTGGCATACCCAGGATAAAATAATAAATGACAGGGAATACGACAGGTGGCAGTCATTTGTCGTATTTTCTTTTATAATTATTTATTTCTCCCTCGCTCTAACTCTCTCCCTCCGAGGAGAGAGGGAATGAGATAAATAAAATGGAAAAAGAAAAAATGGAAGAAAAAAAACAAAATAATATATTAGAATTATTTAAACCCTATGTCCCGGAAGCGGTGACTTCCAGAATACTGGAAGGGAAGGGAAGCTTACCCAGTGAACGAAGTGAAGCTACCATAATATTTATTGATATAAAAGGATTTACCAAGCTTGCTGACCAGCTGGACCCGGAGAAAGCTACAGAAATAATAAATAATATATTTGAGCCGATAGTTGACATAATAGATAAATTCGGCGGCAGTATCAATAAATTTTTAGGCGACGGATTGATGGCTATATTTGGCACACCTTATAGCCATGAGGATGACCCCGAAAGAGCGGCAAGAGCAAGTTTAGAGATAATGAAATCCATAGAGGAAAATGGAAAGATAAAAATAGGTAAAAAAGTAAATAATTTAAAGGCAAGGATTGGAATTAATACCGGATTATGCATATCCGGTGAGATTGGTTCAACTTCAAGAAAAGAATTCACCGTTATTGGAGATACAGTAAATATGGCTTCGCGTTTACAAACAAATGCAACTCCCGGGAAAATATTAGTCGGTGAAAAAACTTTCCAAAGGATCAAAGATAATTTTATTATTTCTTCGCCCCTTAAGCTGAAGATAAAAGGCAAGAAGGATTTGGTTTCGGCTTATACTTTAAAAGGAGAGAAGAAAAGAATTAATTTATTTGAACAGAAGAAAAAATATTATTCTCCTTTTATAGGAAGAGAAAAAGAGTTACAAATTTTAAAAGAAGCTTTAAAATCATCCTACCAATCAAAAGGACAAACAATTGAGATAAGCGGTGAATTGGGAATAGGTAAATCAAGATTAATTTTAGAGCTCACCAACGGGTCTTTGGCTGAAGAATTTAATATTTTATCCGCTAATTGCTCATCCTGGGAAGAATCAAAACCTTATGCTCCTTTAAAAGAAATATTTACTAAAATCTTTGAAATAAAATTTGATGATGAACTCAAAGAAATTGACAGGAAAATAGAAAATAAAATAAAGGAGATTGATCCTTCACTATTGTTTGCCTCTTCATACTTTTCAAGGCTTTTATCCTCAAGGACTAAATCCCTGGAAGAAATAATGGAACAATCAAAAGAAGAAAGCAATTTGTTCATCAGAGTAGTGAAAAAATTACTGTGGAGTTTTTCTTCTCAAAAGCCACTTCTTGTAATTGTTGAGGATGTGCAGTGGATTGATGATGCATCGGCGGAATTTTTATTTCAATGTTCTAAAGAAATTAAAGAATACCCCATTCTGCTTATATATAGTCTTAGAGAATCGCTCAAAAAGAGAGAGTCTATTGCCGGGGCTAAAAGAATAAAATTATCACCTTTAAAGAATACAGAATCAGATAAGCTAATAAAATCATTAATAAAAGAGAATGATATCTATCAATTAATGAAAGATAGAATAATTTCAACTGCTAATGGAAATCCTTTATTTATTGAAGAGATTGTCAGGGGAATTGAAGAAAAAAGGTTATCTGCTGATAAAGATAGATTAGGCAATTATATCGAGATGTTTACTGATTTTCAAATACCGGATACTGTTCAGAGTATTGCCCGGGCAAGAATTGATTTGCTTCCGGTGGGATTAAAAGAGATATTATATCAGGCATCAGTTTTGGGAAGATATATTGAAATAAAACTTTTACAAAAAATTACCAATCTGGAAGATAAAGTATTATTAGAAACGCTGAAGAAATTGCAAAAACATAAATTTATAGAAGAAGTAGAGGCAGTACCTAAACCTCAAAGTTATTTCGCCTTCACTCATTCTCTTATTCAGGAAATAGCTTATAATAGTCTGCTTTTTAAAGCCAGAAGAGGTCTGCATAGAAAAATAGGGGCGGCTATGGAGGAAATATATTTATCCAAAATAGATGCAAAAGTTGAAGAATTAGCCTATCATTTTAAAAATAGTGATGACCCGGAAAAAGCTGTTTTTTATTTGAATAAAGCCGGAGATAAAGCCCAATTCGTATATGCTTTTAAAAATGCTGTTAATTATTATACGGATAGTATTAAGATTTTAAAATCAACGGAGCTTAAAAAGGAACAACTGGTTAAACTTTCAGAAATATATAATAAATTGGCTTTCTCCCAATCGATTATTGGAGGAAGAAAAGAAGCGGAAATTAATTTAAATAAAGCTTTGAAGTGCTGTAAAAAAACTGGGGACGAAGATAATGAATCTTTGATATTGATGGGTATGGGAAATTTATATGGGGATATGGGGCAGTGGGATAAAGCAATTGAATATTTTAAAAACTGCCTTTCAATCACCGGTAGAATAAGTAATTTAAAGAGAAAAGCAAGCGTTTTAAAGGGCATAGGGTTAGCGTGTCTCTTTAAGGGCGATACTTCTATAGGATACTCTTATCTTAAAGAAAGCATTGATATTTGCAAAGAGATAAAAGCTTTAGATGTTTATGCCATGGCTTTAAATAACATTGGGATATATTATGATATGTTAGGTAAATGGGAAAAGGCTATTGAAGCATATAAAGAGAGCCTTTCTATCGCAAAAAAGAATAACAATATTATTATTATTTCTAATATTATGAATAACATTGGATTTGCCTATTCTTCATTGGGTGAGTCAAAACAAGCTATATATTATCTAAGGGAAAGTGTTAAAATAGCTGATAAAATTGGAGACATATATAATAAAGGAATTAACTATATTCATTTGGGAGAGGAATACTTAGAAAAAGATGAATATAAAGAAGTAAAATATTATATTTTTCAGGCAGAAAAGATATTTGAAGAGTTAGAAGATAAATTAGGATTAGCAGATGTCTATAAAATAAAGGCAAAATTGTAT
>JAYEJO010000129.1:0-2308 GCA_034660595.1 Candidatus Caldatribacteriota bacterium
AAAAATACGCCCAAAAGATTCTGCTACCACCGCCTTAATTCCGGCGCATAAAATAGCTCTGGGAGCATGTTCTCTGCTGGAACCGCAGCCAAAATTTTTCCCAGCAACTATTATCCAATCTTCTCCTTCTATCTTTTCGGAAAAATCAGGAATAATATCTTCCATGGCATGTGAAGCAATCTCTTCCGGTGAAGTTAAATAAAGATACCTTCCTGGATAAATCTGATCTGTATCAATATCGTCTCCTACTTTAAAAACTTTTCCCTTTATTATGGGTTTAAACATATGAAATATTTCCTTTTCTAACGGATTAGAAAAATTCCCGGGGATCTGCTATTTCCCCTTTTAAAGCCGATGCAGCTGCGGTAGCCGGAGAAGATAAGAATATTTTTGCATCTGTGCTCCCCATCCTTCCGGGAAAATTTCTGCTGGAAGTAGAAATGCAATTTTCTCCTGGAGCTAAAACTCCTTCGTGAGCACCTAAACAAGGACCACAAGAAGGAGTAGCCAAAGTTGCCCCCGAATCTAGCAGGATTTGAATATAACCCAAATCAATACATTTTTTTAATATTTGGCTGGAAGCGGGTACAACAAGTAATCTTACCTGGGGAGGTATCCTCTTTCCCTTTATAATTTCTGCAGCTGTTTTTATATCGTTAATTCTCCCTCCTGTACAAGTTCCAATTAACGCTTGATGAATTGGTTTTCCTATCACCTGCGAAACAGGAACGACTTTATCTACTCTATTAGGAAGGGCTATCTGTGGTTTAAGTTTGCTAATATCAAAATTATAGACAGATTCGTATACTTCGTTTTCTTTCTCACCTAATTGTTTAATGGACGTATCTTTTTGAACTTTTTGATGTTTAACCTGGGAAAGGTAGTCCCATACCTTTTTATCTGGCTTGATATAGGTAGCTTTTGCCCCCATTTCCACGGACATATTGCAAAGGACTAAACGTTCATCTAAAGACATCTCATTCACTACTTCCCCGGTATATTCTATTGCTTTATATAAGGCGGCATCTGTACCTAATTGGGAGATAATATAAAGAATAATATCCTTGGCCATAATTCCTTTCTTGGTTTTTCCGGTAATATTAATCTTTATAATTTCTGGAACTCTTAGCCATATTTCACCGGTAAGTAAAACTGCTGCCATATCTGTTGCTCCAATTCCGGTAGAAAAAGCACCAAAAGCTCCATGAGTGGTGGTGTGAGAATCAGTTGCTACCAATATCATTCCCGGCCAGACCAAGCCTTCTTCCGGCATCACCTGATGACATACTCCCCGGTTAATATCAAAGAAATGTTTTATCCCTTGCTCTTTGGCAAACTCGCGCATTTTTTTCTGATTTTCCGCAGCTTTAATGGTAGGAGCAGGGGCATAATGGTCCATTACAAAGGTTATTTTTTGAGGGTCCCAAACTTTATCTCCTCCCATCTCTTTAAAAGATAATAGCACCTGTAAATATAAATCATTTATCTCTGCCAAATCTACTTTGGATACAATAAATTCACCAGGTTTAACTTTTTCTCGACCAGCAGCACGGGCTAACATCTGATGTAAAGGATGCATTTAAAATATAAATCTCTCTTTCTTTAAAAGTATTTTTTTAATAATCCAAAACAAATTCATAATATTTAATTCCAAAACTTTTTAAACTAATTGAGGTACAACTGTATTCCCCGAAGGAAGAATATAGGACTGAAAATCTTCACCATATTTTTCTTTAATATATTCTATAGCTTTTGAAATATCCTCCATAGGAATAAAAAATAATTTACGAACTTTATCTTTAGGCAAAGAAGAAATCAAAATCACTTCCACCTCTTTTGTTACACTGGCTATAGCATAGGCTTTATGCCCGCCTAAAACAAATTTATTCTTTAAGCGTTTGATTATATCATCAGGAGTATTTGCCTCTTCTATCCACTTTTTAAAAGTGGCTTCCCCATAACCCTCAGTACACTCAGCAAGTAGTAAAATTGTTCCTCCGGGTTTTATTGCCTGACCGGCATTCTCCAGTGTTTTTTGAGATTGATAAACATTAATATCCTTGGGATAGCCGCCTGCACTGGCAATTACCACATCTGCTTTCTTCTCAATTGGACAAATATATATCTGTCTACACATCTCTACTCCCTGCCGCCATGAAGTTAACAATTCTCCAGCTACAATTTCTACTATTTGGTGGTTTTCATCAGTAACTACATTGATATTAAAATCAACTCCGACTTTTTCTGCAGCTTCCTGCATCTCTTGGTGAACAGGATTGTTTCTAAGATTACCAGCTCGAGCATCGGG
>JAYEJO010000130.1:0-2307 GCA_034660595.1 Candidatus Caldatribacteriota bacterium
ATTTAAAACCCATCACTTCATTGGTCCCTACTAAACCGGCAAAAGCACCGCTTATCATCATAGCTAATATAATATTTTTGGCTACACTTATTCCGCCATATTCGGCAGCTAAAGGGTTATAGCCGACTGCTCTTATCTCGTATCCTAAATTTGTTTTCCATAAAATATAGTAAGCCAATATGGCTACTCCTATGGCAATGAAAAAGGAAACATTAACCTGATTATAAGCAGGAAAATCTATATTAAGAGACTGAAGAATAGGATAAAGTCGGGGAAGACGAGCTGCTTCAGCAATTTCTTTAGTATGGGGAATCATCTGTTTTACGCCGGCTGCTGCCATTGTTTCTGTTGGCTGTGCCTTAAATTTTAAAACAAGAAAGAAGGTTAGAGAAGAGGCTATCCAATTCATCATAATAGTAACAATTACTTCGTGTACCCCTATTTTCGCCTTTAATATTCCGGGAACGGCCGCCCATAAAGCACCACCCGCAGCTGCAGTTAATATGCATAAAGGAAGAAGTATAAAAGCAGGCAAATTAGTAAAGGTAAATCCAACCCAGGTAGCAAGAAAAGTCCCTATATACATCTGCCCTTCTCCGCCTATATTAAATAAGCCGCAACGGAAAGCGAAGGCGACTGCTAATCCGGTAAATATTAAAGGGGTTGCTCTGAATAATACATTACCCCAGCCATCCCGGTTACCAATAGCGTTACTAAATAATGTCTTATAAACAAAAATTGGGTCTTCGCCAATTAGCATAATAACAATTGCGCCTACTAAGAGCGCAAATAAAACAGCAATTAAAGGAGTAATTCTTTCTAAAAAAATATAATAGTCAAATTTTTTAATACTTTTCAAATTTATCTTCCTCCATAAACTACTTGGCCTTTGATAATTTTTTATTCGTAGTAGAGCCGGTCATTAATAAGCCTAACTCTTTTTCGTCTGTTTTTTTCGGGTCTAAAAAATCTACTATTTCGCCTTCGTATATTACGGCAATGCGATCAGCTAAAGATAAAATCTCTTCTAAATCAGCTGAAATTAGTAGAATTGCTTTTCCCTTATCTCTTTCATTTAATATTTGTTGGTGTACAAACTCAATAGAACCTACATCTAATCCCCGAGTTGGTTGAGCAGCGATCAAAAGTTTTGGTTCTCCGTATAATTCACGGGCGACAATAACCTTCTGCTGGTTGCCTCCGGATAAAGATTTCAGTAAATTATCTTTATCGGGAGGTCGTATATCAAAATCTTTAATTAAATTATTAGCATGGTTATTAATTGCGGGAAAGTTTAAGGCTAAACCTTTGTTAAAAGGTGGGCGGTAATGGCTTCCTAAAATTAAATTTTCGGCAACCGTATAATTTGAAATAATTCCACGCCGTCTCCTGTCTTCAGGGATATGAGCAATTTTTTCTTCTCTGATATTTCGGGGAGAATAATTAGTAACATCTTTACCATATAATAATATTTTACCGCCTGATGCCGGACGAAGTCCGGTAATAACTTCTACCAACTCAGTCTGTCCATTTCCTTCTACACCGGCAAACCCCAATATTTCACCTTCCTTTATTTCAAAAGAGATGTTCTTTACAGCCGGTAATCCTTTGTTGTTAAGCGCTTTTAATTTTTCTACTTTTAAAGCTGTTTTACCGGGGGTAAGGGGGTTTTTTTCAATTTCAAAAATAACCTTTCTGCCTACCATCATACTGGCGATTTCCTCTTGATTGGTATCTTTGGTCTCTTTTACTCCAACCACCTTTCCTCTTCTCATTACGGTTACCCGGTCAGAGAGAGCTTTTACTTCATTTAACTTATGAGTAATAAAAATGATAGTCTTTCCTTGCTTTTTTAGCGATTTAAGTATTTCAAATAGCTCTTCTACCTCCTGAGGGGTTAATACTGCAGTGGGTTCATCCATCACCAGGATTTCTGCTCCCCGATAGAGAACTTTAATAATCTCTACTCTCTGCTGAATTCCCACAGAAATATTTTCTATTTTTGCTTTGGGGTCAATTTTAAAACCCATACTCTTGGATAATTCTTCAACGCTTTTTACTGCTTTTTCCATATCTATTAAAATATTATTTTTTTTGGGTTCCATACCCAGGATAATATTTTCCGTAACAGTTAAAGGCGGTACTAACATAAAATGCTGATGAACCATACCAATCTTTAGATCGATAGCAACATTCGGATTGGCGATATTAACTTTTTCTCCATGTACAAAGATTTCACCGGAATCGGCTTGATACAATCCATACAAGATACTCATCAGGGTTGATTTGCCGGCTCCGTTTTCGCCG
>JAYEJO010000131.1:0-2277 GCA_034660595.1 Candidatus Caldatribacteriota bacterium
TTCATAGTTTTTATTTAATTAAAAAGGCATAGGTTCTATAGGTTTATCTTTTTCTTCTTTTTTAAATTCATCATCATAAGAGATAGAGATATACTTACTACCGTCTTTAGAGCCTTTAACCCAGCCAGCTCCTACTTTAAAATTATTCTCTCCATCCCATTTATTAAGAATGTAGTCGGGGTGCTTGTCGGTTTTCTTGTACTTGTTTGCCCACAATGTGAAGTTCATTTTCATAGTTTTAAATTAACGGGTACTTAATGGTGGTGCTATATTTTGTTTCTTTTCTATTTTACGCATTTCCTTTTTAAATTCGTCTCCTTTAAAAGGTTCAGCTTCTTTAAATTTATCCATTTCTTCCTTTGAGGCGATCCCCCCGTCAGCCATAATTCCCATAAAAGCTAATGCTCGTCCTACTGCAACTGTATTCCCAGTTATCCAAACTTGCCCATTTTGTTTAGCTACCCAAGTTCCATTTTTCACGGTTGGACACCAAACATCAGCAGGTGGCATATTTTTAATTTTCAACTGGTTTGTATACGCTCCATTTCCTTTATGTATTGGTAGGATGTAAATCGGTTTTGTTGAATTATCAAATTCCCTTGTGTAAATCTTATTTGTTTTAATCCCTAATCTAGCACAACATATTTGTACTGCTTCAATAATTTCATAGTAAGTTTTGGCAAAGCCAGTGTCATAGCCATCGGCATCCATAGCAGACTGGTAGAACATTTTTACATCACTAGTAGACATTTTAGAGACAGCGTTTGGCAAATCTTTATATGTTCTTACTTTATATTTCCCTAAAATTCTCCTAACTTCATCAGCGTTAATATACCACTCGTTACTATCTTTCCAATTATCAAAATGCTTTATACTAGTAGGTTCTCCAAATAATGCTTTCAATTTTTTAATCTCATTTTTTTTGCTTTGTTTAATTAGTGAGTTAGTTGGAAGCATATCTTCTGTATATCTTAAATATCCATCAGTGAAAAGCCACGCCAACCTTGAGGCATCTTCATCCCCCTTTGCCACCTCCTCACTAGCAGATAAAATAATCTTATTATTCCCCTTCTTTAATTCTATTTCATTAAAAGGAATAAGTTTTTTTGTTTTCCCATTATCTACTACCCATTTATGGTCTTGTGTAAAAACAGCAGAAAACCTAGATGAAGACATTTTAACAAGTGACGCATTTTTATAAACAGATACTTTTTCAAGTTTCTGCCATTCGTTTTTATCTTCTTTAAGATTATAAGTTAAAACATCTTCTCCTACTTTAATCTCGTGATAAAATTTAAATCCTTCTCTTGTTAAAATTTGCGTTGATAACGGGACACATTCTAGTTTTTCTAAAGCTTTTTCGCCTGTTAGTTTTCCGAACGAATGACCAGTAAACTTGCGGTTCATATTCTTAACATCGGGGTAAATGTAGGCTCTAAATGCTAAACCTTCCCCTTCTATTTTTGGTTTGGTTACGATCGAGCCGTTAGGGTTGTTGCTGTTGAAATACTTTACCCTCTCTGGTACTTGGGCGTATTCTTTGCCTTGGAGACTGATTGTTTTTAGCTTATTCATTTTTTTGCTTACTTATTATGTCTTTATTATACTCTTTCATTTACTTTTGTCAAGGGCTTGCTCCTCTTTGTTAATTGCTTCCTTATCAATCTCAACTTCGTTCTCTCTATATACTGGGTCAGTGTCTTTACTTCCTATAATAACAACTCCGTATTCTCTTTTAGCAAAATAATTATCAAGGAAATTGGCTCTAACTGGTTTTCCTGTTTTAGGGTGCTTTATCCAAGTAGCAAAACTAGACATTATTTTTTCTTAATTCGTATATTATATTAACCGCACTTTCTAATAATACTCTATCTTCTTTTTTTAATTTATTTTTTGCTAATTTTTCTATTAAATCATCTGCAAACATTGCTATTTCCTCAAAATCGTGGGCATTATCAGTTATTTTTAATTCACTTTCTATTTTCATTTTATTATTTTATAATTTATCTTTTGCCGACCAAATTGTTTAGCTTCGGCAACACTATCAAAATAAATATCAAACCGATTTCCTTTAATAGCACCACCCCTATCTTGACATTCATATACTCCACGCCCCTCAATCTCTATTTTAGTTCCTAGTTTGTATTCTGGGGGGCAAGCTAAAGTTCTGCCTTGTTTTACTTTCTTTCCGCTAGCAGTTATGCCGTCTGCCTTACCGCATTGTTCAATCGTGGCATTATAGGCAGTAAATTCTCCTATTTCCCAGTTTTCTTCCCC